>JAZUCV010000001.1:0-3580 GCA_045639285.1 Tidjanibacter sp.
TCAAACTCGAGGGTACAAATCGAGTGAGTGATTCGCTCAATCGAGTCGCTCTGGCCGTGAGCATAGTCGTACATAGGGTAAATGCACCACTTATCACCTGTGCGGTGGTGGTTTGCGTGGATGATACGATAGAGGATGGGGTCGCGGAAGAGCATATTGGGGTGTGCCATATCAATCTTGGCACGCAGCACCTTAGCTCCATCGGGGAACTCACCATTCTTCATACGCTCAAACAAATCGAGGTTCTCCTCCACCGAGCGATTACGCCAGGGACTCTCGGTACCGGGAACGGTAACGGTACCGCGACCTGTACGAATCTCCTCCTGAGTCTGGTCGTCGACATAGGCTTTACCCTTGATAATCAATTGCTTAGCCCACTCATAGAGCTGGTCGAAGTAGTCCGAAGCATAGCGCTCCTCGGCCCACTCCCAGCCAAGCCACTTGATATCCTCCTTGATTGAGTCTACATACTCGGTATCCTCCTTCACGGGATTGGTATCATCGAAGCGCAGGTTACACTTACCGCCATAGCGCTTAGCAAGACCAAAGTTAAGGCAGATACTCTTTGCGTGACCGATATGCAGATAGCCGTTAGGCTCCGGCGGGAATCGTGTCTGGATAGCGTTGCCGGTCTCGGCTATATAGTTTTCTACTATCTCCTCGATAAAGTTGAGCGACTTCTCCTTAGTTGCGCCCACATCTTTTTTTATCTCTTCCATTGTGTAGTAAAAAGGTTATAATTTGTGCAAAGATACTTTTTTCTCGCTTTACTCACACAACAATAATAAAAAAAGTAGTGGAGAGGTGTTAAAAACTACACCTCCCCACCACATTAAACACTATTTTTTTAAAAGTACCCCCTTAAATGTAATCCTAAGGAAAACTGTTAAAAAAACTATCTTAAAGTGAGCTCGTTGATAAGACGGCTGCAATTGCCATACTTCTCGATGCAGAAGAGCACATAGCGCACGTCAACATTGATACAACGCTGCAGGTTGTGCTCAAATGCGATATCGCCACTCAGTGCCTCCCAGTTGCCGTCGAAAGCAAGACCGATAAGCTCGCCCTTGTCGTTCAGCACGGGGCTACCCGAGTTACCACCGGTAATATCGTTGTTCGAGAGGAAGCCAACGTGGAGTGTGCCATCTGCGTCAGCCCAACGACCGTAATCCTTAGCCTCATAGAGCTCTTTCAGGCGATCGGGCACGGTGAACTCCAAGGGGTTCGAGGGATCCTCTTTCTCCATCACACCCTCCAAGGTGGTGAAGTAGTTGTAAACAACTGCATCCTTGGGCGAGTAGGGGTGAATATTACCATAGGTAAGGCGGAGGGTAAAGTTAGCATCGGGATAGTGCATAGCGTCAGGCTCCATCTCCATCAGACCTGCGATATAGAGGCGGTGAGCATCATCATAGTCTGCTGCATACTGAGCAGCGTCAGCGCGGAACGCGGGAGTCTTGGCATTCATATCGGCAATCATCTTCACCACGGGCTCAGCCTGGAGCTTCTCCTTGTCGAAGTTAGCGAAGAAGGCGTCTGCGGACTCCTTATTTGCGAGAACGGAGTTGTCATAGAGCCAATCTACATAAGCCTCGATATCGCCGTTAAAACGGCCCTTAATGTCGTTCAGATAGAAAGCGGGCAGGTCTTCATCCGAGAGCATCTTGCCAAACTCGGTGAGAGCAGCAACTGCCAACTCGCGATCTACCGACTCGTCATAATCCTCGTATGCCGAAGCCAAGGTCTGCTGTACCTGAGCAATCTGCTCAGCAGTAGGAGTCTCTGCTCCACGCAGACGCGAGGTGCGCGAATACAAGGTGAAGATATCCATACAACGCTGGAACTCGCTATAAGTAAGGCTCTTCTGCTCTGCTACGGTACGACCCTCAACAACACGTTTCATAGTCGAGAGTACATCGCCATACTTCTGCTCACGCATAGGATCTGCGCTCACCCAAGCAGCAAATGCTGCCTCCTGAGCCTCCTTCTGACCCTTAACATCGAGCTTAGCAAGCGCCTCGTTCATACCGATAGCATTCTTCCAGTAGTTCGACTGCGACGACTGCTTAGCAGCGTACTTGATACGCACCTCGTCCGAAGCCTCCATACGGGGTTTCAACACGTCGAGGTATGCGGTACGCATCTGAATACGAGTGGGGTTCTCGCTGCTTACGGTCTGCTCAATCTCAAAAGAGGTCATAAAGCGGGTAGTGCTGCCGGGGTGACCCATAATCATTGCGAAGTCACCCTCCTTATAACCCTGAGTCGAAACTGCAAGGTGGTTGGGAGTCTCCAGAGGCACATTATCAGGCGAGTAAGCTGCGGGCTTGCCATCCTTATCTGCATAAACACGGAAAATCGAGAAGTCACCGGTGTGACGGGGCCACATCCAGTTATCGGTATCGCCACCGAACTTACCAATCGACGAGGGAGGTGCACCTACGAAACGAACATCGCGATAGGTCTCCTGTACGATTGCAAAGTACTGATTACCACCAAAGAAGCTCTGCACCGAAACGCTCATATTTTTGTGCTTCTTAGCCAACTTCTTCTGCACCTTCTGGGCGTTCTCGCTTACCATACGGTCGAACTCCTCGCCCTTTGCCAGGTCGGGCACATTACCCAAAACGTCAGCAGTAACATCGATAATCTCGCGGGTAAAGGTTACCGAAAGACCAGGTGCGGGAATCTCCTCCTGATACGACATCGACCAGAAACCATTCTTCAGGTAGTCGTGCTCAAGGCTGCTCAGCGCCTGAATATAGCTGTAACCGCAGTGGTGATTGGTAAAGATAAGGCCGTTGGGCGACACAATCTCACCGGTGCAACCGCCACCAAAAATAACGATAGCATCCTTCAACGAGCCACCCTTAGGATTATAGATATCCTCAGCCGAAAGTTTCAGACCCTTAGCCTGCATATCGGCAATGTTCATCTTTGCAAGGTAGGGCAACATCCACATACCTTCGTCTGCACGCGCCGAGCCGATAACCATCAGCGCTGCAAGCAAACCTACTAATTTCTTCATCTTCTTCTACTTATTTTAAATTGTTAGTTGTTGATTCTATTATATATCAATCCGAATTCCGACAAATATACAACTATTCTTCGCTCTTTTATTACACAATGTTAAATTTTATCTTATTCTCCACTTTTTGTAAAAAGCGAAACTCTTTTTTTTCTTCTCCGCTTTTTGTAAAAAGCGGAACCAAAAACTTTTGGCGAAATACTGCGTATTTCTTCATTCGACTGACAGCCTTTTTTTTAGACGACAGACTTTTTCTTTCCTCTCCGCTTTTTGTAAAAAGCGGAACCAAAAACTTTTGACGAAATACTTCGTATTTCTTTGTTAGGGGAAAAAAATTAGGTAATTATATACAATTTTACACTAAATAAATTTACATTTGTGTAAAATTCTTCTTATCTTTGTATCATAAATAAGAGATACTATGATAACGAAGAAGTTTAAGTCTGTTATAGAACTATTTGAAGTGTTTTCTACGGAGCAATCTTGCATCGACCATTTGGAGCAACTGCGTTGGAATGGCGATGTTGTTAGCCCATTTGATAGCACATCAAA
>JAZUCV010000002.1:0-27545 GCA_045639285.1 Tidjanibacter sp.
GAGCCTTTTTACAAAAAGGCTCGAAAGTCTTCGTTAACTACAAAAAGCGACCAAAAACTACTCTACCAGTTCGCCGAGCAGGGTTGCGCTGCTGCTGGCGGTTATTTTTACCATCACGTAGTCGCAGGGTTTCACTCCCTCTTTGGCGTCGAACACCACCATCTTGTTTTGTGATGTGCGGCCGCATAGTTGTGCTTCGCTGCGTTTGGAGCGTCCCTCTACAAGCACCTCGAATGTCTTACCCACGTCGCGGGCGTTGCTCTCTGCGGAGAGTACGTTTTGGAGGTTTATAATCTCGGTCAGGCGTGCAGTCTTCACCTCTTCGGGTATGTCGTCGGGCATATGGCGTGATGCCTTGGTGCCTCGTCGCTCGGAGTATTTGAACATAAATGCCGAGTCGTAGCCCACCTCGCGCATCAGCGAGAGGGTGTCTGCGTGGTCGTCCTCTGTCTCGGTGCAGAATCCTGCTATGAGGTCTGTGGATAGCGAGCAGTCGGGCAGGTGGTGACGTATGGCGGCTATGCGACCCAGGTACCACTCGCGTGTGTATTTACGATTCATTATGTCGAGCATACGGGTAGAGCCCGACTGTGCGGGCAGGTGTATTGCACGGCAGATGTTGGCATTGGCAGCCATCACCTCCAGTAGCCTGTCGCTCAGGTCCTTGGGGTGCGATGTCGAGAAACGCACGCGCAGCAGTGGCGATATCTTGGCCACCATCTCCATCAGCGCGGGGAAGTCAACGCTCTCACCCTCGGGGGTGGTGTAGCGGTAGGAGTTCACGTTCTGGCCGAGGAGTGTCACTTCGCGGTAGCCCGCCTCGAAGAGCTCCTGTGCCTCGCGCAGGATTGTGCGATAGTCGCGACTGCGCTCCACACCACGGGTGTAGGGCACCACGCAGTAGGAGCACATATTGTTGCAACCGCGCATGATAGATATGAAGGCACTCACGCCACTCTTGTCTATGCGTACGGGACGCAGGTCGCCGTAGGTCTCCTCGCGCGAGAGCTGTACGTTGACACTCTTCTCGCCCTCCTCGGCTGCCGCTACGAGTGCGGGCATTGTGCGGTATGCGTCGGGCCCAGCCACAAGGTTGACTATGTCGTCACCCTCCAGGAGCTCCTCTTTGAGTCGCTCGGCCATACAGCCCACCACGCCCACGATGAGCGAGGGCTTCTGGCGCTTGTAGCGTCGGAACTCGCGGAGTCGGCCCCAGATGCGCTGCTCGGCATTGTCGCGCACGGAGCAGGTGTTGACGAGTATCACATCGGCCTCCTCTATGCGCTCGGTGTAGCCGTAGCCTGCGGCATTCATTACCGCGATTATGATTTCGGAGTCGCCCACGTTCATCTGACAACCGTAGGTCTCCACATATAACTTCTTCGCCCCAACAGTCAGCGGGCGCAAATCTTTCAACTCCATAGTTTTGGTATTATTTCAGGGCAAAGATACGCTTTTTTTGACAAAAAAAGAGTGCCGAGTTTGTAGCTCGACACTCTTTTTGTTGTGCTATGGTTGTTGTTACTCCATATCTTGGTAGTACTTAACCCACTCGGGGTCGGCTACGCTGGGCATATCCTTCTGATACTCACCGGCAGCGAGTTTGTCGCGGCAGGCCTCGAAGCAGTCCAGAGTATATTTAACATCGTCCAGGGTATGTACTGCGGTGGGGATGATGCGCAGGATAATCTCGCCCTTGGGGATTACGGGATATACCACCACCGAGCAGAAGAGGTTAAAACGCTCGCGCAGGTCATATACAAGGTTGGTAGCCTCGTTCACACCACCCTTCATATATACGGGTGTTACGGGCGAAAGTGTGCCGCCAATATCGAAGCCTCTATCCTTGAAGCCCTGCTGCAATGCGCGGGTAATCTCCCAGAGTTTTTCACGATACTCGGGCTTGCTCTCCACCAGGTCGAGGCGTTTGAGTGCGCCGATAACCATAGGCATAGGCAGGCTCTTGGCGTAGAGCTGCGAACGCATATTATAACGGAAGTAGTCAATCAGGTACTTCTCGCCCGAGACAAATGCACCGATACCTGCCATAGTCTTGGCGAAGGTGTTGAAGAGCACGTCAATCTTATCCATACAGCCGAAGTGTTCGCCGGTACCACGACCGTTGGGGCCCATAGTGCCAAAGCCGTGAGCATCGTCAACCAGGAGGCAGAAGTTGAAGTCCTTCTTCATTGCAGTAATCTCGTCGAGTTTGCCGAGATCGCCCTTCATACCGAATACACCCTCGGTGATAACCAGAATACCGCCCTTGGTCTCTGCGGTCAGTGCGGTGGCGCGCTCCAGCTGCTTGCGCAGATTTGCCATATCGTTGTGGGGGAACACAAAGCGTTTGCCGGTGTGCATACGCATACCGTCGATGATACAAGCGTGTGCCTCCGAGTCATATACAATAACATCGTGACGCGAAACAAGACAGTCGATAATAGAGGTCATACCCTGATAACCGAAGTTGAGCAGGAAGGCATCCTCCTTGCCTACAAAGGCAGCCAGGCGACGCTCCAGCTCCTCGTGCCATTTGGTCTGGCCACTCATCATACGAGCACCCATCGGGGCTGCCATACCAAACTTCTCGGCACCCTCGGCATCTGCCTTGCGCACCTCGGGGTCGCTAGCCAAACCCAGGTAGTTGTTCAACGACCAGTTGAGTACCTCTCTGCCGCGGAAATTCATACGCGGACCAATATCACCCTCCAACTTAGGAAAGGCAAAATAACCATGCGCATAGCGCATATACTGCCCTAAAGGACCTCCGGAGTGATTTTTAATTCTCTCTAAAATTTCCATTTTTTTTCTACTTTTTCGTGTAACAATATATCCCAAATCAAGGTGGGACAATGCGGGCAGCCCATCGGCATTAGGCCACTCGCGCTTAGGCAAATATAGATATTTTCTCGGAAAAACTAAAAAATGCAATATATTTTTTTCCTAATCGTTAAAAATGTATAACTTTGCACGTTGGTTGCAAAATGTGCGACAAACTGAAAATGAGTATGAAGAAGAATTTATCGAGAATATTTCTAATCGTAGTGTGCGGCCTGATGGCTATGGGATGTAGCGAGTATAGCAAGTTGTTGAAGAGCAAAGACTTCGACGGCATGTATAATATGGCTGTTGGATACTACGAAGATGAAAAATATACCCGTGCGGCTGATGTGTTGGAGGTGATATCCCCCTATTACAGCGGCTCGCTCAAAGAGGATACCGTAACCTACTACAAGGGTGCAGCCTACTACAAGATGGGCGATTTTATCAACAGTGAGACCATTTTTGATAATTTCCGTCGCCAATTTGGCCGTAGCGTCTATCTGGAGGATGCTGAGTATATGTATGCTATGGGCTTCTACTTCTCGTCGCCCTCTCCCGAGCGCGACCAGACAGCCACACTGCGCGCAATCACCGCGATTAATGAGTATCTTGGTCGCTATCCCCAGTCGGAGAAGAAGGAGTTGTGCGAGGAGCGCATTGCAGAGTTGCAGCAGAAGCTGCACGATCAGGCATATCTCAACGCGATGACCTACCTCAAGATTGGCTACCACCAGTCGGCGGTTATCGCATTGCAGAATGCACTCGACAAATATCCTCGCTCCTCACATCGCGAGGAGTTGCTCTTCCGCATTGTAGAGGCTAACTATGAGTATGCGAATAACTCGCGTGCCGTACGACAGGTGGATCGCTACCTCAATACCCTCGATGCTTACTACAACCTCATCGCCGAGTATCCGGAGTCGGAGTTCCGCGAGGAGGCAGACCGTATGTATAGTGTGGCAAAGCGTTTCCTTGACCGTCGTGGTATAGACACAGAGGAACCAATCGAGGAGGAGGAATAGAACTGGTGACCTGAGTCCCGCCTCCCCCGCACCTTAAGAGTTGCAAATTTTTTTATACATTTGGCTGTCAGGAGGTAAGATGTAACCTTCACCTTCCGAAACTTAAGAATTGCAAAAACGTAAAACGAACAAAAATATGGAGATTAAGAAGAACGTTCCTACGAACACTATCACCCGCAAACTTTCCGACATCGAGGAGCCCACAGGCAACGTATATGAGTCGGTAGTTGCTATTGCTAAGCGCGCAAATCAGATTTCGACCTCGTTGAAGCAGGAGCTTAACCGCAAGCTCGCTGACTTCTCGAGCACCACTGACTCGTTGGAGGAGACCTTCGAGAACCGTGAGCAGATTGAGATTTCGCGTCACTACGAGCGTATGCCCAAGCCTACGCTGATTGCTACCGAGGAGTTCCTCGATGGCGAGCTCTATATCCGTAAGCCCGAGAAGTAGTCCGGGCACACTCTTTACAGAGTTAAAGGAATAAGGTATGGCGCTGAAAGGGAAGAATATTTTGGTCGGTGTAACCGGCAGTATAGCAGCATACAAGGCTGCTATACTTGTCAGGTGCCTTGTGAAGGAGGGTGCTTCGGTGCGTGTGGTGATGACCGCCGCAGCCAAGGAGTTTATCACCCCTCTTACGATGGCTACTCTGGCGAAGAATCCTATCTATGTGGAGTTTTTCAACCCCGAGAATGGCGACTGGCACAGCCACGTCAGCCTCGGCGAGTGGGCAGACTGCTACGTCATAGCCCCCGCAACAGCCAATACCCTTGCAAAGATGGCCTATGGCATTGCCGACAACCTGCTGCTGACAACCTATCTCTCGGCACGATGCCCGGTGATGGTCGCTCCCGCAATGGATCTCGATATGTACTCGCACCCCACAACAGGTGAGAACCTTGCCAAGCTGGCGAGTGTGGGCGTGGCGATTGTCGAGCCTGAGGAGGGAGAGCTGGCGAGCGGACTGTCGGGCAAGGGTCGTATGGCAGAGCCCGAGTTTATCGCCGAGCAGATATCTAAGTTGCTCGACGGGGCTGAAAAAAAAACTTTAAACGGTAGGCGTTTCATTGTCACCGCAGGTGCAACCATTGAGCCTATCGATCCCGTAAGATATATTACCAACCACTCCACCGGCAAGATGGGTTATGCCATTGCCGAGGAACTGGCGGCACTTGGGGCCGAGGTGACACTCATCTCGGGGCGCACCGCTCTGCCCACACCCAAGGGTGTGGAGAGGGTCGATGTGCTCTCGGCAGAGGAGATGTACGAGGCGGCCAAGGCACGCTGGGAGGGATGTGACGGTGGTGTGATGTGTGCCGCAGTGGCCGACTACACACCCGCCGAGGTGAGCCCCGTGAAGGTGAAGAAGAGCGAGGGGGATATGGCAATCCGTCTGCGTCGCACACCCGACATTGCCGCATCGCTGGGTGCGGTGAAGGGCGACAGACTCCTCGTAGGGTTTGCCCTCGAAACAGACCACGAGGAGGAGAACGCACAAGGCAAGCTGGTACGTAAGAACTTCGACCTGGTGGTGCTCAACTCCCTACGCGACAAGGGAGCCGGATTCGGTGGCGACACCAACAAGGTGACCTTCGTAACACGCGATGGCTCACAGAGTTTCCCCCTGGAGCAGAAGAGCGATGTGGCACGTCGCATAGCTCAGTTTGCTGACTCCTTCTTTAATAAAAAATAACACCAGACCGCACCGATGATTCAGAGAGTAACGGTTGAGAACTATGCGTTGATTCGCCATCTGGATATCACGCTCGGCTCGGGATTGAACATAATCACGGGCGAGACGGGTGCGGGTAAGTCTATACTGCTGGGAGCGCTCGGGCTGATACTCGGCAACCGTGCCGACAGTGCTGCGCTGGCCGACAATGTGAGCAACTGCGTAGTAGAGGCGGAGTTTGACCTCTCGGGCTATGGCCTGGAGGCCTTCTTCGAGGAGCAGGAGTTAGAGTACGACACTCCCTGCATAGTGCGCCGAGTGATTACCCCCGCAGGCAAGAGCCGTGCATACGTCAACGACCTCCCCGTACAGCTCACCACACTCAAAGAGCTGGGCCTCAGGCTTGTAGATATCCATTCGCAACACCGCAGTTTGCTTGTGGCGTCCGAGGACTTCCGACGCGAGGTGGTGGATAACTTCTCGGCATCGCACGCCCTCTTATCACGTTACACCGAGGCATACTCCGCACTACAAAGTGCTGAACGTGAGTTGGCAAAGACGCGTGCCGAGGCGGAGCGCAACAGCGCAGACGAGGAGTGGGTGCGCTATCAGTGGGAGCAACTGTCATCCGCCGCACTGCGTGAGGGTGAACTTGCCGAACTTGAGCAACGACAGAGCGAGCTTGCAAACAGTGAGGAGATAGGCGAGCGCATAGGTGGCACGGTAGAGGCCCTCGGAGCGGAGGAGCGCGGAGTGCTCGCTATGCTCAAAGCATCCGAGCAGTCGATGCGACACCTGGCCCGCGTATGGAGCGGTGGCGAGGAGGTGGCAGAGCGACTGCGTAGTGTGCAGGTGGAGCTGAAAGATATAGAGGTGACACTCAGCGATGCCCTAGACCGTGTAGATACCGACCCCAACGCCCTCGCAGCAGTAGAGGAGCGTCTGGCGACAATATATGCACTCCTGCGCAAGCACAAGGTAGAGAGCGTGGAAGAGCTGCTCGCCATACAGGCCGAGTACGGTCGTCGTATGGAGCTTATAACAGACCTCGACGGTGTGATAGCACGCCTGGAAGCCGAGGTCGTCGCAGCACGCAAAGTGGCACAAGGAGTGGCAGACGAGTTGACGGCCCTGCGCGAGAAGGGAGCAAGCGAATTGAGCAGTGGGGTGACAGAGATGCTCGGCAGACTCGGTATGAGTGGCGCTCGATTCCTATGTCGTGTGACACCCGACACACTGCGCGAGAGCGGAGCAGACATCATAGAGTTCGTATTCAGCAGTTCGCCCACAGGAACACTCCTCCCCATAGAGAAGATAGCCTCCGGAGGTGAGATATCGCGCGTGATGCTCTGCCTAAAAGCGATAGCTGCACGCTGCGCAAAGCTACCTACAATAATATTCGACGAGATAGACACCGGAGTATCTGGCCGCGTGGCAGACGAGATGGGCGAGGTGATAACAGAGCTGTCAACATCAATGCAGGTGCTTAACATAACACACCTGCCACAAGTGGCCTCCAAAGGCGACGACCACTTCGTAGTGTACAAAGAGGTGACAACAGAGGGCGCAGAAAGCCGCATACGACGCCTGACAACAGAAGAACGAGTGGAAGAGATAGCCAAAATGCTCAGCGGAGCAGTAGTCACCGACGCCGCACGCGAACAAGCACGACAATTATTAGGATAGTGTTTAGTCGCTTCTTGTATGCCCCTTTTTTGTAAAAAAGCGGCACCAAAAACTTTCGAGCCTTTTTGTAAAAAGGCTCCCCAAAAACTTTTGTGCTATTTAGTTTGCGGGTTTAGAGATATCCTTGCGGATATTACAAACAAAATAGAGAATAGGGCTTTGCTCAAATAAATTTGGCAAGCCCTATTCTCTATTTCATTTGTACTCTCTTCGAGAGTAATCCCTAAACCCGAAAAACAAAGTATTACCCAAAGAGTTTAAATGGTATCTCCCATAATCTCCCATAATTCTCATAACTCCCATAGTTCCCAAAATTTCCATGAAAAAACTTAGAGTGGTATCGAACCACTCTCAGTTTTAGTCAATTTTGATTTTTGAATTTTACTCCGTTACCAGTCGGAAAATCTCTTCGGGGGTGGTGTCGGGGCTGACGAAGTGGATGGTGTGGATGCCGACCTCTTCGGCGGCAAGCAGGTTGGTCTTCTTATCATCCGTGAAGAGGGTCTCGGCGGGGTTGAGGTTGTATCTCTCCAAGAGGCGTTCGTAGATGGCGCGCTCGGGTTTGAGCAGCTGCTCGTGGCTCGAAATCACTGCGCCGTCGAAATAGTTGGCTACGGGGAACTTCTCAATCTCCGCCCAATACTCCTTGGGCATATTCGAGAGTATGTAGCAGCGGCAGCCAGCCTCCTTCAGCCTGCGCACTAGGTCGCAGGTCTCGGGTACTTCGCTAAGCAACTCCAAGACTTTATCTATGAGGTTGTTAGCCTCCTCTATGCTCACCTCGGCATCGGCTGCGAGAGCCTCTGCGACCTCCTGTTTGGTGCGGGTGCCACGGTCGAAGTCGTGCCAATAGTCGGGAAATTTATCCTGACGGAAGAAGGAGAAGTGGTCGCCCACAATCTCGTCGAATCTATTAAAGTCGCGGCCCAAGACAACACCGCCCAAGTCAAAAACTACGTTTTTATACATTTCTGGTTGTAATGCTAATGAGGGTTGTTAAGGTATTAAGATTACTCAATCGTTATCGCTCTATGGGTGGGCGAGAGCACCTCCAGGCGCACGGTCATCGCGTCGTCGGGAATAAGCTCCTCCACCTTCTCGGGCCACTCCACAAGGCACAGCCCCGAGCCGTAGAAGTACTCCTCGTAGCCCATATCGTAGGCCTCCTCGATGCGGTCAATACGGTATAAATCAAAGTGATAGAGGTCGTCGCCAGCAGCCGTCAGGTAGTTGTTCACAAGTGCAAAGGTGGGGCTTGTAACATCATCCTCCACGCCCAGCACCTCGCACAATGCGCTGATAAGGGTGGTCTTGCCGGCCCCCATCTCGCCACGAAATACTACTACATTGCGCCCGTCAAGGCTCTCCAAAATCATCTCGGCGACATCTGTCAAGTCACCGATGGAATACTCTTTTCTCTTCATCTGTATAGGGGTTACTGCTTGGGTGTCAATACAATATAGGGTACAATCATCTCCTCCATCGAGATACCGCCGTGCTGGAAGGTATCCTTATAATAGCGGATATATTGATTTGCGTTGTTCGGGTAGGTGAAGAAGTCGCGACCGAGGGCAAAGATATAACTCGACGTCAGATTGCTCTGTGGGAGTTGTGCCTCGGCGGGGCGGTTAATCTCAAACACCTCTTTGGGGTTGTAATTTAGGTTGCGGCCCGTCTTATATCGCAGGTTGGGCGAGGTCTCTCGGTCGCCCTGCACCTTAATCGGGTTCTCGACTCTCACCGTGCCGTGGTCGGAGGTGATAATCACCGTGTGGCCCCTCTCGGAGAGCATACGCAGCAGGGTGAAGAGGTCGGAGTGCTCAAACCACGAGCGGGTGAGGGAGCGGAAGGCCGCCTCATCGCCGGTGAGCTCGCGCATAATCTCGTTCTCCGTGCGGGCGTGCGAGAGGATATCAAGGAAGTTATAGACGATAACCGAGAAATCGGCATCATAGACGCGGGCGATATTGTCGATAAGCTTGCGGCCAGCTTCGGGGCGCACCAACTTGTCGAAGGTGGTCTGCCAGCCATATCCCGCACTCTTAATCTGTCGGCGGAGGAACTCCTCCTCATACATATTCTTGCCACCCTCCTCGTTGTCATTGAGCCAGCGGTCGGGCATAAGTTTGTCGATGGCGAGTGGCATCAGGCCAGCGAAGATGGCGTTTCGCGCATATTGCGTAGCGGTGGGCAGGATGCTGCAATAGAAATCCTCCTGCGCCACGTCGTAGTGGCCGGCAACAAGCGAGGCGATAGCCCTCCACTGGTCGTAGCGGAAGTTGTCGATAAGCAGAAGTGTCGTCTTGCGGCTCCGCTCCACGATGGGGAAGATGCGGCTGCGCATCAGCGTATGCGACATTGTGGGGGTATCCTCGCCGCGCGAGTTGATCCAGGTGAGGTAGTTGCGCTTGACGAACTTGCCGAAGGCCTCGCCCGCCTCCTTCTTCTGGTAGGTGAGCACCTCGCGGATACTCTCGTCGTTCGACTCGGTGAGTTCAATCTCCCAGCCCGTAAGGCGGCGATAGATGGCGCACCAATCGGCAAAGGTCTGAGCGCCCGAAAGCGAGTTGCTAATCGATGCGAACTGCGAGCGATAGTCGGCAGTGGTCTGCTCGGTGATAAGTTGCTGCTGGTGAACATTCTTCTTGATAGACAGAAGCACCTGATTGGGGTTTACGGGCTTGATGAGGTAGTCGGCAATCTTCGACCCGACAGCCTTGTCCATAATATTCTCCTCCTCGCTCTTGGTCACCATAATCACAGGTGTCAGAGGACGTACCTCCTTGATGAGCGGGAGTGTCTCAAGGCCTGTTATGCCCGGCATCATCTCGTCGAGGATGATGAGGTCATAGTGGGTGCCACGTGCCATCTCGACTGCGTCGAAGCCGTTGTTGCAACTCTCCACCTCGTAGCCTTTACCTTTTAAAAATAGTATATGGGGTTTGAGGAGTTCAATCTCGTCATCTACCCACAATATCTTAGCCTCTGCCATCTTTCTTACATATTTTGTTTTGCCTCTGCCAATGGTTGCTGATATAAAAAAAAAGCACCCGACAGAGACAACAAAGTTACTCTATTCTCAATAATAATGCAAAAAGGAGCGTTATTATTGTGTCAAGTGGTGAGCTAAACCTCTGGCGGTATGCTCGATGTTGTGTTTTTTTCGTATATTTGTAATTGATTAGAAAACAGACGAAGATTATGAAGAACTTTGTTATGCTCTTGTTAGGTGTGCTTGTTGCGTGTAATGTGTCGGCACAGAGTAAGGTTAAATTTAATCCAGCACTCAGTCAGGACCAAATCTCCATTTCGGCCGGACTTTACGCTACTACCTCAGGTGGCGATTTGGGCGAAGGAGTCAACTATGGGGCTGATTGGTATCACAACTTCACCCCAGCCTTTGGGGTGCGTGGAGGTGTGGCATTTGTCGAGAACCTTGCCGACGATATCCACCTTGCCCGTCTGCCATTGGGGCTGACGCTTCGTGTGGGACACTCCTCTTTTGTGGACAGATTGGCCTACTCGGCAGTAGATTATATGTTGTCGCGCGACCGTAGCTTTGGCTCGGCGCTTATCTCTCTTCTCCCGTTCGATGTGGAGTTTACGGCAGGTATCACCCCGGGAGTGCTGATGGGTAGGCGTGAGAGTAAGTCGATGGCGATAACAGGTGGCGATAGCTGGGAGCACGGGGTAAGGGTGCGCAACCGCCTCTCGCTCACTGCCGATGTGGGTGCTTCGCTCTCTCTTCGTATTAGCAGGGTGGTGGTGCGACTGACACCTATGTATCACTACTCGCTGACCGATAATTTCGACCTATTCTCGGAACAAGACACCGACACCAAGACCGCTCGCAATTTTTTCTCTGTGTCGGGAGGCCTGAGCTGGATGTTTTAGAGTGAGGGTCTAAATGTTTAAAAATGTAGGAGTTTGGGATGGTTTTTGTTAAGAACTTGGTTGGAAGAGAGGAAATTGTGTTAAAAGAGTGGTAAAAACCAAAAAAAAATAAAAAAAATCGTTAACAACTTGTAAATTATTCGGATAAAGATGTATCTTTGCAATCCGCAATTAAGAACATATCAAACACTTAAAAATTTATAAATTATGACTAAAGCTGATATCGTAAACGAAATCGCCAAGAAGACTGGCGCTGAGAAGGTTCTCGTACAGCAGATTGTTGAGGCTTTTATGGATAGCGTAAAAGGCTCGCTTATCAAGGAGGAGAACGTATATTTGAGAGGTTTCGGTAGCTTCATCATCAAGAAGCGTGCTACTAAGGTTGCTCGTAACATCTCGAAGAATACCACCATCACCATTCCTGAGCACAACATTCCCGCTTTCAAGCCTGCTAAGAGCTTCGCTGAGAAGGTAAAATAGTTGACCTTAGGGTTTATGAAAGGCTGTCGTGCAGAGTCTGACCCAAACGACAGTTGATGAAATCGAGAAATTGTCTAAAAATTTAAAACTAAGAAACTATGCCAAGTGGTAAGAAAAGAAAAGGGCATAAGATGGCTACCCACAAACGTAAAAAACGTCTGCGCAAAAACAGACATAAAAAGAAATAAGTAGCCGGTTTTATGTTTCCGCTGAATAAATAAAGCTAAAGAGTCTTATCCGGCTCTTTGGCTTTATTTGTTGTCAGAAAGTGGGCAAAACCCCGCCAGGGAGACCCCCTTCTGAGTGGTTTCCCAAGCAGAACAAAACCAGAGAGATGAACAGGGAACTTATTATTAACGTATCTTCGAGCGAGACCACTATTGCTCTTGTGGAGGACAAACAACTTGTCGAACTCAACAAGGAGGGCAATAAGGGAGGTTTCGCTGTGGGCGACATCTACCTGGGCAAGGTCCGCAAGATTATGCCCGGCCTGAATGCCGCCTTTGTGAATATTGGTCACGAGAAGGATGCGTTTGTCCACTATCTCGATTTGGGGCCCCAATTTACGACGCTCCACAGATTGGTGGCACACCTCTCGACCAAGAAGAAATACCCGCGTTTCTCCTCCATCAAACTCGACCAGCCCATCGGAAAGGGTGGCAAGATTAACGAGATGATCTCCGCAGGTCAGCCTATACTTGTACAGGTGGCCAAGGAGGCGATATCGACCAAAGGTCCGCGATTGACCTCCGATATCTCGCTGGCAGGACGAAATGTGGTTCTCATCCCCTTTACGAACAAGATATCCATTTCTCAAAAGATTCGCTCCAACGAGGAGCGTAAGCGATTGAAGGCAATCGTGGATAAGGTGTTGCCCAAGAACTACGGTGTGATTATCCGCACAGCCGCAATGGGTAACAACGATGCCGATATAGAGCAGGACATCCGCTCCCTCATCAAGCGTTGGGAGCAGACCTTGGACGGAATCAAGACCAAGCCCGCGCCTGCATTGCTGACCAGCGAGATGAGCCGCACAAATACCATCATCCGCGACTCGCTCAACGGCTCGTTCAGCACTATCTGTGTAGATAACAAGGCACTCTACGACGAGATTGTAGATTATGTGAGAGTGATTGCTCCCGAGAAGGAGCGCATTGTGAAACTCTATAAGGGCGAGCGACCCATCTTCGACAACTTCGACATCTCGCGACAGATTAAGTCGTTGTTCGCCAAGTATGTATCGCTCAAACGAGGCTCCTACCTCATCATCGAGCACACGGAGGCTATGCACGTTATTGATGTGAATAGCGGTAACCGTGCCAAGGTGGCAGACGACCAGGAGTCAACAGCCCTCGATGTTAACCTCTCGGCGGCTGCAGAGATTGCCCGCCAGCTCAGGTTGAGGGATATGGGAGGTATTGTGATTGTTGACTTTATCGATATGCACAAGGCTGAGAACAGACAGAAGCTCTATGAGAAGATGCAGCAGCTGATGGCAACCGATAAGGCGAAGCACACAATCCTGCCTCTGACAAAGTTTGGCCTGATGCAGATTACCCGCCAGCGTGTGCGTCCCGAGGCTATCTCCGAGGCTAAGGAGGTATGCCCCACTTGTGGAGGCTCGGGTAAGATATCGCCTTCGATACTCTACGACAAGCAGATAGAGAATCAGATTGCCTACTACACCGAGGAGAAGGGTATCCGTTGGATCAAGATTGTGGCAAGTCCGATGATTGCGGCCTACCTGCGCCGAGGATTCTGGAGTATCCGCACAAAGTGGCAGTTTAAGTATGGCTGTCGCATTATGATTCGCGAGGATCAATCGCTCGGAATGCTCGAGACGAAGATTCTTGACAAAAAGGGTAGAACTCTGATGTAGAGAAAAATGGGCTGATTAAAGTTAGTTTTAGTCAGCCTTTTTTGTAAGCGAGAAAAGTATGGACAAGAAACTCGAAATATTGCGAGGTCGTGTGGCTGTGTCGCAGAGTGCGAAACAGTTGTGCGAGGCATTGCAGGGTGGGGGAGTGACCGAACTCAGGGCACTTGCCGGCTCGGCCTACGCACTCTATGGCTCGGCTGCTGTGGAGAGCCTCGGGGGTGTCCATATCTTTGTCTCGGCAGACAGGGATTCGGCGGCCTATCTTGCGGGCGACTTGGAGGCGTTGCTCCCCTCGGAGCGTGTTCTCTTCTTCCCGACCGGCTACAAGCGCTCGATACGTTTCGGGCGTGCCGACTCGTCGGGCAAGGTGCAACGCACCTCGGCCTTGGAGGCACTGCGCGCAGAGCCTGAGGGTATGTGGGTAATCTCCACCTATCCCGAGGCGCTGGCTGAGTCGGTGCCTGCACCCGTGGAGATTAGCTCGCGCTCGCTCTCGGTTGCCTGCGGTGAGCAGGTGGCTATGGACGAGATGGTGGAGCGCATCGAGGCACTCGGTTTCCAGAGGGTGGATTTTGTCTATGAGCCTGGGCAGTACTCGCGCCGTGGCGGCATTATAGATATCTTTTCGTTTGCCGACAACCGCCCCATCCGTCTGGACTTCTTTGGTGACGAGATAGATGCTATCCGTCGTTTCGAGATATCGTCGCAGCGCTCCACCGAGCGTTGCGAGCGAGCAACCATTGTTCCCGACCTGAAGGGAAAGAGTGGCGAGGAGGAGCGTATCTCGCTGGCTGAGTATGCCCGAGGTGCTACCTGGTGGATTGATGATGTGGAGAGTATGTGCAGTACGGTGGACGAGCTGCGCAAGAAGATGTTGGCCGACAGCGATGAGCCGAGCGAGGTGCAGAGGCTGCTCACCTCCTCGCGTAGGTTGCTCGATGTGTTGGAGAGGTCGGCAGTGACTGTGCGCCGTCCCTCGCGCCGATTGCCGGCTGTGCGAAACGTTACCTTCCGTACAGCACCTCAGCCACTGTTCAACAAACAATATGGTATGCTGGCCGATGAACTCTCGGCACGCCAGAACGAGGGATTCTTTACATACATTCTTTCGGAGAGTCGCTTGCAACACGAGCGATTGCAGAACGTCTTTGCCTCCGAGGGACGTGTGCACGCCACCTTTGAGCCGATGATGGTGACACTCCACGAGGGCTTTATCGATGGCGAGTTGAAGGTGTGTATGTATACCGACCACCAGATTTTCGACCGCTTCCATCGCTATCACCTGCGCGGCGAGATTGACCGTAGCCAGAGCCTCTCGATTCAGGAGTTGGGCGAGCTTAAGATGGGCGACTTCGTGGTTCATATCGACCACGGTGTCGGTCGTTTTGGCGGCTTGGTGCGCACCAATGATGGCGGCAAGGAGAGCGAATCGGTGAAGATTCTCTATCGCGATGGCGATGTGCTGCTTGTAAATGTTCACTCTCTCCACCGTATCTCGCGCTACAAGGCGGGCGATACGGAGGCACCACCCCGAGTGTATAAACTCGGCACGGGTGCTTGGCAAAAGATGAAGGAGGCGACAAAGAAGGCGGTGAAGAACATTGCCCGCGAGTTGATACGCCTCTATGCCGAGCGTAAGGCCTCGGGTGGTTTCCGATTCTCTCCCGATGGCTATCTGCAAAATGAGATGGAGGCCTCCTTCCCCTACGAGGAGACCCCCGACCAGCAGAAGGCTATGGAACTCGTCAAGAGCGATATGGAGTCGTCGCGCCCGATGGACAGACTTGTCTGTGGCGATGTGGGCTTCGGTAAGACCGAGGTGGCAATCCGTGCGGCCTTCAAGGCAGCCTGCGACTCCAAACAGGTGGCGGTACTTGTGCCGACCACTATCCTCGCACTCCAACACTACCGCACTTTTGCCGAGCGACTGCGAGGTATGCCCGTAAGGGTGGAGATGCTCTCGCGTGTGAAGAGCGCGAAGGAGGTGAGAGAGATTCGCGAGGGGTTGGCTGATGGCACGATAGATATTATAATAGGTACTCATAAGCTGCTCGGAAAGGATATCTCCTTCCGCTCGCTGGGATTGCTGATTATCGACGAAGAGCAGAAGTTCGGCGTGTCGAGCAAGGAGCGATTGCGACAGTTGAGTGTGAGTGTCGATACCCTGACTCTTACGGCGACCCCCATCCCCCGTACCCTTCAATTCTCACTTATGGGAGCGCGAGATTTGTCGGTGATTGCCACTCCGCCACCCAACCGTCAGCCTATCATCACCGAGTCGCACCTCTTTGACGAGGAGATTATCCGCGAGGCTGTGGAGTTTGAGTTAGGGCGTGGCGGTCAGGTCTTCTTTGTGCATAACCGAGTTGAGGATATCGACAGGGTGGCAGGTGTCATTCAGCGCGTAGTCCCCGAGGCGAGGATTGTGATAGGACACGGCCAGATGCCTGCTGCGCAGCTCGAGAAGATAGTTATGGACTTTATCTATGGCGAGTACGACATCCTGGTTGCGACCACGATTATCGAGAACGGTATCGACATCCCCAACGCCAACACCATAATCATCAACGATGCCCATCGCTTTGGACTGAGTGCGTTGCACCAGTTGCGTGGCCGTGTGGGCAGGTCTTTCCGTAAGAGTTTCTGCTATCTGCTCTCGCCACCCGATGAGTTGCTCTCGACCGATGCGCGTCGCCGACTCAGGGCTATCGAGGAGTTCTCCGACCTGGGGTCGGGGTTCAATATCGCTATGCAGGATTTGGATATCCGAGGTGCGGGCAACCTGCTCGGTGCGGAGCAGAGTGGATTTATTGCCGATATGGGGTTTGAGACCTACCAGAAAATCTTGTCCGAGGCTATTGCCGAGTTGCGTGCTGAGGGTACCGAGGGTCTTGACGAGGTTGTCGGTATTGAGGCCGTTGAGGCTCAGGGTACGGGCGAGGATATTCTCTATGTGACTGATTGCCAGGTGGAGAGTGTTGAGGAGGCGTTGTTGCCCGACGGCTATGTGGGCAATACGGCCGAGAAACTCAGGCTCTACCGACAATTGGACAATATGACCGACGATGAGGAGCTGAAGCGTTTTGCAGCCGAGGTGACCGATCGATTTGGTCAGATGCCACGTCAGGTGCTCTCGCTGCTCGATGTGGTGCGTCTGCGTCGCAGATGTATCCTCTTGGGTGTGGAGAAGGTAAAGGTAAAGAATGGCCTGATGTTGCTCTCCTTTCCCGCAGACCAGAAGTCGGCCTACTACAAGAGCCCTATGTTTATGGGTGTGTTGCGCTATGCAACCAGCTACCCCGACCGCTTTGTTCTGCGTCAGTCGACAGGTCGCCTTGGGATGACCATCCGCAATATCGACAATGTGGAGGCGGGCTGGAAGTTGCTCGATAAGGTCTTGGAGGCGGCACGCTCCGAAGGGGTGGATGCAACAAAAAGAGGGTAGAAAACATCATAATAATAAAGAGATACTCCGCTACCTTTAAATATATTAGGTGTGGCGAGTGGAATAGTAGAAAAAAAAGATGAAATTAACGGTTGATATAGGCAATACGGCGGTAAAGATTGCCGTTTTTGATGGAGGGGATATCCTCTGTCGTCGTCGCTTTGAGCAGTGGAGTGACGAGTTGGCTGCCGAGTTGGCTGCCGAGTATCGCCTGATAGGTGCAATCGTTTCATCTACACGCTCTTTGGGCGACGAGGTGGCGACCTCGATTCGTAAGGCAATGGCCGAGGCAGGCTACGAGGCTCCCGTTATGGTGCTTAGAGGAGATACTCCTACACCCCTGCGCAACGGCTACGCCACTCCCGAGACCCTCGGACCCGACCGATTGGCGGCAGCAGTTGGAGGTGCGGCACTGTTTCCGAACGAGAATCTGCTGATTATCGACTTCGGAACAGCCATCACCTACGACCTTGTCAGTGCAGATGGGGTCTATTTGGGAGGCAATATCGCCCCGGGTATGGATATGCGCTACCAATCGCTCCACCGTTCGGCCGCTTTTCTTCCTTTGGAAGAGGGTGATACGTCGGGTAAGTGTGGCGAAAAAATTGGCAAAAAGACTGCCGAGGCGATAAAATTGGGTGTAATCGATGGAATTTGTTATGAAACAGAAGGTTACATCCGAAATTGGACGGAGCGTTACAAAAAAATTGTTACAATTTTTACAGGTGGTGACGCTAAATGTTTTGAAAAGAAAATAAAAACTCCGATATTTGCGGAATTGGACTTGGTTTGTATCGGTCTGAATAAAATTTTAGAATATAATGCGTTTTAAGAGAGCGATTTATACGATTGTTGCGGTAGCGGCAGTGTTGATGGGGCAGCAGGCGTTTGGCCAGAACAGCAGCATCAATGCATTCTCGCCCTATACCTTCTACGGTATCGGTGATATCACCACCCCCGGTAATGCGATTTTGCGCAGTATGGGTGGTGCAGGTATCGGTTTCCGTAGTGCCTACTCAATCAACTCTATGAACCCTGCGTCGTATAGTATGATTGGTCAGAATAGCTTCCTCTTCAACTTCGGTATGGAGGGTATTAACGTCTATTCGAAAAATGCTACTACCGGTACAAGCTTCAACACCTTCAATATGCGTGACGTGTCGATTGAGTTCCCCCTGGCCAAAGGACTCGGTCTTGCATTCAGCGTAACCCCCTATTCGCAGGTGGGATATCGCGTGAGCAAGGTGGATACCCGCCCCGATATTGTGAGCGACCTGGGTTATGTCTCCTACAACTATGACGGCTCTGGTGGTGTTTCGCAGTTTAAGCTGGGTGCTGGTTGGGAGATTATCCCCGGTCTGTCGGTAGGTGCAGATATGATATACTACCACGGCAAGATTAACCGAGCATTCTCTGCATCTATTACAAGTTTCACCGGCACAGATATCTACTACTCTGTGGTGGGTCAGGACGATGAGCATATTGGCAGCATCAAGGCAGACTTCGGCTTGCAGGCAGATGTTATCAATAACGATAAGAACCGATTGACACTCGGTGCTACCTATGAACTGGGTGGCCCGCTTAACACCAAGGTATCCCGCATTGTGCCCTCGGGCAATATGATTACAGGTGACACCATCTCCTACGAGAACTTCACCTCGGCATTTGCCCTTCCCTCGACTGTCAGCGTGGGCCTCTACTACCACAACAACAGAATGAGTCTTGGTGCTGACTACGCATTCAGCGATTGGGCTAACAAGAATGCTCCGGATGTGAACAATGGTGTTGCGTTCCGCAATACAAATACTATCCGCCTGGGTGGTGAGTTTATCCCCTCGCCCGGTGATGTTCGTAGCTTCTTCCGTCGAATCTCCTACCGTGCAGGTGTGCGCTACGGTGATTACTATATGACAATTCGCAACCAGGCAATCTCTGAGAAGGCCATCACATTCGGTGTGGGTGTGCCACTCGGTATGACAGGACTCTCGATGATGAACCTTGGCGTGGAGCTCGGTCAGCGCGGTACGTTGAAGGCTGGCTTGGTGAAGGAGAATTATGTTAAGTTCTCGGTAGAATTCAATATGTTCGGTGAGGACTATTGGTTCGTGAAGTATCAGTACGACTAACCTGACTTAGATAGATAACAAACTATAATTATAAACAATAACACAAACCGGTTTTACTAAAAAATTATGAAAGCATTTAAGAGTCTTTTGGTTGCATTGGCTATGCTTATCGGCGCTCAGAGCGTGATGGCACAGCAGCAGACATTTGGCGAGGAGTGGGGCGAGAACGCCACTCAGGAGGAGCGCTATCAGAACGCTCTGAAATTCAACTTCTACAAAGACGCATACGACAACAAGAAGTATGACGTTGCTCTTGGTTATTTGAAAGATCTTCTTCGTGACTGCCCTAAGGCTAAGATGAACATCTATGTATGGGGTACCAACATCTACCGTCGTATGATTGCTGGTGCTACCTCGGTTAACGAGCGTAACCTCTATACCGACTCGCTTATGATGCTTTACGATATGCGTGCTGAGCACTTTGCTGATGACGCTCGCTACGGTCTTTCGTATATCTTGAAGGGTAAGGCTAAGGACTACTACAACTACCGCGCAAGCGACAAGCCCGGCGTACTGAAGGTATTCCAGGATGCTATCGCTGCATCGGAGAGCGTTGACGCTGAGTTTACCGCACAGTATTTCCAGGTGCTCACCGAGCAGTATCAGGATTTGGAGGTTGAGACCGAGTACTATATGGATGAGTATGACCGTGTTGCTAAGTTGATGGCTACCACCGGCGACCAGAAGTATATTGATACCTTCGAGAACCTCTTCATCAACTCGGGTGCTGCTAACTGCGAGAACTTGGAGAAGATCTACAGACCTCGTTTCGAGGGTGGTAACGCTGAGTTGGCTCAGGTTAAGAAGGCTTTTGCTCTGTTGAGCCGCAGCGAGTGCCTCACCCCCTTCTTCTTCGAGGTAGGTGATATGCTTCTCGCACAGGAGGCTACCGCAGAGACCGCTATGGCTCTGGCTAAGGGTTATGAGAAGAATGGCGATGTGGCTAAGAGTATCGAGTATCTGACCAAGGCTATCGAGGCAGAGCAGGATCCTATCACCAAGTCGCAGCTCGCAATCCAGATTGCAGGTAACGAGATTCTGAACGACAACCCCCGCAATGCTGCTAACTTTGCTAAGCAGGCTATCGAGCTCAACCCCGAGAGCGCAATGGCTTACATCGTGTTGGCTCAGGCTTACGCAGCAGGTTCGGGCGCTTGCGCTGACTTCGATCGTCTGACCGTTTACTGGTTGGCTTACGACACCGTACTCAACGCACGTCGTCTGTTGGAGGAGGGTGATCCCCAGTTGCAGACTGTTGAGCAGCTTGCTCAGAGCTTCCGCAACTCGTTCCCCAACAAGGAGGAGTGCTTCTTCCGTGGTCTTAGCGCAGGTAACGCTTATACCGTAAACTGCGGTTGGATCAGTGGCCGTACTACCGTTAAGGAGGGCCGATAGTTTTCTCGTGAGGTAGTGGCCGAGGGGCCTAACAAGTGGGTGCCTGATTGGGGGCGACTTGACAAGTGGGTATCTGATTTGGGGTGACTCGATTGGATGGTTGCTTGGGAAAAAGAGTGCCTGATTGAGGGCGGCTCGACAAAAAGGCTTTTGTTAAGGAGTTTTGGCAGGCTACCGCTAAGTATGAAAAGCGTTAGAAAACATATAATAGCGTGGGTAGCACCTCTTCTTGGAGGTGCTATCTTGCTATTTTCGTGCTCGTCGGAGAGTGCTGTCGGTAGCTACAACCCGGAGACTATGCTCACCCAGCAGAGCGATACGCTCACTGTGCTTGTGAGCCAGAACGGTGTTAAGAGTTATCGATTCTATGCCCCGCTGATGGAGCGCTATGAGCTCGCTGCAGAGCCCTATATGGAGTTCCGCAAAGGAGTGGATATAATCACATACGACTCACTTGGCAATGTTGAGTCAACCCTGAAGGCCGACTATGGTATCAGCTATGAGAAGCGAGAGCTGTGGGAGGCGCGAGGCAATGTGGTTGCCGAGGGCGAGGGCGGGCGTACGCTCTTCACCCAGCAACTCTTCTGGGACCAGAAGACCGACAGAGTATATTCCAATGTTGACTGTATGGTGCGCGAGGGCGATGACTACTTTGTGGGTGAGGGCTTTGAGTCCGACTCTGACTTCAAGGATTGGCGTTTCCGCAATCAGACCGGCCGTATCCATGTGGATATGAGCCAGATGGAGGGTAGAGAGGAGGATGCTGTCGTGGCCGACGACGAGGCGAAAGAGAGTAAGAGTGTGGGTGCGAAACAGGGTGAATAGATGTATTCGGCGTTGATAATAGTGGTTGTGGCTCTGCTCTTCTCCGCGTTCTTCTCGGGGATGGAGATTGCCTATACGAGTGCCAATAAACTGAAGCTGGAGATTGACCGAAAGCAGAACCCTATTTTCGGCCGCATCATCCGTATCTTCACCAGCGATGCAGGGCAGTATCTCACCACAATTTTGGTAGGTAACAACATCGCTCTGGTTATCTACTCGACCTATATGACTCTGCTAATTCATTTTGTAGCAGAGAGTTGGGGTGTACCTCTTGCGGATGACTCGGTAATTGTCGAGACCCTGATATCCACAATCATCATTATCTTTACGGCGGAGTTTACGCCCAAGGCGATTGTCAAGCTCAACCCCAATCGCTATCTTAAAATTTTTGCAGTACCTCTACTGCTATGCTATCTGTTGCTTTGGCCGATTGCCAAGGTGACTACCTGGATATCATTTTGTCTGCTCAAACTCTTCGGGCTTCCCGTGCGCAAGGAGCACGGCTTGCAGAGTTTTGGCAGGATTGACCTCGAAACCCTTGTCGAGGAGAGCGCAGAGGCTGAGGAGGCAGAACCCGAGATTAAGATTTTTCAGAATGCCCTCGATTTTTCCGACCTGAGGGTGAGAGATTGTATGGTGCCGCGTATCGATATCGAGGCGGTATCGATTGACAGTTCGGTGGAACAACTCACCGAGCGATTTGTTGAGACAAAATATTCGCGACTGTTTGTCTGGGACGGCTCGATTGATAATATTGTGGGATATGTCACCACAAAGAGCCTCTTTAACCAGCCTAAGTCGCTGAGAGATATACTGATGCAGACCGACTATGTCCCCGAGACGATGAGTGCCGACCATCTGCTGAGCCGTTTTACCAAGCGCCGTTCGAGTGTGGCGGTGGTGATTGATGAGTTTGGAGGTGTGGCAGGTATCATCTCGTTGGAGGATATCTTGGAGGAGATTTTTGGCGAGATTGAGGATGAGCACGATGTGCCCGAGCTTGTGGAGCGCCAGACAGGCAAGCAGGAGTGGGTGTTGGCGTGCCGCCTGGAGGTCGATTATCTCAACGAGAAATATGGTCTGGATCTGGAGGAGAGCGAGGAGTATGATACTCTGGCAGGCTTTATCCTCTCGCGTGTGGAGGGTATTCCCAAGGCGGGCGAGGTGATAAAGGAGAATAATGTTGAGATTCGTGTGCTTCGTTCCACCTCGTCGAGGGTCGATTTGGCAAAGGTGCGAATTGTCTGATACTGACTGCGTTAGCTCTTCGGGAGAGGGAGTAATATGTGGTGTGGAGAAAATTTGCGTGAGAGAGTGCTCAAATAGAGCAAAAAAAAATGAAAAATCGGCTTGAATTAAGTGGAAAATAACTATCTTTGAGGCCTATTTTGGAGTAGGGTAGGGTGCGTGTGCAATTTATCGTGCTCCGAGAGAGAGAAGATGAAACAATAAAAACAAAAAATTAAAATAGTATAAAACACTTATGGCAACACTTAATGATTTGAGAACCAAAGGTGGTATCATCGTTACCGTAGTAATTGCATTGGCACTTGTTGCCTTCTTGCTCGGTGACTTGTTCAGTGGTGGTACCAACATGGCAAATTCGCGTAAAATGAGAGTAGGCGAAATCGAGGGCCACAATGTAGGCTACATGGAGTTCCTCGATGAGTCGGACAGAATGAACAACATCTACAAGATTATGTGGGGTGTTAACTCCTTCACCGCTGATCAGACTGATATGCTCAACGATATGGCGTGGAACGAGTTGGTAATGCGCTACTCCTACCTCCCCTCGTTTGAGAATCTTGGCTACAAGGTTAGCGAGGCTGAGCAGGTGGATATGATTAATGGCGTTTACACCTCGCCCGTTATCGCATCGACCTTTATGGATCCCGAGACCGGCGCGTACAGCACCGAGTATCTCGCAAACTTCCTCACCAACGTAAGCCTTGTTCCCGAGGCTGCTCTTATGTGGGAGTATATGAAGGAGCAGATGGTTCAGGAGCGTATCAGCTCGAACTTCACTTCGCTTGTAGAGGCTGGTTTCTACACCACCGCTTTTGAGGCACAGCAGGGCGTTGCAGATGCTAACAACATCTTCAAGGCTGATGTCGTTGCTTACAACTACTCGCAGACTCCCGATTCGCTTGTAACCGTTTCGGATAACGATATCCGTACTTACTACAACGAGCACAAGGAGCTCTTCCGCCAGAACCCCTCGCGTGATGTTGAGTACGTAGTATTCGACCTCCTCCCCTCGGATGCAGACTATGCAGACGCTAAGGAGGCAGTTGAGGAGTTGGCAGTTGAGTTTGCTGCTGCTGAGAACGCAATGCAGTTTGCTGCGCTCAACACTATGGGTCAGGTTGACCGCTACTACTATAAGGAGTCGGAGTTGCCCACCGCTATTGCAGCCGTTGCTTTTGGCGCTCGCAAGGGTGAACTCGTAGGTCCCGAGCTCAATGGTGATGTATATACTATGTCGCGTTTGGCAGAGTTGAAGATGTTGCCCGATAGCCTCGGCGCAAGCCACATCCTCCTCCCCGCAGGTGAGCAGGAGCGTGCTGACAGCCTTGTTCAGGTTATCCGCAAGGGTGGCGACTTCGCAGCCCTCTCGGCAGAGTTCTCGATTGACAGCGGTGCAAATGCTACCGGTGGCGACCTTGGCCGTTTTGCTCCCGAGCAGATGATTGAGGAGTTCAGCAACGCATGTGTTGAGCACAAGCAGGGCGATGTATTCACCGTGGAGAGCACCTATGGTATCCACGTAGTGAAACTCACCTACAAATCGACCCCCGTACAGAAGGCTCAGATTGCTACTATCACCTACGAGGTTGATCCCGGCGATGCTACTGAGCAGGAGGTTTACAACAATGTAAATAACTTTATCACCGCTGCGGCAGGCACTACCGAGGGCTTCCGTCAGGCAGTGAGCGACAATGGTATGAGCCAGCGCAGTGTTCGTATCCTCAATACCGACCGCACTATCAATGGTCTGACCGAGCCTAAGGCACTTATCCGCTGGGCATTCACCGGCAAGACAGGCGAGGTTTCGGAGCCTATGCAGATTGACGGTAACTATGTAGTTGCTACTATCGTTGATGCACGTGAGGATGAGTATGCTACCGTTCAGCAGGTTGCTGTTGATATCCGCGAGCAGTTGCTCTATGGTGCTAAGACCGCTTATGTTGCAGAGCAGGTTAAGGGTCTGTCGACCATCGAGCAGGTGGCTGAGAAACTTGGAGCAGAGGTTGTTGCTGTTGATGAGGTTAATTTCAATAGCTACTACATCAACGGTCTGGGTGTTGAGCCTAAGTTGGTTGGTGCTATCACCAAGGCTGAGGTTGGCGCTCTCTCGCCCGCAATCGAGGGTATGAATGGTGTTTACTTCTTCACCGTTACCGACAAGAGCGACAGCGAGGCAGTGACCGAGGATAGCGAGAAAGTACGCATCGACGCTAACAACATCTCCTATATGTCGGAGCGTCTGAACCAGGCTATCTTCGAGCAGAGCGATGTTAAAGATAACCGTGTTAAATTCTTCTAATAGAGGAGTTTGATAGACAATATGAGTGGGCTTCACATCTGGTGAAGCCCACTTTTTTTGTGCGGTGCGTTATAAATCGGCAGAAAAAACTATCTTTGTGGAGATTGCAATACCTTATTTACTATAAAGATATGAAACGACTGCTACTCTGTATGATGATGTCGCTGCTGCTTGTCGGGTGTGGTGACGATAAAGTAGATGGTGATGGAGGTGGCGAGGGTCAGATTTTTAAATACTTCCAATTGACCACTGCGCTGAATCCTCAGCTTACCAAAAATGTTACCCTCACGATGGACTCGGCGGCCGGAACTATCGAGGGAGTGATACCCGAGCCAATCGGTAGTATGACTCTTGTGCCTGAGTTTTGGCTTGGTGGCGAGGTGACTATGGATGGCGTGGCGGTGGAGAGTGGCGTGACGGCTGTCGATTTCTCGGAGCCTGTGGTCTTCGATGTGGATGTAGAGGGTACTCAAAAGAGTTATAAGGTTGATATCTGGAACTATACGGAGCTGCCGATTGTCCATATCACCACCGATGGCAACGCCCCGATTCTGGACAAGGAGAACTGGGTTAAGGCCACGATGCGTATCGATGGTCGAGGACGATTTGACGATTTCTCATCTGCGAACATTGAGATTCGTGGTCGTGGCAATAGCACTTGGGACTACCCGAAAAAGCCCTACGCCGTTAAACTTGGCTCAAAGGCCGAGGTGGCAGGTATGCCCGCGCATAAGCGTTGGGTGTTGCTCGCCCATTGGAACGACAAGGTGACACTGCGCACCGAGCTCGCCTTCTGGCTCGGCAGGGAGTATGCCGATTTTGATTGGAAGCAGGGCGGTGAACAGGTCGAGTTGTTCCTCAATGGACAGCATATGGGAAGCTACTTTCTCTGCGAGCATATAAAGGTAGATAAGGGTAGGATTCCCGATGGTTATTCAATAGAGATTGACTCCAAAGCGGCTGCCGACGAGTCGGTCTTCTATACTAAGATTACCAATCTGCCTTTCAATGTGAAGGATCCCGAAGTGGCGACTTCGACGGCAGAGTTTGCCACTATTGAGCAGAGTATCAACGATTTCGAGGAGCTGCTCTTTGGCGATGATTGGCTTGATGCGGAGCGTGGATATAAGAGTGTTGCCGAGATTGGCTCGTTTGTTGATTGGTGGCTGAGCAACGAGTTCTCGAAGAATAAGGATGCCGCTTTTGAGACGAGTTGCTACCTCAACCTCACCGCCGACGGCCATATCAAGATGGGGCCTCTGTGGGACTACGATCTGGGATGGGGTAACTATGTCTTTAACTTCGATATCACCCCCTATGTCAACAACCCCGAGGGCTTCTGGATAAAGGAGGAGGCAGCCTGGATTGAGAGGATGTTTGAGGACCCCGAGTTTGTGGCGCTGGCAAAGGAGAAGTGGAGCAAGATGTATGCCGATAAGGCATTGATTATCGCTAAGATACGCGAGTTGGCTGCTCGACAGCGCGCCTCGGCATATATGAATGATATTCGCTGGCGTCGCCTCACAACATCGGGCGACTACTCGTTGATTGTGCGCACTTACGACCGCGAGGTGAATGACTTTGTGGAGTGGGTGACCCGCAGAATGGAGTGGATGAATGGTGCGATTAAGGAATTATAATATAACTGATATATGAAAAAGGAACTGACTGATTTTGAGCGCGGTATTATTGAAGAGCGCAAGACGGAGGCCCCCTTTACGGGCGAGTATGTGAACAACCATCGCGACGGCACCTACTACTGTCGTAAGTGTGGCGCGCCGCTCTACCGTTCGGACGACAAGTTTGACTCTGCGTGTGGCTGGCCCTCGTTCGACGACGAGATTGAGGGGGCTGTGGCACGCAAACCCGATGCCGACGGGGTGCGCGTGGAGATAGTATGTGCGGCGTGTGGCGCGCATCTCGGCCACGTGTTCAATGGCGAGGGCTACACCCTGAAGAATATCCGCCACTGCGTCAACTCGGCCTCTATCGACTTCGAGCGCGAGAAGAGTGGCGAGGGTGTGCCTGAGGGCGGTGTGCTCGCCAATGCCATCTTTGCGGGTGGCTGCTTTTGGGGCGTGGAGCACCTGATGCGCAAGGTTGCTGGCGTCAAGAGTGTCACCTCGGGATATACGGGAGGTCCGTTGCGTAACCCCTCCTATGAGCAGGTGAAGAGTGGCGAGACGGGCCACGTCGAGGCGGTGTGGATTGTCTATGACCCTGCCGAGGTGGAGTATCGCACACTGCTGCGTCACTTCTTTGAGATTCACGACTTTACACAGACCGATGGCCAAGGACCCGATATTGGCTCGCAGTATCTGTCGAAGGTATTCTGGGCGGGCGAGGAGCAACGAGAAGTGGCTGAGCAGACAATAGCCGAACTGGAAGCGATGGGCTATAAGGTGGCTACCGAACTGCGCCCCGCAGTCCGCTTCTGGCGCGCCGAGGAGTACCACCAGAAATACTTTATAAAGAAAGGACAAGATGAGACCGAGTGCCATTTCCATAAACCAATAAATTGGTAAATTCTGTTTAAGAGTATTTTCTCCGTTTTTGTTTCGAGCCTTTTTGTAAAAAGGCTCCCCAAAAACTTTTGTACTATTAGTTTGCGGATTTAGGAGTTACTTTGCAGTTATTACGACAAAAAAGAGATATGGAGTTTGTTCAAGTAAACTTGACAACTCCATATCTCTTTTTTGTCGTACCCTCTATAAGTCGGATCGTAGCCATGTCGTTCTGTGAGCCAAGGA
>JAZUCV010000003.1:0-8161 GCA_045639285.1 Tidjanibacter sp.
TTCATTCCCTCTCGGTGGGGGATTTAGGGGGTGGGTAAACGCTTATTGCACCTGCCTGCTCTGCAGGCAGGTATCGAGGTGGTGATTAGCGAGGTGAAGTGGAGAGAAGAGAAGTAGGGAGGGTAGCTTATGAGATTATTGGCTTTAATCCACTTTGATAGCCTCTATTTTGTTCAATTTAACACAACAGCGGAGTTGGCTCCAGCCAACTCCGCTGTTGTCTATTTCGCTTATATGGGCAGGATGGTGCAATTGCTGTTAATCGCCCGCCACTTCCCTCAATCAAAGCGCATCTGCTTGTTACTCGTCGCTATTCATAATGATATTCTGGCGATTGATACTCTCGATATGGATCGCCTCAAGGACCGTTGTCAGAAACTCCTCACTGAGTTGCAGTTCCTTTGCCTGGGCAATCACCCTCTCTGTAATCGAGTTCCAGCGTCCGCTCTGCAATATGGCCACATCGTTCTCCTTTTTGACCCTACCAATCTGCTCCGCCACTCTCATACGGCGGGCGAGGAGGTCGAAGAGCTCGGCATCAATCTGGTCAATCTCGCCACGGAACCTGTCAAGCGCCATAGCGAACTCGGGGCTGTCGGTTGTTCCCTTGCGCCAGCGAATCTTGTCGAGCAATGTGATAAGTTCCTCAGGTGTAACCTGTTGTGCCGCGTCGCTCAGTGCCTTTGCGGGGCAGTTGTGGCTCTCGATAATCAGGCCGTCAAAGCTGAGGTCGGCGGCTTTCTGACTAATCTCGTAGAGATAGTCGCGTTTGCCGCCAATGTGTGATGGGTCGCACACCATCATCATCTCGGGGTGGCGGCGGCGCATCTCAATTGCCAAGTGCCACATCGGGGCGTTGCGATAGCGGCTCTTGCCACAGAAGGAGAAACCGCGATGTATGAGTCCAACATTTTCATACCCCACGCTACGCGCCATACGCTCTACGGCACCGCCCCACAGGTCGATGTCGGGGTTCATCGGGTTTTTGAGCAGTACAGGAATCTTGGTTCCTCGCAGTGCATCGGCAATCTCCTGCACGCTGAATGGGCTAACCGTGGTACGTGCGCCGAGCCACACCATATCCACACCGTACGATAGTGCGGTATATAGGTGTTTGGCATTTGCAACCTCCACAGCCACAGGGAGTCCCGTCTCGCGTCCGGCCCTTGCCATCCACGCAAGTCCTTGCTCGCCCACGCCCTCGAAAGAGCCTGGATTTGTACGTGGCTTCCAGATTCCGGCGCGCAATATATCAACCTTGCCACTCGCGGCAAGTGCGCGTGAGGTGAGGAGAAGTTGCTCCTCGCTCTCGGCACTGCACGGGCCGGCAATTATCAGTGGTCGTTTCGATTTCAGGTCAATCATAACTATTTCAATATTCTACGGATGCTGTTGGCGTGACGCATAGCCTCGGTGAGTCCCTCGGCATCGTCGCGCTCAATCATCTTGCGCAGCACCTGTAATTGATGGATATGCTCTCCAAGAACGTCGAGCACGTTGTATTTGTTGCGTAGAAATATGGGTGTCCAAGTTTCGGGCGAACTCTTGGCAAGACGCACAGTACTCTCGAAACCTGCACTCGCAAGGTCAAATATATGTTCCTCCTCGCGCTCCTTCTCCAATACGGTCAGTGCCAGAGCAAATGATGTAATGTGCGAAATATGAGAGATATAGGCGCAGTGAACATCCTGCTCCTCCGCACCCATATAGATAGGGGTCATACCCACCTTGCGATATATCTCCTCCACGAGCTGCAGCGCATCGCCATCGCTGCGCTCACGCTCGCAAATCACCACACGACGACCCGTAAATGCTCCACGCATCGCCGCCTCAGGGCCGCTATGCTCGGTACCCCACATCGGGTGGGTCGCCACAAAACGACCACGCGCAGGGTGCTGGCTGATCATCTCGCACAGCTCCTCCTTGATAGAGCCCACATCTATCACCGTCTGGTGTGGGGCAATCTTGTTGAGTACCTTGACAGCCAGCGTAGGTATGGAGTCAACGGGAGTGGCAATCACGATGAGGTCGGCAACGGCTATCGCCTCGTCAAACGAGGCTACCTCGTCAACAATCCCCAACTCCACAGCGCGCGATGCGTGCGACATACTGCGCTCCACACCAACAATGCGCTCCGCCAACCCCTGCTCACGCAAGCAGAGAGCCAACGAACCGCCAATAAGTCCCGTTCCGATAATTGCTGTAACCATCTAACCTGATTTTTTATGGAGAGTTTAAAGAGTTTAAGGAATTTAGGGATTTTTATACAAATCTCCCTAAACTCCCTAAATTCTCAAAAGTAGTTATTGGCTTAGAAAATTTTGTGCTTCAAGAGAAGCCCAAAACTTACGTGAGCCAGGCAACTTTGGTATTAGAGTTTCAGACCCTTGCGAATCTTCTCAATAGCCTTGATAAACTTCACCTCGGGTGCGCACAAGCACACGCGGATATACTTCTGACCCTCGCTACCGAAGATAGCACCGGGGGTGATGAATACGTCGCAGTTGTAGAGAATCTTGTCCGAGAAGGCGAAGCAATCCTCCTCACCCTCGGGCATACGAGCCCATACGAAGAGACCTGCCTGCTCGCGGTTGTACTTACAGCCGAGGAGGTCGAGCATCTCGAAGGCGAGTTTCTCGCGCTCGCGATACATAGCATTGAGGTCGTTGTACCACTCCTCACCCAGCTCGGTGAGAGCCACAGCGGCTGCTGCCTGCATAGGATAGAACATACCCGAGTCCATATTGCTCTTGAAGCGCAAAATCTCATCCAGGCGCTCTTTCTTACCGGCAATCATACCCACACGCCAGCCCGCCATATTGTGGCTCTTGCTGAGCGAGTTGAGCTCGAGTGCAGTCTCCATCGCGCCCTCTACCTGCAAGAGGCTCAGGGGCTTATCGTTACGTATGAAGCTATATGGGTTGTCGTGAACGAGCAAGATACCATTGTCGGCAGCAAACTTCACCGCGCGCTCGAAGAGCTCGATGGTGGCCTTGGTACCGGTGGGCATATTGGGGTAGTTCATAATCATCAACTTAACACCGGTGGGGTCGATAGCGTCGAAGTCGGGCAACCAGCCGTTCTCGTCATTGAGGTGATACTCAACAACCTCGCCACCCGAGAGGGTAACTGCCGAGCGGTAGGTGGGGTAGCCGGGGTTGGGAATCAACACCTTGTCGCCCTTGTTTACGTATGTCATACAGATATGCATCAGACCCTCTTTCGAACCAATCAGGGGGAGAATCTCCTTCAAGCCGTCAAGTTTTACATTATAGTACTTCTCGTACCACTCAGCAAATGCGTTGCGCAAGATGGGAGCACCAGCATACGACTGGTAAGTGTGGGTGGTGGACTTTGCAGCCTCCTCAGCCAACTTCGCAATCACAATAGGGTGAGGAGGGCAATCGGGACTACCGATACCGAAGTTAATCACGTCGTGACCTTCAGCACGCAGCTGGTCAATCTCACGATTCTTCTTCGAGAAGTAGTACTCGCCTACTCCATTTAAACGATCTGATACAGTAAACTTGCTCATAATACTAATTTTTGTTGTTATCTGTTTGTAATTCTTATACTTATCCTTCTTTCTGTTGCTAATCGACAAACTCCCTGCCTCGCTTATAAACACCATAGACGTGAACACTCTGCGCTACCTTCTGAAGCCTGTCAAGCACGTGCACCCACTTTTGCACGGAGTCGAACTCCATATCGACGTGGAAACTACCCTCATAACCCTGTATGGCGACCCTCATCCGATACTTCTATCCTAATTTTGGCGCACTCTAAACCGAGCATACAACCACAAATATAAGAAAAAAATCTCTTGGATAGTCCCTTGCTGGCCTCTTTTTTGTTGTAAAGTGGAAGTTGGGGGATATTTGTTAAAAAAATGGTGATAAGTTTGGAACGAGAAGGATATAAAACCACTTTTGTGGTTATACATTTGTGGTGATAAAGTGGAAATAGGCAAACATTAAAAATTAAATACGATGGCAGAACAGAATCACATCGAACTCGACCTCGATAAAGAGGTGGCACAAGGCCAATACTCCAACCTTGCAGTTATCACACACTCTGTATCGGAGTTTATTCTCGACTTTGCTGAGATGCTCCCGGGTCTGCCCAAGCCGAAGGTGGTCAGCCGCATCATCCTCACCCCCGAGCACGCCAAACGTCTGCTCCTCTCCTTGCAGGAAAATGTGGGTCGCTATGAGGCTAATGTTTCCAAAATTGATTTATCGTTGCGACAGCCATTAGGATATAAGAATCTCGGCGAAGCATAAAAAAGCCATCTGATTGGTGAATTTGGTGTTGGGGGAGCCTTGCCGACCACTTACATACATAGAGTATGCGCGTGGCCGTCAAGACTCCCCCGCCTAAAATTCCCTCAATCATATGACTTTTTTGGTTGTGGGGTAAAATAGGAAAGCGTCTGCGACGCCTTCGCGGCTCGCCAAACCCCTCTGCCTAAAAATAGCTCGATTCTACGACTTTTTTTGGGTCGTGGACCCGTTTCTATTGAGGGAGTTTGTTGGGGGTTGTTATGTTGTTGCCTCCGTACTACTCTTGGTGGGGTTAAATGGAAAAGCGTCTGCGACGCCTTCGTGGCTCCCTAAACACCCTTGCCCAAAATTCCCCTAATTCTACGACTTTTTTGGGTCGCGGACCCCTTTTTATTGAGGGATGTAGTTGGGGGTTGTTTGGTGGTTGCCTCCGTACTAATGTTGAGGGTAAAATAAATAAAAAAGTAGTCTGCAAGCACACTTGCAGACTACTTTTTTATTATTAAAACATTACGGTACGGGGTCGTAGCCACTGCCGCCCCAGGGGTGGCAGCGCAGCAGTCTGCGCAGGGTGAGCCAGCCGCCTTTGATTGGGCCATATTTGGTGATGGCCTCCAGGGCGTAGGCGGAGCAGGTGGGGGTGAAGCGACACGAGGCGGGGGTGAGTGGCGAGATGCAGTTGCGGTAGAACTTGACCAATATCAGCAGTGGCCACGAAAAGACTCGCTTACAGGTGCTTCTGAATCTTTGCCAAACACTTTTTGACTCCATATTCGATAGTCTGATAGTCGAAAACATCCTTTGTCGTATAGACAAAAGCAATATCCAGATGTTTGCCCTTTCCGGCAACCAACTCGCTCAGCTCGCACTTGTTGAGTCGGTACGACTCGCGGATGCGGCGTTTGAGCAGGTTTCTGCGCCACGCTCTCTTATGGTACTTCTTGGGCACAGAGACGAGAATCGAGATGGCCGGCATCTCCTCTCTCGACACCTCCACTCGGTAGTGGCAGCGCAGGGGTGGCGACACGACAACCCTGCCACCTTGAAACAGGCGGTCTATCTGGCCCTGAGCCGAGATACGCTCGCTCTTGCTGAGCCCAAATTGTTTGACGGTGTCGCTCACAAATAGATAATCTTATTGATAGAAAAAGGGGGCCGAATTGCTCCTGCCCCCTCTGTGTAACTCTCTTTTTGGCAGGGTTTTACTCCTACTCCTCTGTCGGTTTGCGTTTTGCGCGGGTGCGCTTGGTGGGCTTGGCCTCCTGCGCCTTGATGAACTCCTCGCTCTTGCTGGTGCCACTCAGCACAACAGGCTCAATCTTCTTGCCCGCCTTGATGAGTGCGATGACATTATCCACCGCCTTGGCCATACTCGGCGCTTCGGGGGTGGGTGCTGCACATACCAGGTGGAGGTTAGCCTCGGCAGCAGCGCGTGCGGCGTTCTCGCCAAAGGTGACAACCATAGGCAGATTCTCGGTGCCGAAAGTAGCGGTCAGCGTCTGAATCTCCATAGGGCTATACAACGCAAGCAGCTGGTACTCCTCAAGTTTCACACCGCTCAGGTCGTTGCTTACGGTCTTGGCAAGCACCACGGGGTGGAAATCGAACTTCAACCTCTCGAGGGTCGAAGGAATCTCGGGGTTGTGGGGCTCGGCAAGGGTGAGCATATACTTCTCGTCCTTGTGTTTGAGCAACAACTCCATAAAGTTATTAAAGTTGCCGTTTGCAAAGAAAATCTTCCTCTTGCGGTATGCAATATACTTCTGCAGGTAGAGCGCAACAGCCTCTGTAATACAGAAATACTTCATCGTCACGGGGATTGTCGTGCGACTCTCCTCAGCGATGCGGAAGAAACTATCGATAGTTGATCGGCTGGTGAAAATGATTGCAGTGTGTTGCAAAATCTCAATGCGCTGGCTCCTGAACTCTTTGAGCGATACGCCCTCAATCTTGATGAAGGGCTTGAAATCAACAGTCACCGAGTGTTTGGTTGACACCTCGTGAAAGGGCGATTTCTCGGGAACTGCGGGTGCCGGCTGGGACACTAAAATCTTCTTAACTTCCAATGTATCAGTCTTTTGTTTGACAATATCTTTATAACTGTCGAACGATGCCCACCATCAAAAGTGTTACCGGCAGCGCTTCGACGGTGCAAAGGTACAAAAACCAAATCAAAATAGAAATTTTTGCACGTCGAAAGAGCAATAAACTTTTAAACGTATAGGTCAGTAAGGCGAGGAGTGTGAGGATGGTAATGAAATGAAGCACAAAAGATTCCGACACCGTATGGTTGAGCAGGAGCAGTAGTGTGGGCAGGGCTACAATCAGGCCCCAACTGCCGATAAAAAGGTTCTTTACTGTTATTGCTTCGTGGGTGAAATCGCGTGTTCCGCAAATAGCACCTATCACCTTCAGCACCAGATTCTGCAATATCACCAATAGCGACATCACAACAAAGAGTCCCACGACAAGCGTAGCGTTCCACCTATCCATCCACTCGGGCAGTGGGGAGAACTCACGCTCGACAATCCTCAGAGCCAGCAGTGCGACAACCACAAGAGCAAATTGCTGTGCCATACGCATCAGCGAGGCGAAGATGGGGTTGGCCTCGTCGGAGGTTACATTCTTGGTCATCACCACCGAGCGAAGGAACATCGGCACCTCCGAACGATAACTATAGAGCAATAGTGCCCACAGGCCCAACAGCACGAGGCTCAGAATATGATAGAGCGGGTGCGAGGTGACAGCCCCCGCCACCGACCCAGCCTCAGCGGCATAGGAGGGCAGCAGGTGTGCCTTGTCGCCAAAAACCTCGACAAGCCCCACAGCCAAACTATCTATCTGTAAAAGTGTCATCTTCTGAATCTCTATTTCTTAAAGGTCGAAGGAGTCTGTACCGCTATGCGGATGGTTGTTCCCTTGCCAATCTCCGACTCCAATACACCAATCTTACCCTTGTGATACTCCTCCACGATGCGTTTGCTCAACGACAATCCCAGACCCCAGCCTCGGGTCTTGGTGGTAAATCCGGGGTCGAAGATACGTTTGAGGTTGGCCTTGGCAATGCCCTTGCCTGTATCCTTTACATCGACATAGACCCAATTATCCGTTTCGGAGATATGGACATCTATCGCTCCCTGGCCTTGCAGGGCATCAAGTGCATTCTTGAGCAGATTCTCCACCACCCACTCGAAGAGTGCCGAGTTAATCATCGCCTGCATAGGTGCCATAGCCAAGCCGTTGTAGGTGAGGCTTACATTGCGAGGTACGCGGGTGCGGAAGTAGAGAACGCAGTTACCCACCACCTCGTTGATGTTGGCGGGCGAAAGGTCGGTCTCGGAGCCGATTTTGGAGAATCGGTCGGCCACCTTCATCAGGCGGGTGAGGTCTTTCTGCATCTCATCCACCACACTACCATCAATCTCCTGGCTACGCAGATACTCAATCCAGCCGAGCAGTGACGAGATGGGTGTGCCGAGTTGGTGTGCCGTCTCCTTAGCAAATCCCACCCACACACGACTCTGCTCGCTCTGCTTCATCGAGCGAAATGCCACAAAGACCACCAACACGAAGACCACGATTATCGCTATCTGTATGTATGGGAAGATGTAGAGCAGTTGCAGCGTGAGCGAATGGCCGTAGAATATTATATGATTATGGGCATTTGTCCACCAAAATTTCACCACTATTGGCGTGTTATCCTTCGCCATCTTATCCAGCACTCGGTGTAGTCGCTCAGGCGAATTGATAACCTCTGTGGGGATAAGGTGATAGGATATAACACGCAGACTCTCGTCAGTGATGATAAATGGGATGTTGTTGCGATTGTTGATTATGCTCGTGATAAGAGGGTCGTTGATATAGTCGCCCATCGCATC
>JAZUCV010000004.1:0-13632 GCA_045639285.1 Tidjanibacter sp.
GTTTATGGAGGGCAGGGAGCAGGGCTCAGACATCGCCGACTTACTCTCTATGTCATCCTGAGTGGTTAGGGAGTTTAAGGAGTTTAGGGAATTTAGGGAGATTAGGGATAATCCTTAAACTCACTACACTCACTAAACTCCTTAAACTCCCTACAAAAAAAGAGAGCAATTCGACATTGCTCTCTTTTTATCCTATTTTGAATTTTGAATCTTGCATTTTGAATTACTCCAAATGGGGTTGCATCTCGTCGGTGACGGTGATTTGCATTTGCCCCGTCTCGTCGGCCCAGATGAGCAGGGCGGCGATGTTCTCCCTCTCGACGAGGGCGAGCGCACTCTCGTAGCCGAGCGCCATGAGCATTGTGCCGTAAGCATCAGCCAGGGCGCAGTTCTCGGCTATCACCGTGGCGGAGAGGAGGTTACTCTCGGTGTTCAGTCCCGTATGCGGGTCGATGATATGGGTCAGTTTCTGCCCTTCGGCGTTGACGTGGAAGTTGCGGTAGTTGCCCGAGGTCGCCATACCCGCGCCACTTAGCGAGAGCACCGCCTCGATATACTCACCCGTCATCGAGAAGTTGCCCTCAAACGGGGTCTCTACGCCGATGCGCCAGTCGCGACCCGAGGGGTTTTTTCCACGGCAGAAAATCTCACCACCAATATCGACCATATAACTCTCAAAACCAGCCTTTTCCAACAGAGCGGCGGCCATATCTACTACCGCACCTTTGGCTATCGAGTTGAGGCCGATTTGCACCCCTTCGGGGCGAATAAGTCTGCCCTTTTCGATAGAGATGTTTCGGTAGTCCACAAGTGGCAGGAGCGAGTCGAGGTTGGGTGTGAAGTCGGGGTCGTCGCCCGCAAAACCGTAGGCATCGACAAGAGGCTGGATGGTGATATCGTAGGCTCCTTCCGAGAGTTCGCTCACGCGGTGCGCCATCTCGATACAGTATATAATATTGGCCGAGAGCGAGTCGGTCTCACCACGATTGATGCGGCTGAGGAGCGAGTTTTTGTCGAATACCGACATCTCCTTGTTGGCCTCCTCGAAGAGTTTTGTGAGGTCGGATTGAATGGTGGGGGTTATGCGCCCGCTTGCGGTGATGCGATAGAGGGTGCCGAGGGCTGTTCCCTCGATGGTCTGATAGCGTGGCGCGCAACTGCTAATGGCCAGTACGACCGTCAGTACGACCGCCAGCCTGGTCGTCAGCCTGGTCATCAGCCTGGTCGTTAACCCAACCACATAACTACACTTACGACCCAAATATTTAAAAATCTGTGACATAGAGGGTTCCTGTTTCTACTCTGACAACTTTTATCTCTTTTCCGCTGTTTATGAATTGGCCGTGCTCGGTGGTTGCTGCATAACTCTTGCCATCGATTATCACTCGACCTGCGGGACGGAGTGTGGTGGTGGCTGTGCCACGCGCGCCGACGAGGGCGTTGAGGCTCTGCTCGTGCGAGGCGAAACCGCCATCGGTCACCATCTCGGCACTCAGTACCACTTTGTTTCTCAGTGGCGAGGAGCCTTTGAGCCAACGACCTCCGAAGAAGATGCAGAAGAGTGCGGCAAGCACCACGGCGACTATCGTAGTGCAGAGCGGCGCTGCAATGTAGCTTATTGATATTTCGCCCGTTGGTATGTATCGCAGCAGGTCGCTCTCGATTGCCGAGAAGGTGAGACCGGCCACTATGCCGAGTATGCCTATGACGCCCGCCACGCCAAACCCGGGCGTGACAAATATCTCCACAAAAATCAGCACTATACCCACGAGGAAGATGGCAAGCTCCCAATATTCGAGCAGACCGCCGAGGTAGAGAGGTGCGAAGTAGAGCGCTGCGCCCGCAATGGCCACCACCGAGGGCAGACCAAGCCCGGGACTCTGCATCTCAAAGTAGATGCCACCGATGATGAGCATTATAAAGACTCCCTGCACGGCGGGGTTGGTGAGAAAACCGAGCCACTTGTCGAGCAGTGTAGGCTCGTACACCACCACGTCGTACGGCTCCGAGAGGGTCGCTTTGTGGAGACTCTCGATTGTGGGGAAGATACCCTCGCAATAGCCTGCCTCGATTGCCTCCTCGGGGGTGAAGGTGACCACACGGAGCGAGTCGCCCGCACCGCTGTAAGTGCCTACCATAGACTCGGCAATGGCTGGGTCGCGGTGCCATACCCAGGTGGTGTCACCTGCCTGAACATCAGGGAGTTTGCCGTGTGCCTCGGCAGTGGAGCGAATCATACCGCGCATAAAACTCTGGTACTTGTCGGGCATCAGATTTCCGCTCTGGTCAACCACCGAAGCGGCACCAATCGAACTGCCCGGCTGCATATAAATCGAGTCGGCAGCGATGGCTATCAGAGCACCTGCGCTTGCCGCCTGATTAGCCACATAGACCCACACGGGGCGAGGACAGTTGAGGAGCATCGTGCGTATCGAGTCGGCAGCATCGAGCAGACCGCCGTAGGTCTTCATATCAATCAGAATGGCGTCGGCATCCATCGCCTCGGCATCGGTCAGACGACTGCGCACGAGGTTGGCTGTCGAGGGCATTATATCTTCGTGGATGGCGAATTGATATAGACGGGTCGTATCGTTTTGGGCACTCGCCGAGGTGGGGAGAAAGAGGGTCGCAACAAGTGCTAAACCTCCCCAGGCGAGGGCTGCTAAATGTCTGAAAAATGTGGAAAAAAGAGTCATATTTTATCGCTTTTATTATACAAAGGTAGAAAAAAACCTGCCGAAACTCTCAAAACGGCAAAAAAAATGATAATTAATTTGTTACTCGGCAAAAAAAAGGTATCTTTGCGCCACGCTTTGGTGAGATACGGTAAGGCGTATTCATCGTAAAGCGGAACCTCAATAAATTATTATAAACAAATGAGTTATTTAACACCCGAAAAAAAGCAGGAGCTTTTCGCTGCTTACGGTGCGTCTAACACCGACACCGGTTCGCCCGAGAGCCAGATCGCGCTGTTCTCCTACCGTATCAGCCACCTTACACAGCATTTGAAGAGCAACAAACACGACTTTGGTACTCAGCGTGCTATGTTGAAGTTGATTGGTAAACGTCGTAAGATGCTCGACTATCTCAAGAAGAACGACATCGAGCGTTACCGAGCAATCGTTAAGGCTCTTAACTTGCGTAAATAGTTCTTGCGTGAGAAGGTAAGTAATAGTAAAGGCAATTCCACACGATTGTTGGTGATTGCCTTTACTTTTGCTTATAAGGGGGTAGGGTTTCGAGTTTTTGGTTAATTGGCTGAGGGTCAGTTAATTATTTGGAAATATGGGCCTTAACCTCTCTAAAATGAGGCAAAATTTTTGATGTAAGATAGAAACGAAATGATGTACAATGCAACTCAGAAGGTAATCAACCTTGGCGGCGACCGCGAGGTGATTATCGAGACCGGCAAGTTGGCTAAGCAGGCTGACGGTGCCGTGGTAGTAAAGCAGGGCGACACTATGCTGCTCGCTACCGTTTGTGCCGCAAAAGAGGCAAAAGATGATTGCGACTTTATGCCGCTTTCGGTTGAATACAAGGAGAAATATGCGGCTGCAGGTCGCTTCCCCGGTGGCTTCCTCAAGCGTGAGGCTCGCCCCTCGGACTCGGAGATTTTGGTGGCTCGTCTTATCGACCGCGCACTCCGTCCACTCTTCCCCAGCAACTTCCACGCTGAGGTTTTCGTAACTGTAAACCTCATCTCGGCAGATAAGGATATCCAGCCCGATGCACTTGCAGGTCTGGCTGCTTCGGCAGCACTCGCAGTGTCGGATATCCCCTTCGAGGGTCCTATCTCGGAGGTTCGTGTGGCACGTATCGATGGCAAATTGGTTATCAACCCCACCTTCTCGGAGAACGAGCGTGCTGACCTCGACCTTATGGTCGGCGCAACCATCGACAATATCCTGATGGTTGAGGGTGAGATGAAAGAGGTTTCGGAGGCAGATATGCTCGAGGCTATCAAGTTTGCTCACGAGGAGATTAAGAAGCACTGCGCTGCTCAGATTGAGCTTAGCAAGGAGCTTGGCAAGGATGTTAAGCGTGAGTACTGCCACGAGAAGAACGACGAGGAGCTGAAGGCTAAGGTTATCGCCGAGACCTACGAGGAGGCATACAAGATTGCTACCAGCGGTACCGCAAAGCAGGAGCGCTCGGATCTCTTCGACGCTTTGGAGGCTAAGTTCTGCGAGCAGTACACCGAGGAGGAGTTGGCAGAGTTGAAACCTCTGATTCACCGCTACTTCCACGACGAGGTACAGAAGAAGGCTATGCGCAATATGATTCTCGACGAGGGTATTCGTCTGGATGGTCGTAAGACCGACGAGATTCGCCCCATCTGGTGCGAGGCTGGCTATCTGCCCGCAGCACACGGCTCGGCAATCTTTACCCGTGGTGAGACTCAGTCGCTCTCGACTGTAACCCTCGGTACCAAGCTCGACGAGAAGATGATTGACGATGCATTGGTTCAGGGCTCGGAGCAGTTCGTACTCCACTATAACTTCCCTCCCTTCTCGACTGGCGAGGCTCGTCCTTCGCGTGGTTTGTCGCGTCGTGAGATCGGTCACGGTAACCTGGCTTGGCGTGCGTTGAAGCCTATGGTTCCAGTGGGCGATGAGAACCCCTATGCAGTTCGCGTAGTGTCGGATATCCTGGAGTCGAACGGTTCGTCGTCGATGGCTACCGTATGTGCTGGTACTCTTGCACTTATGGACTCGGGCTTGAAGATGAAGAAGCCTGTTTCGGGTATTGCGATGGGTCTTATCACCGACTCGCAGAGTGGCAAGTATGCCGTTCTGTCGGATATCCTTGGTGACGAGGACCACTTGGGCGATATGGACTTCAAGGTGGCTGGTACCCGCGACGGTATCACCGCTACCCAGATGGATATCAAGGTTGACGGTCTGTCGTACGAGGTGCTGGCTAAGGCATTGGAGCAGGCACGCCGTGGTCGTATGCACATCCTCGACAAGATGTGCGAGACTCTGGCTGAGCCCCGCGAGGACTTCCGTCCCTTCGTGCCCCGCATCGTGCAGATTGTTATTCCTCAGGAGTTTATCGGTGCAGTTATCGGCCCCGGTGGTAAGGTTATCCAGGACATCCAGAAGACTACCGGCACCACCATCACCATCACCGAGAAGGACGAGAAGGGCTTTGTTGATATCTTCGGCGAGAACAAGGAGGGTATGGATGCCGCTCTGGCTCGTATCAAGGGTATCGTAGCAGTTCCCGAGGTTGGCGAGGTCTATAACGGTAAGATTCGCTCGATTGTGGCGTTTGGCGCATTTGTTGAGATACTTCCTGGCAAGGATGGTCTGTTGCACATCTCGGAGATTGGTCACCGTCGTTATGAGACAATGGAGGAGACCGGTCTGAAAGAGGGCGATATGATCGATGTTAAACTTATTGCTATCGATCAGAAAACCAATAAGTTGAAACTCTCCCGCAAGGTTCTGCTGCCCAAGAAATAGTGGCACAGAATTTGGGGGTACCGCGCTGAAAGTTTTTTAGACAATTTGATTTGGGAAAAATTGTTTAAAAAAATTAGGGAAATAGAAAATATATTCCTATATTTGCTAATCGGGAGTGCTATTTTTTAACACTCTCGAATTAGCACGTTAAAAGGGGTGGGGAGTTTTTATGGTTCTCTGCTCGGCAGACGAGGCTCACAGAAGGTGCCCAATTAAGGAAGAAAGAACCCCGACAGGGGTGTGAAAACGAAACAAAATAGAACAAATAATTTTTAATAACACTAACAAAAAGCATTATGAAAAGATTTGCAACCGTATGTATGGTGCTTGCCACTATGGTTTTGGCAAGTTGCAACTGCGCTCAGAAGATGCAGAAGAACATCGACAAGATCGAGGTCGCTTGCAACCCCGAGGTGATGACCTTGAAGGGTTCGACTGTTACCGCTGAGGTTACCGTAACATTCCCTCCCCGCTACTTCGACGAGGAGACTATTATGAAGATTACCCCTGTATTGGTTTACGAGGGTGGCGAGATCGCTGGCACTCCTAAGTTCGTTCAGGGTGAGTATGTAGAGGACAACTACACCACTATCGTTAAGGCAGAGGGTGGTTCCTACACTCAGACCGTAACCTTCCCCTATACTCCCGCTGCTAACAAGGGTACTTTGGAGTTGCGCTTCGAGTCGCGCTGTGCAGATGACTGCTCGCCTAAGTTCGCTGACTTCGTTCCCTTCGCTGCTATTGCCGCTGCTCAGGGTATCGACGCTACCCAGAACGCTGCTAACAACGCAGAGGGTATGGGTTATATGAAGGACAACTTCTCGCGTGTTACCACCATCAGCTCGGAGGCTGAGATTAAGTACCTCATCAACAGTGCAAAGGTTCGTCCCGCTCAGCTCAGCGAGGCTTCGATCAACGAGTTTGAGGCATTCATCAAGGAGAACGCTGAGAAGGCTAACGTAACTCTTGGCAACGTATTCTCGAAGGGTTATGCATCGCCCGATGGTCCCGAGAACTTCAACGATAAGCTTTCGAAAGAGCGTAGCGAGTCGGGTCAGACCGCTATCCAGGAGAAGCTCGAGGGCGTTAACGTAAGCTACGACGCTGCTGCTTACGGTGAGGACTGGGATGGTTTCAAGGCATTGGTTGAGGCTTCGAGCTTGAAGGACAAAGACCTCATCTTGAATGTACTCAGCATGTACTCGAACCCCGCTAAGCGCGACCAGGAGATCAAGAACCTCTCGTCGGTTTACAAGGTGTTGGCAGAGGAGATTCTTCCCGAGCTCCGTCGCACTCAGTTTGTTGCTACCGCTGAGGTTGAGGGTATGACCGACGCTCAGTTGCTCGCTGCTGCTAAGGCTAACAACAAGGAGCTCACCGTTGAGGAGATGCTCTACGCTGCTACCTTGACCAACAACGCTGCTGAGAAGGCTGCTATCTACACTATGGCTGCTCAGACCTACAACGATGTTCGCGCTTGGAACAACCTCGCAGTTGCTGAGGCTACTCAGGGCAAGCTCGCTGAGGCTAAGGCTGCATTGCAGAAGGCTGCTCAGTTGAAGTCGGCTCCCGAGATCACCAACAACCTCGCAATGGTTGCTGTTGCTCAGGGTAACGTAGCAGAGGCTAAGCAGTATCTCAACTCGCTCGGCGCTGCTGAGGCTAAGACCGCTAAGGGTCTGCTCGCACTCGCTGAGGGTGACTACTCGGCTGCTTCGGCTCAGTTGACCGGTTACAACAAGGCTGTTGCTGAGGTATGTAACAACAACCTCGCAGCTGCTAAGAGCGCAATCGCTAACGACAATTCGGCAGATGCTGAGTACCTCAAGGCAGTTATCGCTGCTAAGGAGGGTGACAGCAAGGCTGCTGCATCGTACTTGAATAGCGCAATCGCTAAGAACCCCGCCCTCAAGGCACAGGCACAGAACGACGCTAACTTTGTGAAGTTCGCTGCTGAGTTGGGTTTGTAATATATATATTATAGGTATATGGAAGAAGGGTTGCCCGTGTGGGCAACCCTTCTTGTTTGAAAAGCCGTCTGATTGGTAAATTTTGCACTTCCCTTGAAAGGCTTCGCCTCATTTACGCTAAGTAAACATCGGCTCGCCTCTCTGCGCGAAGCCCAAAATTTCCTCAATCATACGACTTTTGGGGTCGCGGGACGAGGTAGGGAAGAATAGTAAAAGCCATTTGGCAGGTGATTTTTGCACTTCCCTTGAAAGGCTTCGCCTCATTTACGCTAAGTAAACATCGGCTTGCCTTTCTTCGCGAAGCCCAAAATTTCCTCAATCATACGACTTTTGGGGTCGCGGACCCGTTTCTATTGAGAGAGGTTGTCGGGGGTTGTTATGTGGTTGCCTCCGTACTACTGTTTGTGGGGTTAGATTTAAGAGTTGAGAGTGGTGTCGAACCACTCTCAACTCTTTTTGATTATGGAAATAATGGGAGTGATGATTCAATTCAAAATTCAAAATTCAAAATTCAAAATGATATAAGGAGTTTAGGGAGCATAGGGAGCATAGGGAATTTAGGGAATCATAGGAATATTCCTTAAACTCCCTAATCTCACTAAACTCCTTAAACTCCCTTCTCTCCCTATAATTAATCCTGCTTCGCACTCTTTTTGTTGCTTCCGCTCGGCATAGTCTTCAAGCAGCCTCTGCCCTCGCTTAATCGCAACATTCCCAAATTTCCCATAATTCTCTACACTTATTTAGTCAATTTTGAATTTTGCATTTTGAATTTTGTATTCCCCTGTCGGGGCTTTGATGTCGGGAGATTTTGCCTTACTTTGGGTCAGTATGGTTGAAAGATACTTTTTGCATTTCATTTTGGTCTGCCTATTGATATACTTATGAAAAAATTCTATATTTGTACGATTATATTTGGATAATTGTGTAGAAAGATAAACACTAACAAGTTACACTTATATTTTATTACTAAAATGGCAAGAGAATTAATTTACTCTCACGAGGTACAGGGTATGTGCTGCGTGAAGAAGGGAGCCAACCATCCTTCGGCTCCTATTCCCGAGGAGGGAAAATGGGTAAGAGCAAAAGAGGTTACCGACATCTCCGGTCTGACTCACGGTATTGGTTGGTGTGCTCCTCAGCAGGGTGCCTGCAAGCTCACACTCAACGTTAAGGACGGTGTTATTCAGGAGGCTTTGGTTGAGACCATTGGTTGCTCGGGTATGACTCACTCGGCTGCTATGGCTTCGGAGATTCTCCCCGGCAAGACCATCTTGGAGGCTCTCAACACCGACCTCGTTTGCGACGCTATCAATACCGCTATGCGTGAGCTCTTCTTGCAGATTGTCTATGGCCGTACCCAGTCCGCATTCTCGGAGGGTGGTTTGGTTGTAGGTGCTTCGTTGGAGGACTTGGGTAAGGGTCTGCGCAGCCAGGTAGGTACTATGTTTGGTACTTTGGCTAAGGGTCCCCGCTACTTGGAGATGGCTGAGGGTTATTGCACCCGCATCGCTCTCGACGAGAACGACGAGATCATCGGTTACGAGTTCGTACACCTTGGCAAGATGATGGAGATGGTTAAGAAGGGCGTAGAGGCTGCCGAGGCTTTGGAGAAGGCTAAGGGTTCGTATGGTCGCTTCGCTGATGCTGCTAAGTATATCGATCCCCGTCAGGAGTAACCCACATTGTTTAACCGATTAAAGATTAGAAAATACTATGGCAACATTGTTTGAGAGTTACGAGCGCCGAATTGACAAAATCAATGCAGTTCTGGCTGCTTACGGTATAAATGGCATCGAGGAGGCTAAGGCTATCTGCGATGCTAAGGGAATCGACCCCTACAAGATGTGCGAGGAGACTCAGCCCATCTGCTTTGAGAATGCTAAGTGGGCTTACGTTGTAGGTGCTGCTATCGCTATTAAGAAGGGTTGCGTGGCTGCTGCTGACGCTGCTGAGGCTATTGGCGAGGGTTTGCAGGCTTTCTGCATCGCTGGCTCGGTAGCTGAGGATCGTAAGGTAGGTATTGGTCACGGTAATCTGGCTGCACGTCTGCTCCGCGAGGAGACCAAGTGCTTCGCTTTCTTGGCAGGTCACGAGTCGTTCGCTGCTGCTGAGGGTGCTATCAAGATTGCTGAGATGGCTAACAAGGTTCGTAAAGAGCCCCTCCGCGTTATCCTGAACGGTCTGGGTAAGGATGCTGCGAAGATTATTTCGCGTATCAACGGCTTTACCTATGTTCAGACCGAGTTCGACTATTACAGTGGCGAGGTTAAGGAGGTTGCTTCGACTTCCTACTCGAATGGTCTGCGTGCAAAGGTTAAGTGCTACGGTGTGGACGATGTTCGCGAGGGTGTAGCAGTTATGTGGCGTGAGGATGTTGATGTATCGATCACCGGTAACTCGACCAACCCCACCCGTTTCCAGCACCCCGTAGCAGGTACCTACAAGAAGGAGCGTGTCCTCGCTGGCAAGCCCTACTTCTCGGTAGCTTCGGGTGGTGGTACCGGCCGTACTTTGCACCCCGATAATATGGCTGCTGGTCCCGCATCTTACGGTATGACCGATACTCTCGGCCGTATGCACTCTGACGCTCAGTTCGCTGGTTCGTCGTCGGTACCCGCACACGTTGAGATGATGGGCTTCCTCGGTATGGGTAACAACCCCATGGTAGGTGCTACTGTGGCTGTGGCTGTTGCTGTATCGCAGGCAATGGCTTAGTGCTCACGAAGTCATCTGGTTTGTAAATTTGGCACTTCCCTTGTGAATCAAATGCTCATTTACTTCAAGTAAACTCCGCTTTGCTCCCCTGCGCGAAGCCCCAAATTTTCTAAACTATAGTGACTTCTCGATAAGAGAAAGTCTAAATAAAAAGTAGTCTGCATTTGCAGACTACTTTTTTTATCTCACAATTATATCCTTCACTATTGGGATTTGGGCCTTTTCGTTCATCTGGTCGCGGAGTTGATGGCGTCGCATCGAAATCTCTTGTCGCACAATAGGTGAGGTGACCGACAGGTGGAGCACTCCGCCACGCAGTTCGACCGAGCGGGTCATAGCAGCTACACCCGGGCCGACAATCTCCTCCCAATACCTGCCCACCGAGCCTTGTGCTATCTTCAAGGCTACCTGAGGGTTACGGCGCTTGAAGTCGTCCCACAGTTCCCCGATGCATATTGGTTTACATCTCTTCATCTCTACTCTCCTTCACCTCGCCTCCGTCAACATAGAACAACTTATAGGGCACGCCTCGGCTATCGAGCACCGCTCGGAGTCGCTCCTCATTACAATCGGAAATGAGCGTCTGCCCAAACGAGCCATCCGCCGTGAGTGACATCAGGTGTCCGAGGCGGTCGTTGTCGAGCTTATCGAACAGGTCGTCGAGCAGCAGCAGTGGTCGCTCCTTCATACGGCTGGCGATATCATCATACTGGGCGAGCTTCAACGCCACAAGAAAGGACTTCTGCTGTCCCTGCGAGCCGAACCTCTTAAGCATCTGGCCCCCAATCTTCATAATCACATCGTCGCGGTGCACACCCGACCCCGTATGCCTGTTGAGCAGGTCGCGCTCGCGGTTAGCCCTGAGCAGATCGCCAAGCTCCACCTCATTAAGCTCCGAGCGGTAGGTGAGCGACACACTCTCCCTCTCTCCCGAAATGATGGCATAGTACCTCTCGACCTTCTCGGCAAGGCCCGAGATAATCTCCGCACGGCGGGCGTGAATCTTCTTGCCGTAGTATGTAAGTTGCTCATCCACAACATCTAACAGCTCGCCACAGCTCATACCGTCGGCAACCTTCAGCATCGTATTTCTCTCGGCCAGCACGCGGTTGTACTTAATCAGTGCAGCCATATACTCTCTGTCGAACTGCGAGATAAAGCTATTGAGCCAGCGACGTCGCTCCTCAGCCGCGTCGTTAATCAGGAAGATATCCTGCGGCGACACGATGACCACCGGCACCAGGCCGACGTGGTCCGACAATCGCTCATACTCCTTGCCCGCTCTGCGCACACTCTTATTGCTGCCACCCTTCTTGTAGGAGCACACAACCTCCTCAGTACCACCCTCATCCGTAAGGTAGTTGCCCGTAAGCATAAAGAAGTCGGCATCCACATTCTTATTCAGCGACCCGGGGTCGGTGCTGCCCAGCGCGCTCTTGCACATCGAGAGGTAATAGACAGCGTCCAGCACATTGGTCTTGCCCGCGCCGTTGATGCCCACAAAGCAGTTGAGCCCCGAGGAGAACTCCACCTCTGCATCGCAGATATTCTTATAATTAAGTATCGATAATCTCCTTAAATACATTTTTGTTCGTTTTGGTCGTGCAAGGAGGTGGCTTTAGGAAGATATGTGCATCCTCCCTAACCTGCAAACTCCGCAACGGATAATTTTTACCTTCTCAAAGATACAAAATTTGTCAAGAAAAAGAGAAATAATCTTGTTTGAATTGTGGTGTTTGATAAAAAAGATGTATTTTTGCGAAAAATTAACGAAAACTGAAATGGCAACAAAGAAAAATGTAAATGAGCCCGCACCCGAGCAGGCAATTGAGAATGCACTTAGCAACACCGAGCGTTTCCTCCAGGACAATGGCAAGACTATGCTTATCGCACTTGCAATCGTAGTTGTATTGGTTGGTGGCTTCTTCGGTTACAAATATCTCCACGTAATGCCCCGTCAGGAGAAGGCGGCTGAGGCTATGTATGTAGCTGAGCAGCTCTTCGCACAGGACGACTTTGCTACCGCACTCAACGGCGATGGCAACAATATGGGCTTCGCAGAGGTAGCCAAGACCTACGGTAACACTCCCCAGGGTCGTCTGGCAGCTCACTACGCTGGCGTATGCGCAGTGAAGGGTGGTGACCTCGATGGCGCACTCGCATTCCTCGCACAGTACAAGCCTACCAAGGGCGCAGCAGCTGAGATTATCAACGCACATAACCTCGGCTTGCAGGGCGATATCTATGTAGAGAAGGGTGACCTCAAGAAGGGCGCTGAGTTCTACAATAAGGCAGTAGAGGCATCGAACAACTCGCTGACCGCTCCCTACTACCTCAAGAAGCTCGGCGGTATCTGCGAGGCACAGGGTGACAAGGCAGGCGCACTCAAGGCCTACCGCACAATCCTCGACAGCTACGCACAGAGCCTCGAAGCACGCGACATCGAGAAGTACATCGGTACCATCCAGTAAGCGCGTACTAACAAAACAGAACAAGGGGTTGCTTAAAGTAACCCCTTTTTTAATGCAACAATATGAAGACAAAACAACGCAAAGAGGTCGAAGGACGCACAGGAAACCTGCGCATAGGCATAGTAGCAACCTCGGGTGACGAGCCACGCATAGGCGAGGCCGTGGCACTGCTGCGCACGCTCGGCTGCCAAGACGAGGATATGGTGGTACACAAAGTGCCAGGCGAGATGGAGCTGGTACTCGGGGCGCGATTCTTCGCCGAGTATACCGACGTGGATGGGTTGCTCGCACTGAGCAACACCAACCCTAACAACACAACAGCGCTGGCAGCAACAGTAATACAAGGAATAAATATGATATCCATAGACTGGAACTTCCCCATAATACTCTCCTCAGCATACCCCTCAATGGCAGAAGCCGCTACCGCACTGCTGCAAATGATAGGACTCCAAATACTGCTCGAACCCACAATGCCCATCATAGCACCCGACACTAACGACATCTCGTTAAGCTAAGTTTCAGCTGCTTTTTTTCGAGCCTTTTTGTAAAAAGGCTCCCCAAAAACTTTTCTCCGCTTTTTGTAAAAAGCGGAACCAAAAACTTTTGTACTATTTAGTTTGCGCGTTTAGGAACATCCTTGCGGATATTACAAATAAAAGAGAGATATGTTCTGTTCAAACAAGTTTGACAGTCCCATATCTCTCTTTTCTTTGTACCCTCTACGAGGGTATTCCCTAAACCCGAAAAACCCAATTATTACTGAAACAGTCTAATTGGTTTTCACTAATCTCCCTAAATTCACTAAACTCCTTAAACTCCCTAATCTCCCTTAAAAATAATCGGTCGTACCCGCAACCTCCAAAACCCACAATCGGTCGTGCCCGCTATATTGCCCCGGCTCTGCCGGGGAGTAAGTCCCCCTCTAAGGAGGGGGATTTAGGGGGTGGGTACACGCTTATGGATGTGCCTGCTTTGCAGGCACATCCCCCGCCGAGGCGGGGGCTT
>JAZUCV010000005.1:0-4343 GCA_045639285.1 Tidjanibacter sp.
CGTTCTGCTCCGTATGGTCACAAAAAAAACAGACAACCTCCGCAGAGTTGTCTGTGTGAAATATGTCGGGATACCGGGATTCGAACCCGGGGCCTCCAACTCCCGAAGCTGGCGCGCTAACCGGACTGCGCTACATCCCGATTGCTTTTGTTAAGCACCGCAAAGATAATAAATTATCTGTAGAGCAAAAATTTTCGCTCCAAAAATTCTACCACTCACCTCTATACCTATATATAATATATCGCCCATCTTCGATTAAGCGAAAAATAGTGAAAAAAATGCACCGATTGTGTTACATTTGTAGGTAGTTAGTCGTCTATATTGTGAAACCCGACCGAAAAATGGAGAAGACAAGATGAATCAGAGAGAGTTTTCAGAGCAGTTGCTGCCAATGAAGCAACTCATTTTTCGGTATGCCCTGGGGCTTGTAGGCTCTCGCGAGGAGGCTGAGGATATCACTCAGGATATCTACGCAAGGCTTTGGGAGAGGCGCGATGAACTTGGCGGAGTCGCCAACCTGCAAGGCTATGTTCTCGGCTCGGTGAGAAACCTCTGCCTCGATCGCATAAAGCGACGACGACGGTTTGATGAGAGGGTGGAGGCGATGCGACACGAAGAGCGTGTGAGTCGCCAGCCCGAGGGATTCGACCTCAAAGAGCGATTAGCTCAGATAGTGGCAACCCTACCCGAGCGACAACAAATGGTCTTCCACCTGCGCGATGTGGAGGGCAAAGAGATGGCCGATATAGCTGCCACGGTGGGTATAGATGAGTCAACGGCGAGAGTGTTACTCAGCCGAGCGCGAAAGACAATTAGAGAAGAGATGCAAAAAATAATGAGTTATGGAGTTTAACTTGGATTTTCAGGACTTGAACGCTGAGCAGATTGTAACAGAGCGTTTCGACGACAACCGTACTGCAGACACCGAAGATATGGTGGTGTGGTGCCGTGAGTTGCTCGACAAGTATTACGAGGGTGCCACAACCCTTGCCGAAGAGTCGTTGCTCCGTCACTTCCTCTCCACGGCCAAGAATCTTCCTGCGGAGTTGCAGGCTGAGGCTGCTCTTTTTGGTGGTGTGGTGTCGCTCCGTGAGGAGAGTACCGATATAGAGGTGTTGCCCTTCAAGCGTCAGAGTCGCCTATCGCAGATTTTGCGTACCCGCTGGGTGTCGGCAATATCGGTGGCTGCAGTGACTTGTATGGTAGTGTTGGCAGGGTTGAATGCCGATAAGACTTACGGCTACATCAATGGCACACCGATTAAGGATGGCGATTTTGCTGTGGAGCAGGTGCGTGTGGCTATGACTTATGTATCGGATGCTTTCGACCAGATGCACGCTCCGACAGAGAGTGCTCGTAAGTCGATGGAGCAACTCGACAAGGTGATGAATATGTTTCGCTAATAATTGAAAAAGAGATAACTATGAACAGATTGTTTAACCTTAACAAAGATGAATTTATGAAGATTTTTAAACATTTTTCCTCAGTGGCTTCGTTTGGAGCAAGGAAGGCAGATGCGAAGGTTGGTGCAAAAGTAGCCGACGCTATCAAACATTTAACCCTTGTGGCGTTGATGATGGTTTTCAGTGCTGGTAGCCTCTCGGCTCAGGAGTACACGGTGAGTACCGATGAGAATAGTTTCAGCCTCTCCGACTCGGAAGGCGAGAGTGTTGTCAGTATCCGTACGACCGAGCAGAACGACGGTTTCAGGCTCAGCGTAGCAGGTGTGGAACTCAACCTCCGACCCTCGGCCGTGACTAACAACAGTGCAGTTTATAAAAAGGCGAAGAATACCGACCACGTGGCACTTATCGAGGCCGGAATTCCAACTCTCTCGCTGCACAATGCTGCACTCTTTAATGACGAATCGTTTGAGCGCATTACCGACCTCAATTTTACCCAGTCGGTGCAAATCAACCTAAGCATTGCAAGTGCCTATCTCCCATTTACCCGTGATAATAGCGTAGGTATGTCGGGCCGTATTATCTCTTCGTGGACTAACTATTGCTTTAACGACTTTACTATCGGTCGTGATGGTAGTTCGGTGGCTATCCTCCCTGTGCCCGAGAATACCAAGAAGTCGAAACTGGCAACTTTTGCTATTCGTGTTCCCGTAGAGTTGATGTTCTGTATTGATAATAACTTCTTTGTCACTGCTGGTGCCTATGGCGGTTTGGTTACAGGAGCCCACACAAAGTATAAGTTTGGTAAAGACAAAAAAGTTAAGGATGACTTCTCGGTTAATCCCTTCGAGGCAGGTTTGACCGTGCGTGCGGGCTATGGTAATTGGTATGCCTACTGCAACTACTCGCTCACCGACCTCTTTAAGACCACAACTCAGCCCGGTGTGAGATCGCTCACCTTTGGCTTGGCAACTGGTATCTTTGACTAACCCTAAAACATCTGTACTACTATGAAACGATTTTATGTAATTTTGACAGTGGTGATGATGGCGGTTTTAGGTAATACCCATCAGGTTCAAGCGCAGTCACCTGAGTTTAAGAAGTTTATGGAGATTTATACGGGCGCTGATGGTATTACGGTTATGGATATTACCTCCTCGATGCTCCGTATGGCAGGGTTTGGTGGCAATGATAAGGAGGCTAAGGAGTTGCTCGGCCAACTCAACCGCATTGTTGTTATTACCAATGAAAATGGTTTTGCAGGCCTCTCTGTGGAGTTGGAGAAGGTGTTTACCAAAGGCGAGTATGAGGTGTTGACCTCAATAACTGAGGGAGGCTCTAAGACCAAAATCTGTGTCAAAGAGAACTCGCGCAATGAAAACGAACTTGTGGTGATGAATACAAGTGGCAAAGAGACGGTTATTGTTTGTGTGGTCGGCAAACTTTCCGTTGACCAAATGATGAATATTAGTAGTGGGTTGCTGTAAATACCTATTCAAATATCTAATATTGAAGATGATTTTTAGTTGTGAAGAGGAGTTTTGAGTTGTCAAGACTCCTCTTTTTGTGTGCTTTTGGGGTGGTGCGAGTGAAGAATTTGCGAGAAACAAACTTTTTTTGGTAAAAAAATCACAAAAACTATTGCAGATTAAAATTTTTATACTACTTTTGCAATGAAAACAAAATTGTAATGATTACAACTTTATGATAGTAGCAAGGCAATATCTCGAATCGCACGGCATCCGACCCTCGCAGCAGCGAATAGCGGTGATGCACTACCTGCTCACTCATCGTACCCATCCGAGCGTGGATGAGATTTATGAGGGGTTGAAGGGGGAGTATTCGACACTGTCAAAAACTACTGTCTATAATACCCTCAAAGCCTTGTCGGAGAGTGGGGCGGTGCTGACGCTCAACATAGCAGGCACAATGGCAAACTACGATGGATATGTTTCGCCGCATGCTCACTTCCTCTGCACAAAGTGTAATAAGATTTACGATGTCGAGCTTGCTCATACAGAGCTGTTAGGCAGGAAGTTACCCGAGGGAGCAAAAATTGATGATATACAGTTATACTACAAGGGCATTTGCGGCCGTTGTAGAGAGTAGAAAAGAGAAATAAAAAATTAACAATAATTTACTAATCTTCTAAAACACACAAAATTATGAAAAAGTTCAAATGCACCGTATGCGGTTATATTCACGAAGGCGATAACGCACCCGAGAAATGTCCTCTTTGCAAGGTTCCTGCTGAGAAGTTTGTTGAGCTGGAGGAGAGTGCTGAGATTACATTTGTTGACGAGCACAAGTTGGGTGCAGGTAAAGGCGCAAGTGCTGAGATTATCCAGGGTCTGAATGATCACTTTATGGGCGAGTGCACCGAGGTAGGTATGTATCTTGCTATGAGCCGTCAGGCTGACCGTGAGGGCTATCCCGAGATTGCAGAGGCTTTCAAGCGTTACGCTTGGGAGGAGGCAGAGCACGCTGCTAAGTTTGCTGAGTTGCTGGGCGATGTTGTTTGGGATACCAAGACCAACCTCTATAAGCGTATGATGGCCGAGAGCGGTGCTTGCGAGGATAAACTCCGCATTGCAACTCTTGCAAAGCAGGAGAATCAGGACGCTATCCACGACACCGTTCACGAGATGGCAAAGGACGAGGCCCGTCATGGCAAGGGCTTCCAGGGTCTGTATAACAGATATTTCAAATAAGCCGAAATAGATACTTTTTAATAGCAAATTGGGTTATAGTTGGTCAGGGCGACTCCGTGAGGAATCGCCCTGATGTCTTGTGTGGCTCATTTTGCTCAGAGCCGTTAGTAAGGTAAAATGGCCAAATACCTTTACTCAGCCTCACGACACCTGCCTGCTTCGCAGGCAATTGAAGTCGGATCGTAGCCATGTCGTTCTGTGAGCCAAGGAGTTGGTCCATGGAGGTGTC
>JAZUCV010000006.1:0-18997 GCA_045639285.1 Tidjanibacter sp.
GCTTCGCAGGCATTTCCAGGTCTGACCCACCCGCAAGCCCCCGCCTGGGCGGGGGATGTGTCCTGGGCAAAGCCGAGGCAAATATAGCGGGTACGACCGATTGTGGGTTTCGGAAGTAGCGGACACGACCGATTATTTTGATGGGAATTATGAGAGTTATGGGAAATTTGGGAATGTTGCTTTAAAGCAACATAAAGAGTGCGAAGCAGGATTAATTTAGGGAGTTTAGAGAATTTAGGGAGATTAGGGATAAACGATTAGACTCTTTGGGCAACAATTGGGTTTTTCGGGTTTAGGGAACGCCATCGGAGATGGTGCAATAAAAAAGAGAGATATGGGACTGTCAAACTTGTTTGAACAGAACATATCTCTCTTTTTTATTGTAGTAGCCGCAGGCTATCTCTAAAACCGCAAACTAAATAGTACAAAAGTTTTTGGTTCCGCTTTTTACAAAAAGCGGAGAAAAGTTTTTGGGGAGCTTTTTTACAAAAAGGCTCGAAAGTTTTTGCGGAGCTTTTTACAAAAAGCGACTATAATAACTTATCTCAGTGGTTCGATTATAAAGTCGAATGTGTAGTCGGCAAAGGGCACGCGGTACTCGGGCTGGGGTTGTGCTCCCCACGAGTTTATGCAGCCCAGGCCTTGCTGTACAAGGTCAAAGCTGAGGTATGTATTGCCGTCGGCTTTCAGGTCGCCTGAGTGGCGCTGTGCGGGGCCTACTGTCACGTCCATCGCCTCCTGCGAGTAGGGCAGTGCCGATGCCGAGAAGGGGGTGAGGGCGCTAATCTTAACGCCACGCCCTGCGGTGTCTGTCAGCTTCCAGTAGCGCAGGTCAACGTGACTGCCCGACTCCTGCGGGCGCACATATCGCTCGTTGTACTGCTCGGCCACCGTGCTGTGGTATATGCCTATGTCGGCACTGCTCCAGCGGTCGGAGTAGCTCTCCTCATCGCCACGTCCGTAGTACTCTATGGTGTTGTAACCTGCGGGCAACGCCATACGCATACCGTAGCGGAACATACCCGACGTCTTAGCCTCGGGGTCGGCCTTCATCGACTGCTCAATACGCATAGCACCCTCGCCGTTAATGGTGTAATGAATTGTCATTGAAGCCTTTACGCTCGGCATATCATACTCTGCGAGCACCTCCACAAAACCACCTCCCAGGCTCACGTCGAACGCCTTGAGCACCATCTCGGGGTTGCGCCAAGCGGCATAGCGGAGGTGGAGATATGCACCTATGTCGTTCTCGGTGGGTGCGCGCCAGAAGTTGGGGCGGAGTGCCGATTCGTCGCTCACCATCTGACGACCGCCCACGGTGTATCCCTCCACAAAGCCATCCTCGCCGAATGTTATCTGCCAATCGTAGCCCACAATCTGATAGCCCTCGTCAGTCTGGAACGACACCACCTCTCGGTTACTCTTGTCCAAGCCATAGCCCTCTGCCGTATCGTACTCACACAGAGATAGTTGCTGCTCAGCGGCAATATGGCCTGCCGAGAGCAGAGGCTCAGCCTCTACGAGTTCGTAGCGCACGTTTAACAATACCTCGCGCGCATCGCTACGAATATCCTTAGCCGAGTAGCCAAGAGCAAACTCCTTACGCTCCTGCGGTGCCACATCGAGATTCTCGATACGACCTCGTTTGGTCACCACGCCATCCTGCCACAACTCCCACATTAACTGATAGTTAGAGAGGTCTGTGAAGAATAGTTCATTGTAAACCTCAACCTTGCCAGCCATCAAATCGATGGGCGAAGTCCAGATGGACTGATACTGACGCTTCACCTCCCAAGCCTGTGCCTGAGGTGTGCGGTCGGCAGCGATGAAACCGTTGTTGTTGAATGAGTTATCTGTTGGGTCGTAGTCGTTGAAGTCACCGCCATAGTAGAACGACACCTTGCCGTCTGCCTCGTAGTGCGCCAAGCCCTGGTCCACAAAGTCCCAGATAAAACCACCCTGATACTGCGGATATTTGCGCACCAGGTCCCAATACTCCTTCAAGCCGCCGAGCGAGTTACCCATCGCGTGTGCATACTCACACTGGATAAGCGGTTTGGTGGGGTTGTTCTCCAAGTAGCGCACACACCAATCATAGGTGGCATACATCGGGCACATAACATCCGTAAAGTCAGTGCCTTGCGCCTGCTCATAGTGTATGGGGCGCGAGGGGTCTGTTTCGCGTATCCAGCGGTAGCAAGCCTCAAAGTTGGGGCCCATACCCGCCTCGTTGCCCATACTCCAGAGGATAATCGAGGGGTGGTTGCGGTCGCGCTCCACCATACGACTGTTGCGCTCCAGATGGGCTAATGCGTAGGCATCATTCTTCGCCAGAGTGGCAGCGCCGTAACCCATACCGTGCGACTCCACATTGGCCTCATCCACAACATATAAGCCATACTCGTCGCAGAGGTCGTACCACTCGGGCTGGTTGGGATAGTGACTGGTGCGCACAGCATTGAGGTTGAACTGCTTCATCAGCGTTATATCCTCAATCATACGCTCGCGGCTCACCACATAGCCTGTCACGGGGTCGAGCTCGTGGCGGTTTGCGCCCTTAATCAAGATAGGCTGACCATTTACGAGCAGCTGACCACCCTTAATCTCGGAGGTGCGGAAGCCCGCGCGCTGTGCGTATGCCTCGGTCACACCCTTATTATCCCTAACCTCCACAACAACCTTGTAGAGCGCGGGAGTCTCGGCAGTCCACTTCTGCACCTTGCCCTCCTCGAAGTTGAAGACCATTTTACCATTTGTCGGGTCTGCTGAGGCGCGAGAAATCTCGGTGCCGGCAGGGTCGTAGAGAGTAACCTCAGCACGCTTTACCGATGAGGTGAACTCCATTGCAACCTCCAACGAGCCTTCGGTGTAGTCGTTTGATAGCGAAGGGGTTATTGCCAGGTCGGTAAGCCTTGCACGGGGGCGAGCCACAAGCTCAACATCGCGCGAGAGGCCACTCAGACGCCACTTGTCTTGGTCTTCAAGGTAGGAGCCGTCGCACCAACGGAAGATTTGGAGCGCGATAAGATTCTCCTTGCCCGGGTTAAGGAATTTGGTCACATCAAACTGCGCCCCCAGGTGGCTATCCTCGGAGTAGCCCACAAAGCGACCGTTTACCCACACATAGACATTGGAGGAGGCCGCACCTATATTTAAAAAGAGGTCGCGTCCCTTCCAATCTGCGGGTACGCTGATGGTGCGTCGGTATGAGCCGACGTGGTTCTGCTCGGTGGGGACGATGGGCGGGGTGTTCTCATAGTGTCCGCGCCACGCATAGCCGATGTTTACATATACGGGGTCGCCATAGCCGTTGAGCTCCCACATTGCGGGTACCTCCATCTTCGCCCACTCCGAGTCGTCGTACTTTGCGGTATAGAAGTCGGTGGGGCGCTGGTCGGCACTCTCCACCCAGTGGAATTTCCAGGTGCCGTTGAGCGAGAGACGCCACGCGTAGTCGCTGTCGTCATAACTACCCTTTGCTCGGTCGGCCGAGTCGAAGAGTTTGAAAGTAGTGTGCATCGGCGCACGGTTAATCTGGTTCACCGCCGGGTCTTGCCACTCGGTAAAGGTCTGAGCATTAGCGGATAACGCTCCAAGCATCACAGCCAGAAAAGTGTATAAAAATCTCATATTCGGGTTAAGAGTTTGGTTTGTGCAAAAAGTTGTCTATGCCAAAGTTATACATTTTTACATTAATTACTACTAACATAGCACGAATAATTTTGCATAGCGAAATGAAAAGAAATTTGGGAAAACGAGAAAAATAGGTAATTTTGTTATAACAATTTAGTATATTTGGGGTGGTAAGTGACAACACAAGCCGCCAAAGAGTGACTTTCAAAAGATGAAATACCTAATCGTAGGACTTGGAAATATCGGTGCGGAGTATGTGAATACCCGCCACAATGTAGGTTTTAACGTGGTCGATGCAATGGCCCTCAAAGCGGGTGCAGAGTTCGCCTCCGACCGCTACGGAGCAGTTACCGAGGTGCGTTGGCGCGGGCGTACACTGCTACTGCTCAAACCATCGACCTATATGAACCTGAGTGGCAAGGCGGTGCGCTATTGGCTGCAGAAGGAGAACATACCCACTGAGAATCTGCTGGTTGTGGTCGATGACTTGGCGTTGCCGATTGGTGCCTTCCGTCTGCGCGCACAGGGCAGCCACGGCGGCCACAATGGTCTGCGCAATATCGACGAGATGCTCGGCACAAATCGCTATGCAAGGCTTCGTGTGGGTATCGGCAACGACTTTCCGCGTGGTATGCAGGTAGATTTTGTGTTGAGTCGCTTCACATCCGAGGAGCGCGAGGCACTCGTTCCGGTGGCTGAGGAGTCGATAAATCTTATCCGTATGTTCACCACCGAGGGCGTAAACCGCACGATGAACACATACAACAAAAAGGGCATAGGCGCTGCGCCAGCCGAGGAGAAAAAGCCCGCAGCAAACACAACGAAAACAACTGATAATTAACATTATAAACCTTAATCTTAAAACCAACTACTATGAAACGTTTATTTCTTGCTGCCGTAGCACTGATGGCGACATTGTCGCTCTCCGCACAGCAGTCGTGGGTAAATGAGACCCACAACCCGCAGGCAAACACCGAGGGTCTGGCCCCTATGGGCGCACGCGTAATCTCGCCTGAGGTACACGACGACCACACAGTGACTTTCCGCCTCTATGCTCCTAACGCACAGCGTGTTGTCGTTAGCGGCTCTATGTTTACCGGTGGTATGGAGCAGCGCAATGCTGTGATGACAAAGGACGAGAAGGGCATTTGGAGCGTAACCGCAGGCCCGTTCACCCCCGATGTCTATACCTATACCTTTAACATCGACGGTCTGAGCGTTATCGACCCCTCGAACACTCTGCACAACCACGGCACAATGCCCGCTTCGAGTATGCTCTACGTTCACAATGACGAGCCCGCATACTACGATCCCAACCCCGAGATTCCTCACGGTGCGGTGACTACCAACTACTACTATTCGCCTGTAAGCGAGGGCCTTCGCTCGATTGTAGTCTATACTCCTCCACAGTACAACCCCAAGAAAAAATACCCCGTTCTCTACCTGATGGGTGGCTCGGGCGAGGCTGTTGACTCGTGGTATAAGTATGGCCAGGTGAACTGGATTATGGACAATATGATTGCCGAGGGTAAGATTGAGCCTACCATCGTGGCAATGGTTAACAACCAGATCGTACACCGCAACAATCCTAAGCACAGCGAGCTGTCGTTCAAGATGATGGAGCGCGAGTACCTGGAGGTTGTGATTCCCTGGATGGACGAGAACTACAGCACTATCAAGAAGCGCAGCGGTCGTGCTCTGGCGGGCCTCTCGATGGGTGGTCGCCACACTCAGTATATCGGCTTCCGCAATCCTAAGGTCTTTGGCTCGCTCGGTATTCTGAGTGCTGCTCTGACCGAGGCTGACGAGAAGGCTTTCGGCACCGACGATATCGCTATGGGTCGCGACAAGAAGGCTCTCAAGAAGGCTAAATTCGACTATGTATTGGTAGGTGCAGGCGTATATGAGACCAACGACAACGCACGCCACACCCTGTTGCACAAGCAGTTGGAGGAGTTGAAGATTGACCACGACTACTATATCGGTGGTTTCTCGGCGCACGACTTTATGACTTGGCGCCACCTTCTGTACTACCGTCTGTTGCCCAACTTGTGGAAATAGAGGTATAATAGGTAAAAATATTAACAGCCGAGAGTATCGCAGATACTCTCGGCTGTCTTTTTGATTAGAGTCTTATATGGCTCTATTTACTCATTCCAGAGGTCAGGAATCGCCTCGTGTCCACGAGCACGCTTAGGCTGCTGTGCATAAGGCTCGCGCATACCTGCGTGTACCTCGTAGAGCACCTTGGCAGTCTCAACCATAGCATCCACCTGCTCCTTGTAGGGACGGTCGGTAACGTCGAGCAGACCGCAAGCATAGTTCTCGCCATCGTTGTTACGACCCGAGATATCCTGGTCTGACCACTTGAAGTATGCGGTACCAATCAATGCGGGGTGCGAATAACCCTGCTCGGTATAGTAGCGGTAAGCCACACCACGCTCCTCCTGCGAGTCAACCTGCCAGAGCGACTGAGCAAGACCACGGTCAACAGTACCGAAGTGGTACTCACCGATAATCACGGGGAGATTAGCAACATTAAGTGCAACATCGAGCATCTCGTGGTCGGGCTTCAACTCGTAGCAGTTGATACTCAGCACGTCGAATGCCTCAGCGCAGATTTTCAGGATACGAGGATCAACCACTTTGAGGTTACCGAAGCGGTAGCCGAGGTTCAGGTGGTTGGGGTCGTGCTTCTTCTGAGCAGCCTCAACAGCCTGCACAAAGGTCTCGAAGGTCTCGTATACGAAGAGGCGGCGATTCTCGTCGCTATCACCGTTCTTAGCGATATATTTCTCCAAAGCAGCCTTAATAGGACGCTCGGGGCCATCGAGGATAATCTGGCACAGACGAGGCTCCTCGCCAATCCACGCAGGCTCATTACCCACGAAGTAGCCGATAATCCAGGGGTTCTCCTTGTTGCGGCCTACCGACTGAGCCATAGCGCGGTCGAGGTCAGCATAGAAGGTGTCGCTATAAACATCAGCCAGACCCATCAGGTCGCGCTGAACACCTGCGGTACGCATCGAGAGCATATAGGCCTTGCGATTGGCATTCATAACATCGCCACTCGACCAGTTACCGATGGTGTTAACACCCCACTTCTCCATACGACGGAATACGTTCTCCACAGCAGCCTCGCGGTAACTCTCGCCATAGCGACGATAGAGGTTCCACAGACCGAACGAACGACGCGAAACATCACCGGGGAATACATCTTCGGGAGGTACGGTAGCAAACATATTGGGTCGCTTGTCGTAGTTCTTCAATACGCCACCAGGCTCCGAGCCGATACAATCGACACCCACCGAGAGGAAGAGATAGCCCTCGGGGTCAACAAACCACCATTTGCCGTCAATCTTCTCTGTGCGGAAGTAGCCTGTTGCGCCCACCTGTTTCTGCTTGTAGCCTCCATATTTCGAGTAGTTAAACTGCTCTGCATTGATAGGCTCGGCATCCTCAGCAGCCCAATCTGCCTGCAAGTCTACCAGCGAGTGAGCCTTCTCGGGATAGTCCACAAGGTTGCTCTGACCAAACTCATCCACAGCAGGGATGTCGCCCAGATACTCATCACCGGGGTCCTCAACCGAGAGGGTGATGTTGCGAATCTCGAAGGTCTGCTTGCCGATGGGGGCACGCATACGGATACCAATCGAATCTACACCGTGCATAGGGCCACGCGCACCACCGAGGTTGATCCAACCGGTATGACGGGGCTGGTTAAAGGTAGCTGCCAAGTCGATATTTGCACCGGGAAGCTGGGTGTAGAACTTCAGCGGAATAGCGAGCTTATTCCACTGACCAGGAACATAACTCATAACGCGCAACTCGTTGTAGCCCCAATCGGTGGTGAAACCAACGTTGAAACGCTGTGCGGTAGAGATTTTGAATTCGAGGACTACATAGTTGTAGCCATCCCAATTGTCGGGCAGTTCGGGATTGATATCTCGGACTGCAAACTTCTGTCCCGAAACCTCGTGCTCGGGGTTGAAGGTTACCTTAAATTTCTTCTCGCAGCTGGTCAGCGAGAGCATCAAGGTAGCCATCAAGGCCAAAGATAGAAATCTTCTCATTGTAACTTTAATTTTAGGGTTAAGACAAATGCCCTCCCCTGCCCTATCCAAGGAAGGCAGGAGAGAGCATTCATATAGTTTTAGTCAAGCGAAACGCGATAGAGACCAGTGTGCGAAGTCATAAACAACTCCTTGCCGTCCTTACCACCAAATACGAGCGATGTAGCAGGCTCGGGCAGCTTAATGGTGCGCAGATGCTCTCTCTCGGGCGAGAAAATCATCAGATGACCATCGGTCACATAGATATTACCATCGGGACCCACAGTGTTAGCGAAATCGCCCTTCTCTACGAAGTACTCCAAGTTCGAGAGCTTACCCTCCGAGTCAACATCGTACTTAACGACGCGACGGTCGTACTCATCATTGAGGTAGAAGGTCTTGCCGGGAGTAGCGGGCAGAGCCGATGCCGAGCGGATAAAGTCGTAGCAGTTGGGGATGATGGTCTTGCCATCAGGAGCCACGAAGCACTTCTCGGGTACACGTACCGATACGGTGTTGAAGTCGTGGAAGTCACGCCAACGGTTTGCGGGATAGTAGGCCTTAGCCACACTCTTGATGCTGCCCATAGGAACTGCGGGGCACTCCTTGATTGTTGCCTCGGGATTCTCGGGGTCAATCGAGTAAACTCGCATTACGAAGCCCGAGAGGTAGGAGGCAATCGAGGTACCTGCGGTATCGGGATAGCGCTCTGCACGCTCCTGCTCGCCATTAACCATATAGCCGGGCTGGGGAGTGTACTTGAAGATTACCAAGAGGTTATCCTCGGTATCCACTGCGAGCGAGAGAGGCTTCCACTGGAAGTCGTTGACAACCTCAACAGCCTCAGTCTCAGCGTCCCACTTATATACTCTACGCTGGTGGAAGTCGCAGAAATAGACATTGCCCTTGCTGTCCGAAACGGCACCCTGCAGGAACTCATAGCCCGAAACGATGCGCTGGGCGCCCTGATAGCCACCTGTGCAGGTGAGTGCGTGTGCTGTGCTCTCCTCGCCGGTGACAACGGCCTTGTTCATCTCCCAATCGCGAATCTCACGACCGGTATTTACGTCGTAGAGAGGAATAGTTGCAGTGTACTGAGTCTGTGCGTAGTTATGCAAGTTATAGAATACCAAGTTCTTGCAGTTGTAGGTGGTGATGCTCTGAGGCCAGGGGGTCTCAATACGAATCACGCGGAACATATAGGTATTTGCCATCAGGATATCCTCGCAGTTGTCGAACTCGAAGGGCTGGCAAGCGATGCTCTCCACGCTCTCCTCCTCGGTCTGCATACAGTACATCTTCCAATTCTTTACATTCTTGAAGCGACCCTCGTAGCGAACGTGGTGCTCGAGCGACATTGCGAAGATGCGGCTGGGGGTCGAGGTGTTCTGAACATAGAGACCGCTGCTTGCGAAGGTGTTGGCAGTCCAGATATTCATAAAGGTACCACCGCCATTGTCGGTAACCCAGAGGCTCCAATACTGGTTGTCCCAAGCGTTATCCCAACCACCGCGAGCGGGGCCTGCGCTGGTACGGAGATTGAGCTGCGACTCACGTGCAGAGCCTGTGCGACCCATAGTACCGTGGCCACCGATAAACTTAACATCGTTCATAAACGACTCCGCATTAGCAACCCACTTACAAGCCACAGCACGGTAGTTATATGCATTGGTATTCAGACCGATACCTGTAAACACATTACGGCCGGTCGAGCTCTCCAACATAGCCTTAGGTGCGCCAAAGCCGCTGAATGCGGGGGTACTCTCGAGCAGGACGAGCTGAGTGGCGATAGGGCTCAGACCAATCATAGTAGTACCCTCCTCCATCTTGATAGTCTCGGAAATCACATACCAGCCTGCGGGGAAGTAGATGGTCTTGTGCTCCTTGATAGCCTTCTGGATAATGGCGGTGTCATCGGTCACACCGTCACCCTTAGCACCCAGATCCTTGATATTAACCCATTCGCTCACCTCGGGCAGGCGGGGGATGTAGTTGGTAAAGGGAGCGGGCATCTTCTGCAGAGGCTCCAGGTCAACAACGGTCTTAACCTCCGAGTCAGCCTCCAGGCTCTCCATCTGCAAGCCGTGTGTAAACTCATTCACGCGATAAATCTTCGAATCTGCACCATTAATAACGGTACCGCTACGACGATAGAGCGACAGGGTGGGAACCTTGTTACATACCACGTTGAAGAGCGAAATCTGGTTGGTCGAGTTGGTCTCGTTGCTAACGATGATAGCGGGACCCGACACATTCTCGAAAGTACACTCCTCCATATAGAGCTTATCGGAGTAGTTCTCCTGAATCTCAACTACGGTAGGAACATTCTTGGCGGTGAGGTTGATGATAGCCATACCACCCTCCTGCGAGAAGATAGCAGCCTTGCTCTGACCCTCGAAGTAGGTGTTAACCACCATCATCTGCCAACCGGGAGAGGTCTTGGTAGTGTAGATACCATACTGGCCGCCAAAGAAGCGTACATTCTCCATTGCATTACCAACATCGAACAGACCGGCACGAGCCGAACCAATGTGGATATCCACATTAGAGATGAAGCTGTGCTGTGCGAAGTGGGTGCGGAATGCGATAGCCCAGGGGTTACCATTCTCAATCTTCACATCAACATTGGACATTGCGCTATAGAAAGTACCTGCGCTTGCATCGCGAGGAGTCTGGCCCTCGGTAACCATATTACCTGTAAACCAGAACATATACTTCGAGCGACCCTTGTCGTCCGCAACCTCCTCCTGGAAACCGGGCGAGTTCTTGGCAAGTACAAAGGTGGGGCGGTTCTCACCATAGCCTATCAGGCGCACAGCGGGCGGCATATAGATAGTCTTGCTGATTTTGTAGGTACCCTCGGGCACGAAGAGAACGCCGAAGTTGTAGCGACTCTTAACATCGTTTACAGCCTGTTGCAAGGCATCACTGACATCGGTCTTACCGTCGGCAGTAATAGGATAATTCTCGGGAGTGAAGTAGATGGCCTCGGGGTCGTTGGGACGACTCTTATAGACCGACTCACTCTTCGAAGGCTTGGCAGCAACGAGTGTAGCAACGCTCATCGCCAAACAAGCAAGTGTCATAAGAATTCTTTTCATTTTTTATACAGTTAGTTGTTGTGTTATTTAAGCTTTAGGGATCAAGTCCGTGGTTATGCCCGGGGCTCTACCAGGGTCGCACCCGGACTTGTACAAAAAACTACTTCACCTGGAAGGGAGCATTAGCAGTCGAAGCATAGCCTGTACCGTCGAGTACATATACATAGAGGCGGTAGTTGCCGGGCTCCGAAATCTTAATCTCCACCTTGCCCTCAGCGGTGGTAACAACATCACCCACACGGTCGGGACGAGGCTCCCAAGCGCCACCTGTACCGGTGATGGTAGCCTCTTTCAGCACCTCCCATACATAGGTCATCTTGTCGCCATCGGCATCGGTAGCCTCGATAGTTGCAGTGAAGGGTTTTTTGCTCGACACCTTGGGCGAGTTGATACCCTTGACACCCTCAACCAAAAGGTGCGACACAACGGGAGCCACCTGCTCGGGCTCTACGCCGGTCCAGCTGCGCTGCATAGCCTCAACCATAGGAGTCTTCTCGCCGTTCAAGGGCAGACCCTCAACGCTATCCTCTACGAACATACAGAACCAAGTAGGAGTACGCTCCTCCTTCTGGTCCCAATAGAAGCAGAACGAGCCAAGGCAACGGGGAGCCTCCAGAATACCCACACGGTGGCGGTACTCGTAGATCTCACGCTTCTCCTCGCTGGTCTGCTCGATAGGTGCGCCCCACTCAGTGAGGTCGGTCTGCCACCAACCGGTGGGACCCCACTCGGTGATGAGGTATGCGCCCTTATAATCGGACTCCTCTACCATAGGAGCAACATTCTCGATATTGCCATAGCTGTTGATACCAATAACATCGAGGCTGGGAGCATAGCGAGCAATCGAGTCGAGTGCCTTGGCATCGTGCGAGATGACTGTCGAGGTGAGGTGACGGCTGTCGATACTCTTGATAATCTCCGAGAGCTCGTTCACAAAGCTCCATACAGCACCATTGTTGGTACCGTCGAGTTGAATCTCGTTACCAAGACCCCAGATAAGCAGGTTCTTGTTGTCTTTATACTTTTCAGCCAACTCTCTCACCTGCTGACGCATACGCTCCTTGTACTCCTCATCGTAGTAGGACTCTAAACGCTTGGTGAGGCCTACGCCCTGCATCACATACAGGCCGTGCTCGGCAGCCAGCTCCAGGTCGCGCTCGATAGTGCCCGTACCCCAAGTACGCATAGCATTGGCACCGCTGGCAGCAGCCATATCGGGACGGTTGGTACCACCCACACCATAAACATAGGTCTGCTCACCATCGATATAGAGAGTAAACGAGCCATCCTTCTCTGCCTTGATATAGGGGCCCTCTTTGGGTACTGAGTTGCACGCCAAAGTGGTAAGTGCAACAAGTGCAATAGTGAAAAGTCTCTTCATATTTTTATTCTTCATTTTGTCGGAAGCGGGGGCAAGACAACTCTTAAAAGTTCTCTCGCCCCTCTTCCAATTAATCTAATATATTATTAATCAATTATTTGATACCACCCAAGGTACGAGCCCAAATCAGACCCGAATTGAGTTCAAGCGCCTTTGTAAAGGCACTCTTAGCCTCTGCGCTCTTACCCAGACCAAGCTGACCAAGACCATTGAGGTAGTACTCCTGTGCCTGCTGGGTTACGTTTGCGGTACGAGTGCCACCAAACTGCGATGCACCTGCACTGTCGGTATTGCTGAGCAGACTCTTGAAGGTCTCCTCCGCCTCGGCACTCTTGCCGAGAGCCTTCTGTGCCATACCGATATAGTAGAGGTACTCACGGTCGCTACCACGGCCAACCTCAACATCGCTCACTGCCATATTGTAGTACTCGTTAGCCTTAACCTTGTCACCCTTCTTCTCGTAAGCAAGAGCGGTAATGTAGTAGAGCTGTGCATACTGAGCGCGACCATAGAGGCCTACGGGGTAGTCGAGAGCCTTCTCCATAACAGTCAGAGCAGCCGACGCACGACCACGACCGAGCAGATTCCAAGCCTTCAGAGCATAGCTGTTGAGATATGCGCTCTGCTTCTCGCGAGCACCCTCCGACTCGATTATGTCGTTGCTGTCGAGCAGGTCGAGAGCCTCATCGTACTTACCATACTCAACGGCACGGGTGATAAGACGCAGCAGGGTCTCGTAGTGCTTCTCAGCGGTCTTGCGGTTCTTGATGAGGTACTCATACTTCTCCTTTGCCGACAGACCATTCAGGTTGTTGATAACGTCGGTCTCGAACAACAGACGAGGATCGCTGCTATTGCATTGGTTAGCACGGGTGATGCTCTCCAGAGCCTTTGCATAGTCCTGCTCGATATCCTTATAAGCCAGAGCGAGGTTACGGTGTGTGATGTAGAAGGTGTTGTCCAACTCGCGCGAACGCTCCCACAACTCGATAGCCTTCTGGGGCTGGTGCTCGTAGTAGAGGTTACCCAGATAGTAGGGTGCCTTAGCATCGTTGGGGACCATCTCGATAGCAGCGAGCAGAATCTTCGACTCCTCGGCACGGAACGGGTAGCAGTAGTCGTGAGGCATCTGCGAGCCCTTTACATAGTATGCCTTAGCAGCGTCGTTGTCGCCCATCTGCTGTTTCATATAACCTGCAGCATAGTAGATCATAGGATAGGTATTGCCCTTAGCCTCGATGCGTGCGAGCACATCGTAAGCCTCCTGCCACTGACCCGACTGCATATACTCCGAAGCGAGTTCGAGGTATGCCTGCTGGTCATCCTTCATCCAGCGCGAGAGCTCTGCCAAATCACCCTTCGCCGAGCCGAGCAGAATAAGCTCGTTCATAGCCATATTGTTGATTTTGGTCTTCTCGATAACAGCCACCAGGTGCTCCTCGGCAGCAGCGGTTGCGCCAAGATGACGAAGGATAACACCCTTCAGGTTGAGAGCCGCAATATTCTCGGTGTTGGTAGTGAGCGAGCGATTTATATGGTCGAGAGCCACGTCGTAGTTGCCACGCTCACAGTCCATCTGTGCAAGCTGGTAGTAGGCAGCAGTGTGCCAATCGGCATCCCACGATGCGCGATAGAGCCAATCGTATGCCTCCTCATAGCGACCGAGGTGGCGCAGGGTGATACCCAGATAGTAGAGCGCCTCGCAGTCGCGGGGACGGGTGTAGCGAGCAGTCACACGCTCGGCAGCAGTGCGGAAGTACTTCTCCGCAGCCTCCCAATTGCTATCCTTGTAGGCCTTGATACCGAGCTGCACATTGGTCTGCGAGTGACCGGGGTCACGACGAAGAGCCTCCTCGTAGTAAGGCATAGGATCCTGAGTGCTGTGGAACTGGTCGATACGCAGACCTATCAGATAGAGGTCCTCAACGCTCTCCACATCCTCAGGCTGAGCGAAGGTCTCCAAAGTCTCGGGACGACCGGGGTCGGGAGTAACGTGGTCAGCGGGAGTATAGGTGTAGAGCAACTCGCCCTTATCGTCGAGCAGGGTGAAGGTGATATCCATCTCTCCAACACCTGCGGGGAGTTTAACATCTACCTTGCGGGGCTCTGCGGGGCTGATGCTCAGGGTCTGAGCAAAAACCTCCTCAGCACCCTTGCTGACAACAACGCGGGCTGCCTTGTGAGCCATAGTGGTATTCAGACGAAGGTCAACCGAGCCATTGCCCATAAAGTAGTTGAGCGCACCGTTGCGGTTAGCATATTTCAGACCGTCGAGTTCGCGGATGGGGAACCAAATCATAGTTCCGAGCTTGGTCTCATAGGGCTGCAACCAGCTGTAGTCGGGCTGGTTGTCGGTGTAGAAGCCTGCCATCAGCTCAATGTAACGACCCGAGTTGTCGGTCAGACCATTGTTGGTGTTCAGACCGCTGGGGTTGTTACCGTCTGCCCAATACTTCATACCGGGCATAATGTAGTGGTTACCTACCCAGGCGGTACCTGCCTTAGCCTTGTGGTCGTAGCCACCGAAGTAGTCCTCGCGAGGATCCCACGAGAAGAAAGATACCGAAGTGCGAGTGTTGTCCCAATAGCTGATATCCAGGCCTGTGTAGTCGTAGCCTGTGAAACGGCTGTCGGCAATAGGCCAAGCAGTCATATCGCGCTTACCGTGGTAGGTAACATACTTCACGCTGGGCGGGAAGATAACCTGATAAGCCGAGTCGCAACGAACTGCGGGATTGGCCCAGAAGAGGAAGGAGTCGGTAACCTCGGTCGGGTTGCGGGGAACGATGGTCATCTCCACAAGCGACGACTCGGGATATACGGTGTAGCCAATCAGCACATTAGCACGCTGCAGACGCTCGGTGTTGTTAATCCAAACGGTCTGGCTGCCATCGTCGTTCTTCTCGATAACATACTCCATATTCTCAACGGTGGTCGGGCCGTGGTGGTGAGGATAGCCCCAAGCGAGCGAGCCCGAACGCCAGTTACCAACCATACCAATCAGCGAAGGCTTTACAACCTCGTTGTGGTAGAACCAGTTATAGCCATTTGTCTTGTCGTATGCGTAGTAGATACGGCCACCCTGACCGGGAGCAATCGCCATACGGATAAAGTCGTTCTCGACAAACACCATAGGATAGTCAACATCCTGTTTGTTCATTGTCAGACCGTCGTCAAATGCATAGGGATAGAGGCGACGCTGAACACCCTGATGATTCTCGCCCTCATAGAAACGGGGCATTGGGTTGGGAGGAGTAGGGACATAGGTAGGGATGGTCTCCGTACCCTCAGTTACCTTCAACTGTCCGTGAGCACTCGGCACGCACAGAGCGACCAGAGCTGCAGTAACGGCAATACTCTTAATTGCAGTAAAAAGTTTCATAATTCAATCGTTTGATTAGTAATAAGTGTGTATAAGGCAATCGATAAAATTCGGCACACCCCTTGCCGCTTTTAGCGGCAAGGGGCGGTCGGATTTTTACAGGATACTATTTCACGCGAACCTTGTAAAGCGAGTTGTTAGTGGTGATGAGCAGGGTGTTGCCATCCTTGCCGCCAAATGCCATCGACAAAGGACGCTCCTCGCAGGTGATAGCCTTGATGAAGTTACCCTTGCTATCATATACGAAGATATCACCCTCTGCAATATACACATTACCAGCCTTATCTGTTGCAACGCTGTACTCGCCACGCTTGAACATCTTAGGAGCAACCTCCGAAAGACGGCCGTCAGCGTTGGCCTTGAACTGCGATACGGTGTGATAGTTCTCCCAAGCCATATAGACGGGAGCACTCTGGTTGGGTGCAAAGCTTGCCAGCTGAACCGAACGACCAAGGTCATAGGTCTCGGGGATGATGGTCACGCCATCGGGAGCCAGGAAGCTGTTCTCGGGCATAGCCTCTGCAACTGCGGAGAAATCAGGACGATAGCGGTGGGTAGGAACAATCACACGCTTGGGCGAGCTAACCGAAGCGGTAGCAACACGCTTCAGGGGAACCATAGTGTCGCTCTCCGACTTGGTGTCGATAGCGAACGCCAATGCTGCCCAGCCACTGTTACCCCAGCCACTGTAATCGGGGTTGTCATCGGGAAGACGGCTCACAACCTCGGGACGACCATCCACGAGATAGCCGGGCTGAGGATCGTAGCGGCAGATAACGATAAGGTTATCCTCGGTATCCATTGCCAGCGAGAAAGGCTTGTAGGGATAGTCAGCCAGAACCGAGATAGTACCGGTCGCAGCATCCCACTTGTAAACCTTCTTCAGCTGGTTCTCGCAGAAGTACACATTACCCTTGCTGTCGGCAACAGCACCTGTTGCGAAACGGTAGCCCTTACCAATCTTAACCACCTCGTCAATAGCACCCACAGGACGTGCGCTCTTCTCGTTACCTGTGATGGTAGCGCGAGCGAAGTCGTTGGCATAGAGGTTGATATTCTTGTTTACATCGTAAACGGTCGAAGCTGTCATATAGAGAATCTGAGTCCAGGTGTGCATATTGCGGAACTCGATATTCTTGCTGTTCGATACCTGCATACCGAAATCACGAGGAGTCTTAACGCGGATAACGCGATAGAAACGGCTGTTTGCAAAGAGCATATTCTCGCAGTTGTCCATCACGAGGCTCACGCAGTGCTCACCCTCGCGGCTCTCCTCCTCATACTGCATAGCGTAGAGCTTCCAGTTCTTCACATTGCTGAAACGCGACTCGGTACGAACGTGGTGCTCGAGCGACACGGCATACATACGGGTAGGAGTATCGGTGTTGCTTACATAAAGACCGCTACCTGCGTAGGTGTTGGCAGTCCAGATATCCTTGAAAGTACCGCCACCACCATCGGTAATCCAGAGGCTCCAATACTGGTTGTCCCAAGCCTGGTCAAGACCCTGGACAGCAATAGGATTCGAAGGCGAGCTGATACGCGAAGCAGCGCTGTTCGAAGCCTGACGGGGAGCTGCAGGAGCAGCCGATGCGGGACGAGGCTTGCTCATAGTACCGTGGCCACCAACGAACTTGACATCATTCATAAGCGATGCGCCGTCAGCCATCCACTTGATACCTACCGCACGGTTGTTGTAACCACCTGTGGTGATACCGATACCGTTGAAGATGTTGGTACCCTTGCTCGACTCAACCATAGCAACGGGCGAGCCAAAGCCACTGAATGCGGGAGTGCTCTCGGCCAAAACAAACTGAGTAGCAAAGGGATGCATACCGATAATTGCGGTGTTGGGCTGCATCTTGATAGTCTCGGTGATACGATACCAGCCCTCGGGGAAGAAGATGTTCTGAGCCGATGCAACAGCCTTCTTGATAGCCTCGGTGTCGTCGGTCTCGCCGTCACCCTTAGCACCAAAATCGAGCACGCTTACCCAGGTGTTCATCTCGGGAAGTGCAGGGATGGTACGCTTGAAGTTGAGCTTGAACTCCGATGCGGGAACAACATCGTAAGTGAGATCGAAGTCACCGATAGCACCCATCTCAGGAATAATCAAACCGTAGGTCAAATCCTTGACATTGTAAATCTTGTGTGCCACGGGAACGCTCTCACCGGGAGTGGTGAGCAGGGTGGGAACGTTCTTGCAGAGCAGACCAAGGATATTAATCTGGTTAACAGCCTCATCCTCAACGGTGGTAACCACTGCGGTACCAACATTCTCAAACTGCGACTCCTCAATATATACACGGTCGGTCACGCCATTCTCCATCAGAATACCGATGGGGGCATTCTTAACCACCATATTCACAAACGAGATGCTTGCATTACGAGTTACGACAGCAGCCTTCTTCTGACCCTCGAAATAGACATCGGCGATAGCCATAGGCCAGCTGGGGCTGGTAGGACCCGAGGTGATACCATACTGACCACCGAAGAAACGCACGTTCTCCATCTCGTTACCAACATCGAGCAAGCAGGCGTAAGCGTCGCCAGCGTGGATATCCACGTGGTTCAACACACCGTGCTGAGCATAGTGGGTGCGGAGAGCGATTGCCTTGGGGTTGCCCTTCTCAATACGAAGGTTGATGTTCGAGAAACCGCTGTAGAATGTACCTGCACCGGCATCGCTGGGAGCACGCTCGGGAGTAACCAAACCACTTGTGTACCAGAACATCCAGCCCTCCTCATTAACGAAGGTGTTCTTCGCCAGGATAATCTCAGGACGCTTCTCGCCGTAGCCGATCAGACGAACTGCACCGGGCACGTAGATAGTCTTGCTAATAAGATATTTACCCTCGGGGATGTAGAGGGTGCCAAAATTTTTTTCACTCTTCACCTTGTTGATAGCTGCCTGCAACTGCTCGCTGACATCCATCTTACCATCGGCCTTGATACCGTAGTTTTCAGGGGTGAAAAACTCCGCATTGGGGTCTGCAAACTTCTGTTTGTACATAGACTCACCTTGCGCACTTACTCCGAATGCACACACGATGCAAAGGAGTAACAGAGATAGACTCTTTTTCATTTTGAGGTTGTTTTAAGTATGTTAAACAATAAATAAATTTTTGTATATCAAGTTATTAGAGAGCATAGGCCATAGGCCATATACTCCGCAAAATGTCTTGCAGCTAAAAAAATTACTTACTGTTAGTTAGAGGTTTGCAGTCGGAGATGCAGGCATCAGAACTGATTAGCCCCACTCCACATACAAATATAGTATAATTATTTGAAAAATACCATTTTTGTTTAATTATTTTGTGCATTTTAGTGAAGCGAAGTTTAGGTAAGATGGGTCTTAGGAGCTGTGAAGGCGTCGCAGACGCTTTTCTTTATAGCCTCTATCATCCCCACTATTTTTTGTGAATTTAGTGAGGCGATTTTTAGGCGG
>JAZUCV010000007.1:0-18196 GCA_045639285.1 Tidjanibacter sp.
TTCGACTTCGGAATGGTGGATAAGGTGATGGAGGGTGCTTCACGCCCCGGCCACTTCAACGGCGTGGGTCAGGTGGTAAGCAAACTCTTCGACTTCGTAGAGCCCCACAAGGCATACTTCGGCGAGAAGGACTTCCAGCAGATTGCGGTTATTAAGGAACTCGTGCGCCAGATGGGCAGCCCCGTGGAGATTGTAGAGTGCCCCATCGTGAGAGATACCGACGGCCTGGCACTCTCCTCGCGCAACACCCTGCTTGACGAGCCTCACCGCGCCGCAGCACCCCACATCTACGCCACACTGTGCAAGGCTGTGGAGCGCAAGGCCGAGTTCGCATCGCCCGCCGAGATGGTCGCTTGGGTTGAGGAGGAGATTAACAAAAATACGCTCCTGAAATGTATCTACTTCGAGGTGGTTGACGCACTCTCGATGCAGAGCGTTAAGGAGTGGTCAAACGATTGTAACACACAGGGTTGCATCGCCGTACAGTGCGGCTCGGTGCGCCTGATTGACAATATCAAGGTATGACAATAGAGGTACTTAAATCGAAGATTCATCGCGTGCGCGTTACGCAGGCAAACCTCAACTATGTGGGTAGTATCACCATCGATGAGGCTCTTATGGAGGCTGCCAATCTTATTTCGGGCGAGAAGGTGCAGGTGGTCGATATCACCAATGGCGCACGTCTGGAGACCTATGTTATCAAGGGCGAGCGCGACAGCGGCATCATCGCTCTCAACGGTGCGGCCGCTCAACTTATCAATGTGGACGACCTGGTGATTATTATGTCCTACGCCCGCGTGGATTTTGAGGAGGCAAAGAGATTTACCCCCTGGGTGGTATTCCCTGATAGCCAGACAAATAGATTGGTGGAATAAAGGCAACAAAGGACAACAAGGCAAAAATAAAAGGGAGATTAAGGAATTTAAGGAGTTTAAAGAATAATCCCTAAATTCATTAAACTCACTAAACTCCCTAAAAACAAAAAAGTCTGTGATTCGATATCACAGACTTTTTTTATCTATACCCACTTATGTTAAAAAGTTATATGGCTTAGGAAATTTTGGGCTTCGCGAAGGGAGGCAAAGCGGAGTTTACTTAAAGTAAATGAGCATTTGACTCACGAGGGAAGTGCAAAATTTACAAGCCAGATAGCTTTTTATTTTAGTTCATAGAGCCGCCGACTATATCCAGCAACTCATTAGTAATCGCCTGCTGGCGTGACTTGTTGTACTCAACAGTCAGCTCGCCAAGCAACTCATCGGCATTCTCGGTTGCCATCTGCATAGCAATCACGCGTGCTGCGTGCTCCGACGCCGAGCTGTCGAGCAGTGCGGTGTATAGTTGCAACTTGACGCTCTTGGGCAGGAGTGTAGCCAGCAACTCCTCGCGCGAGGGCTCCAAAATATAGTCAGCGCCCAGGCCCGACTCCTCACTCTGAGGCAGTTCGAGGGGGAGGAGTTCGCTATGGGTAAGCACCTGAGAGCCAGCACTCTTAAAGCGGTGATAGACAACCTCCACTCTATCGAGGGTGCCCTCCACAAAGCGATCCATAAAGCGTTGTGCCAAAGCAGCCATCACGTCATAGTCGGGCTTAGCAGCCAGACCGTCGAAGTTCTCAACGACATTATATCCCGCCTTGCCGGCCGCCTCGAAGACCTTCTTACCCACGGTATATACCTCCACCGACTCTGCGGGGAGGTGGCGGTACTCAGCCACACGCTCGGAGAGCAGTCGTGCAACATTGGTGTTGAACGCACCGCAGAGCGAACTATCGGAGGAGAAGGCGACAATCGCCACGCGCTCCACCTCGCGGCGGGCGGTGAGCGGGAAGTCGAGCGTAGCCCCCGCGAGCAATCCCTCCATCACCTGCGAGAGCGCACGCGAGTAGGGGCCCATACCGACAATTGCCGCTTGGGACTTGTGCAACTTCGCAGCCGACACCATCTTCATCGCCGAGGTGATCTTTCGGGTGCTGCTGACAGAGTTGATACGTTCTTTAATCTCCTTCAACGAAGCCATCTTTTTCCTCTCTATATCTTTGGGGAACAGCCTGATAATCTACATCTTACCAGGCATCATCACCCACAAAAACTCAATCTGTATAAAATATTACTTGAACATTGCAGTAACCTCTGCCGCGCTCTTCTCGATAAGCGAGGTGATACCCTCGTCGAGCTTGCCGGCACGCAGGGGCTCCAACACATCCTCGCGATGGTTAGCAAGGAGGTACTGAATAAATGCCTTCTCAAAGTCGCGCACCTTATCAACGGGCACCTCGCGGAGCAGACCGTTGACACCGCAGTAGAGCACTGCAATCTGCTGCTCAACGGGCATAGGTGCATACTGAGCCTGAATGAGCAACTGGGTATTCTTCTTACCCTTGTCGATGGTGAAGGCAGTCACGGGGTCCAAATCGCCACCGAACTTGGTAAATGCCTCCAACTCAGCATACTGAGCCTGATCCATCTTCAACGAACCTGCCACCTTCTTCATAGACTTAATCTGTGCGCTACCACCCACACGCGACACGGAGATACCTACGTTAATCGCGGGGCGAACACCCTGGTTGAAGAGGTCGTTTTCGAGGAAGATCTGACCATCGGTAATCGAAATAACGTTGGTCGGGATGTATGCCGACACGTCACCTGCCTGGGTCTCGATGATGGGAAGTGCGGTGAGCGAGCCACCACCCTTAACCTTACCTTTAAGGCTGTCGGGGAGGTCATTCATCTGCTCAGCAACCGAGGTGTTGTTGATAATCTTCGCTGCACGCTCCAACAGGCGCGAGTGCAGGTAGAAGATATCACCGGGGTATGCCTCACGACCGCTGGGTCGGCGCAGAATCAGCGACACCTCACGATAGGCAACCGCCTGCTTCGAGAGGTCATCATAGACCACCAAGGCGTGGCGACCGGTATCGCGGAAATACTCACCGATGGCAGCACCAGCAAAGGGTGCAAAATATTGAAGCGCAGCGGGGTCGGCAGCGGTTGCCGAAACAACTACGGTATAGTCCATAGCACCCTTCTCGCGCAGTGTATTTACAATAGCAGCAACAGTCGAACCCTTCTGACCCACAGCAACATAGATACAGTAAACAGGCTCGCCCTTCTCGTATGCCTCGCGCTGATTGAGGATGGTGTCGATAGCAATCGCTGTCTTACCTGTCTGGCGGTCACCAATAATCAACTCGCGCTGACCACGACCGATAGGAATCATCGCGTCGATAGCCTTAAAGCCTGTCTGCAAGGGTTGGTTTACAGGCTGACGGAAGATAACGCCCGGCGCCTTACGCTCCAAGGGCATCTGGCAGGTCTCGCCAACAACCTCACCCATACCATCCAGAGGCTGACCCAGAGGGTTGATAACACGACCAAGCATACCCTCACCCACATTGATAGAGGCGATACGACCGGTACGCTTAACGGTAAAGCCCTCCTTCACCTGATCGGTGGGGCCGAGGAGCACAGTACCCACGTTGTCCTCTTCAAGGTTCATCACCACACCCATCATTCCGCTCTCAAATTCGAGCAACTCGCCCGCCTCAGCGTTGCGCAAGCCGTAGATGCGGGCAACACCGTCGCTCACCTCGAGCACGGTGCCCACCTCATCGAAACGCAGGTTGGTGTCAATCTTCTCGAGCTGCATCCTCAGAATATCGGATACCTCGCTCGCTTTTATCTTATCGGCCATAATAATCTATTAACCTTCTAATTAAAGGGTTGATACACTTGTTTGTTTAAATGCCTTGGCGATACGCTCCAGAGCACCCCTGACAGAGGCATCCAGCTGCTTATCGTCAATGCGGAATATGAAACCACCTCCAAGAGAGGGGTCGATGCGGCAGTCCAACTCGACCGCACCCTGAGTCTTAGCAACAACACTCGCAGCAATCCTATCCGTAACCTCCTTATCCAACTCGGTAGCCGAGGTCAGGTGTACCACGCTGATATTGTTACTCTTACGGTAGAGCGACATATACTCCAACGCCATAGTGCGGAGATATGCCTCGCGGCGGTTATCCAAAACAAGCCTCACGAAATCACGGAAACTCTCGGCAGGCTCTGCACCCACCGCGGCACACACAAGCGACATCTTCTCCTCGCGACTAACCACGGGGCTGACCAATGTGGCACGCAAGGCAGGCAATGCCTCATAGCTCCCTGCAAGAGAGCCCATCTGCCTATAAAGCAGTTCCGTCTGACCACGCTCGGTAGCATAGGCCATCAGAGCCTTGGCATAACGTCTGGCTATAAGTCCTGTGTTCATAACTGCCTACTACGATTCCCTACCCTGCTCCGAACGCTCGGCCTCCTCAACCAATCGCATAGCAAACGACTGCTGAGACTCCTTGTCGCCCAACTGCTGACGCAACACCTTCTCGGCAACATCTACCGACAAGAGCGCAACAGTAGAACGAATCTCGCCAAGCGCCTTGCGCTTCTCGGTTTCGATCTGTTGTTTTGCCGCCTCCAACTCACGAGCAGCCTCAACCTGAGCCTGCTCACGGGCCTCCTGAACGATACGCTCACCATTTGCTGTGGCCTGCTTCAAAATCTCGTTCTGACGAGCCTGAGCATCCGCCAACAACTGCTGAGCCTGCTCCTCGATGCCTGCCAAGCGACTGTTAGCCTCATCCGCAGCCTTCAACGAAGACTCGATGTGCTCCCTACGCGAGGAAACAGCACCTGTGATAATCGGAAAACCAATCTTGGCCAAGATTCCGAATACCACACCAAAGGCAATGAGCATCCAAAACAGAAGTCCCAAATCGGGAGTAATCAACGACATTTTTGTTCAATTTTACGTTTGTGGGGAGATTAAGGTTGGTAAGGTATAGTGTCCTTTGTGGGGATTGTTATCGGTGTTCCGGTAATACCCGCACCTCAAACACGACCACGGGGGTCACTCACCCTTCTCTCGCCCTAAAAAAGTAGTTATCCTCGCGGGATTAGATTGCCATGAGGCAGACTACGATTGCAAACAGGGTTGCACCCTCGATAAGAGCGGCAACAATAATCATCGACATACGAACATCGCCTGCAACCTCGGGCTGACGCGAGATAGCCTCCATAGCCGACGAACCAATCTTACCAATACCATAAGCAGCGCCAATAACTGCAATAGCGGCTGCGAGGGGAGCTGCAATCGAACCATAACTTACGGTCTGCAACAAGCTAATCAAAGATGCTAACATCATAGTTTTAAAATTTAAGAATTTTACAATTAATTATGTTTTTTGTCTATCTATTTCTCTATCTATTCTTCCAATGCCTTAGGCTCCTCGTGGTGGTGCTCCTCGCCGTGCTCGTGTTTCTGGCGCGAGAGGCCGATAAACACCGCCGAGAGCATTGTAAACACATAGGCCTGAATAAATGCCACCAACAACTCCAAGCACAACATAAACACCGAGAGGATAATCGAGAAGATGGTCATACCCGTACCGATGCCCACGCCCATTGCGAAGGTGACGAAAATCAAGCAGGTGAGCGCAAGGATGATTGTGTGACCCGCCATAATATTTGCAAACAGACGGACAGTCAGTGCAAAGGGCTTGGTGATGATACCGAACATCTCAATAACGGGCATCAGTGGAATAGGAACCTTAATCCACCAAGGCACCTCAGGCCAGAAAATCTCCTTCCAATACTCCTTATTACCAAACACGTTGACCGCAATGGTAGTGCAGAGCGCCATCACCAGCGTAACGGCTATATTACCTGTGGTATTGGCACCGAACGGGAATACAGGCACCAGACCCAACAAGTTGTTAATCAGAATAAAGAAGAAGGCACACAACAAATAGGGCGAGTAACGCTTATAGTCGGGACCCACATTGTCGCGAATCACCTCGTCCTCGATATACATAACCACCATCTCCATCATACCCACAAAGCCACCGGGGACAGCGTTCTTGGGGTTGCGCTTGTACCAACGAGCACAAACGAGGAAGATGAAAATCATAATCGACGAGTTAATCAGCAGTGCCAACGCATTTTTGGTGAGCGACAAATCGAGAGGTCTGCTCTCCGAGCCATCGGCAGCAACCTCAACGAGCTTACCCTCATACTTCTCGTTGGTCGAGATGCGCAAGCCCTCGTGCTCGTGTCCGTGTGCCAAATGCTTGGAGGAGAACAACTTCCAGCCGCTCTCTGTCTTAGCGATGATGGGGAGGTGTACCTCAATGTGGTGACCATTGACGGTAGCAATGTGCCACGAATAACTATCGTTAAGGTGGTCGAAGATAATCTCCTGCACGTTAATCTCGCTCTCCGCCTCGGCGGTCTGCTCAGCGTGGTCGGCAGAGGTAGCCGCCATAGCAGGCATAGCCACAAACAGCGAGAGCATTAACGCACCCACCAACATACATCTCCTTATTATCTGGCTCAATTTCATTACTTTTTACTTTTTTACTTAGCCTCTTGCTCGGTAGCCTCTGCTGCCTTCAACGCCGCGCGTGCCTTGTTCACCTTCTCAAAGTGCGAGAAGACCTGCAACTCGGCAACCGTCGAGATGAGATATCCGCCCACCAACACAATCAGAAAAGCGTTGCGTGCCGACGAAGCCTCCAAACAGAGGAAGCAGGTAATCATCACCGCCATTGTGCCGAGCAACTTAACCATCTTGAAGAGCAACATCTTATTAACCACCTTGTTAGCAGTGAGCGTAAAGAGTTTCTCACACATCATCACAGCCATTCTGCCCGACAAGGCAAAACACAAGGGGGCAATCCACATCAGGTGATGATACCACTCGGGGCGATAACGGTTGAGGCACCAGATGATAACCATCAGCACCACCATCGTTCCGAGAACGATATTGACCATCTTACCGCTATTGAACTTGGTACTATTCATTGTCAAATTACTCTACACAAACGGTAACCACATCACCTTTCACCTCAACAAAACCACTCATAATGTGGAACTTGCGCTCCTCTCCATCGGTGGTCAGACACTTAATGTCGCCCTCTTCGAGAGCCGAGATAAGTGGTGCGTGGCGCGGATATACGGCAAACGAACTAACCACACCAGGCAAGGTAACGTGCTCCACGTCGCCCGAAAAAACCTCACCCTTAGGAGATACAATCTTTACTGTTATCTTTCCCTGTGCCATCTTGTTCGCTATACCTATATATTATATAATGTTTATTTTGTATTATCGGAGTTTGGTTGGCCGCTAAACTTGCTTTCGTCAGTCCGCTAAACTTACTCTAATTTACCTTCCCAACCTGCTCTAATTTACCTTCCAAACGCCCCTCCCTGCAATCAGGATATGTAACGTTTAAAAATTACTTGGTGGCTTGTTTGAGGATTGCCTCGCCCTTGGCGATAGCCTCCTCGATAGTGCCAACATTGAGGAATGCCTGCTCGGGCAGGTGGTCAACCTCGCCATCGAGAATCATCTTGAAGCCCTTGATGGTATCCTCAATCGAGACCATCACACCCGGGGTGTTGGTGAACTGCTCAGCCACAAAGAAGGGCTGCGAGAGGAAACGCTGAACACGACGAGCGCGGTTCACAGTGGTCTTATCCTCATCCGAGAGCTCCTCCATACCGAGAATCGAGATGATATCCTGCAACTCCTTGTAACGCTGGAGAATCTGTTTCACACGCTGTGCGGTGTCATAGTGCTCCTGACCAACGATGTTGGGGTCGAGGATTCGCGAAGTCGACTCCAGGGGATCTACCGCGGGGTAGATACCGAGTGCGGTAATCTTACGCGAGAGCACGGTGGTAGCATCGAGGTGCGAGAAGGTGGTTGCGGGTGCGGGGTCGGTCAAGTCGTCCGCGGGCACATATACCGCCTGTACGGAGGTGATAGAGCCGTTCTTGGTCGAGGTGATTCGCTCCTGCATACTACCCATCTCGGTAGCCAGGGTAGGCTGATAACCTACTGCCGAGGGCATACGACCCAAAAGTGCCGATACCTCACTACCTGCCTGAGTGAAACGGAAGATATTGTCGATGAAGAAGAGGATATCCTTGGTGCCCTCACCCGAGTCACGGAACGACTCAGCGACAGTCAGACCCGAGAGTGCCACCGACGCACGCGCACCGGGAGGCTCGTTCATCTGGCCGAACACAAGCGAGAGCTGCGACTTCTTGAGCTCCTCGTAGTCAATCTTCGAGAGGTCCCAATCGCCCTCCTCCATACCTTTCTTAAACTCTTCGCCATAGCGGATAACGCCCGACTCAATCATATCGCGCAACAGGTCGTTACCCTCACGGGTACGCTCACCCACACCGGCGAACACCGAAAAACCGTGGTGCTTCTTAGCAATGTTGTTAATCAACTCCATAATAAGCACAGTCTTACCAACACCTGCACCACCAAACAGACCAATCTTACCACCACGCGAGTAGGGCTCCAGAAGGTCGATAACCTTGATACCGGTGAACAACACCTCGCGCGAAGTGGAGAGATCCTCAAACTTGGGAGGCTCGCGGTGGATAGGCAGACGCTCCGACTCCTCCAAGGGACGCATACCGTCAATTGCCTCACCCACTACGTTCATCAATCGACCCTTCACCTGCTCACCTGTCGGCATACCGATAGGGGTGTAGTGCGAGGTAGCCTCCATACCACGACGAAGACCGTCGGTGGAGTCCATTGCAACGGCACGAACGCTGTTCTCGCCGATGTGCTGCTGAATCTCAGCAACAAGCACACGACCATTGTCGCGCACTACCTCAATAGAGTCGTGAATCGAAGGGAGCTGAATCTCCTCATTACTAACACCATCTTTCTCGAAGCTAACATCGATTACAGGGCCGATAACCTGTGAAATGTGGCCCTTGATGGTTTTGGCGGTTTTAGTTTGGTTGATTGCCATATCTTGTTTTTCGGATTATTCTCGTTAAAAACTGTCGCAAAAGTAACCCTTTAATTGGGTTTTATCAAATTTTTAGTGTGACTATTGCCACTTTTAAACTCTTTTTCTCGCTATTTTACGACCATTACTCAGCCATATAGACCTCCAGCAGGTCGCCCTCACCCTCAATCAACACCTCACTCTCCTCGGCAGGAATCAGCAGGGTTTGCGCTTTTTTGAGTCGTTCCGAGCCGAAAGGAGTTGTGATTGTCGCCTCGCCCGCGGTACAGATATAGATAACAAAGGAGTCAATCGGTGCCACATCGCGCTCCAGGCGACCCTTCACTGCAATCCTGTCAATCACATAATCGCTCGAACGGAAGAGTTCCTCCACCTTGTTGGGCAGACCCGGAGTCTGCACCTGCAACATTGTCGAGGCCTCGAAATCGATAGCGTCGTGCGCCAACTCCAGGCTGAGTTCGCGGGGCTCGCCCTTTTCGTCGGTACGACCCCAGTCGTCGATACGATAGATGATATCCGAGGTCTCCTGAATCTCCGCGAGGAAGATACCCTCACCTATCGAATGCACGGTACCGGCAGGAACAATAAAAATATCTCCAGCCTTGACAGGTACCATATTGAGCAGTTTGAAAACCTCGCCCGAGTGGAGAGCCTCGTGGTAGTCGTGGTGGGTGACACCCTTGCGGAAGCCCAGCCAGATATGCGCACCCGGCTCTGCGTCAATGATATACCAGAACTCGTTCTTGCCACGACAGCCGTGACGCTCCTCGGCGAGAGTGTCGTCGGGGTGCACCTGTATCGAGAGGCGGTCGCGAGCGTCGATAAACTTCACCAACACGGGGAACTCCAAGCCAAAACGCTCATATATGCGCTCACCGACAAGTTCACCCATATAGACCTCGGTAATCTCTTGCAGGTTGTTGTTCTTCAAAAAGCCATTGAAGATGACGGACTCTTCGCCCTCCACCCCAGAGATCTCCCAACTCTCGCCAATACGCTCCTTGTTCTGCGACTGCTTGGCGCGCTTGCCGGCAGCAGCCAACTTGCCACCACCCCAAATGCGCTCTTTCAATCGTGGACGAAACTTAATCGGATACAACATTTTTTTACTATTTTGGTTGGAGTTCTAATGCTCCTATTTACGCGTTTATCATAAAAATCAATACCCCCACCAAAGAGCCAACGGTTGCTCTCCGCTCAAAAAAAATCGGCATCGAGCAAAAACCAAAACGCTCTGTTGGGTGAAATAATTTTCAAAGATAGTGCTATTCGCCAAATTTCACACAACTTGACACCTACTTTTGTGGTTTTTTTACATAAAAGAACTACCTTTGTTTTTGTAAACACTTTTTTTAACTCTAAAAAAGAAGAATAATGGAGGAATTTTTAAGGGTAGAACACGTCACCAAACAGTTTGCCGGACACAAGGCTCTCGATGACGTATCACTCACTATTCCGCGTGGCAGTGTCTATGGTCTGCTGGGCCCCAACGGTGCGGGCAAGACCACACTGATACGAATAATAAACCGCATCACAGCCCCCGATAGCGGTAAGGTCTATTTTGCAGGCAAGGAGTTGCAACCCGAAGATGTGGGTCGTATCGGCTATCTCCCCGAGGAGCGCGGACTCTACAAGAATATGAAGGTGGGCGAACAGGCAATCTACTTCGCACGCCTGAAGGGACTCTCGCGCCCCGAGGCTATCCGCCGACTCAAAGAGTGGTTTGTGCGCTTCGGTATTGAGAGTTGGTGGAACAAGAAGGTGGAGGAGTTGAGCAAGGGTATGGCGCAGAAGATGCAGTTCATCGTCACCATCCTTCACGAGCCTGAACTCCTCATCTTCGATGAGCCGTTCAGCGGTTTCGACCCCGTAAATGCCAACTTGCTGAAAGAGGAGATTTTGCGACTGAGGGACAAGGGCGCAACGGTGATTTTCTCAACCCACAATATGTCCTCAGTAGAGGAGATTTGCGACGATATCACCCTTATCAATGCATCACACAACATCCTTAGCGGTAGTGTGGATTCTATTCGTCGTGCCCACGGCAACGGTCAGTATCAGCTCTCGTTCCGCGGCAATCTTAGTGAGCTGCGCGACGCTCTGGATGGCCACTGCACACTGCTCGACAGCGAGGAGGGCGAACTCGACAGGGTAAAACTCCACATCGGCGCAGAGCATAGTGTGAGGGATATTATTGCTGTGGCAAATGATATTGTGGAGATTCGCTCTTTCCAGGAGATGATACCAAGTATGAACGATATATTTATCCGCGCCGTAGCGGGTAAACTTTAATTCCCTAACAGATTAACAGTCAAATAAATATGGGAAAGATTGGAATTATAGCAGGGCGTGAGTTCAACGAGCGCGTGCGCAAGAAAAGTTTTATCATCACCACTATTCTGATGCCTCTCTTCCTGGTGGCGATGATGTTTATCCCGATGCTGATGGTCAATATGAAGAGTGACACGGTGAGGGAGATTTATGTTGTTGATGACAGCGGTTTGATTGCCGATAAGTTGCAGGACAACAGCTCGCTGAAGTTTATCCCCTCGGATATGCCGCTCGACGAGATTAAGGAGCAGTCGCTCGATATCTTTGGTGTGCTGGTGATTGGCGAGAACATCGCCGAGGGTGGCGGTGCGCAACTCTACACCTACGACTCCTCGACAATCGATATCGAGAGCGAAATCTCTTCGCAAATCAAGGATATCATCGAGACCGAGAAGTTGAAGGGCTACAACATCGAAAACCTCTCCGAGATTTTGGCGAGTGTCGAGACGAGTGTGCCTCTGAGTGTCAAGCAGTTCAGCGAGAGCGGTGAGGCTAAGGATAGCTCGTCGGTAGTGGCTATTGTGGCTGCCTATATCTTCGGTTTCCTTATCTATATGTTTGTCTTCCTCTATGGCGGAATGGTTATGCAGGGCGTTATCGAGGAGAAGAGCAACAAGGTGCTCGAGGTTATGGTGTCGAGTGTGAAGCCCTTCCAGCTGATGATGGGTAAGATTCTGGGTATCGCCTCGGTGGCACTCACACAGTTGTTGATTTGGGTGGTCTTTATCATTGTGGTCGGTGGCGGACTGATGTCGCTGCTGGCGGGCGATATGATTGAGGCGGCACAGGCTATGAGTAGCGGTATGCCTATGGATATGAGCGCGATGAGTGGTATGGTGATGGATGCAGATATGGCTGCCGCAATCAACACACTCACCGACCCCGCATACCTCTTCCGACTGATTGGTGGTTTTATTGTCTATTTCATTGGCGGCTATCTGCTCTATGCGGCGATGTTTGCTGCGGTGGGTAGTGCGGTGGATAACGAGAAGGATACTCAGAACCTCCAAACACCTATCTCGATGCCTCTGATTTTGGGTCTGTTTGTGATGCTGACCGCTATGCAGGACCCCAACTCGCCTTTGGCGGTGTGGTGCAGTATTATCCCCTTCACCTCGCCTATCGTGATGGTGGCACGATTGCCCTATGGCGTGCCCGCGTGGGAGTTGTGGACCTCTATTGCAGTTCTCTTCGCATCGTTCCTTGCCATCGTATGGTTTGCAGGTAAAGTTTACCGCGTGGGTATCTTTATGTATGGCAAGAAACCTACCTTCAAGGAGCTCTTCAAGTGGATGAAATACAAGATGTAAAGGGAGTTTCCAAGTGAACAATAAAAAACAGGGAGTAGTTCAACGCTACTCCCTGTTTTTTATTACCTGTCAGCAATTTAGAATGGCCTGCCTCCGCCCGGGAAGCCACCACCCGGGAAACCACCACCCGGGAAACCACCACCCGGGAAACCACCGCCCGGGAAGCCACCGCCGTTCTGGAACTGCTCCAGTATGCTCTTGGCTTGATTAGCTGCATTTTCCAAAGCTGCGGCCTCGTTGGCTTTCCACTTGTCGAACTGCTCGGGGGTGAGGAACTTTGCATAACGCTCCTCGCGATCCTTGACAGCCTTTGCAGCCTCCTCGTCGGGGACAAGGTTGAAGTCGATACCGATAGCCGAAATCAACGACTGGATGTTACCCATAACATCGTTGTTGTAGTCATCCTCCAACGCCTTTTTCATCTTCTTTGCCTGTTTCTTGTCGAGGTTGAGTTCGATGGTGAGCGAATCAACTGTCTTTTTGATATTCTCCTGAATCTCAAAAACATCGCCACCAAACATACCCATACCACCCATAGGTATCATGGGCATACCGCCACCAAAGCCACCGGGCTGAGCATACGCAGCACCTGCAAGCAGAAGCGATGCGATAATAGTAATTACTCTCTTCATTGTAAATTGGTTTATTGTATAAAAATTAATGAATTTCAATTGTATAGGGCATTCGAGCCTGCACACCCTCTGTTGAGAGCATCTGCAACAGATGGTTGTACTCGCCAAACACCTGCTGCAACTCGGTCTGAGGTGCGGGAGCACCCTTAACCTTGGCCATCAGCGACGAGAGCATAGCCATCAGCGCATCCTCCTCGGGAGCAATCTCCACCACGCGGTAGTCATCCGACACACCCGCACGGTCTGCCGCCAGAGCAATAGCGTCGCTCAGAGTACCCATACCATCCACCAAGCCAATCTCCTCGGCATCGGCACCACACCAAACACGACCCTGACCGATAGCATCAACCTCCTCAATGCTCATATTACGGCCGTCGGCAACGTGACCGATAAAGGTCGAGTAGGTACGCTCGATCTGCTTCATCATATATGCTCGCTCGGTGCTGCTCATCGGACGATAGAGAGCGCCAAGGTCGGCGTGGTCGGCACTCGACACAACATCAAATGTCACACCAATCTTCTTCTCCAGAGCCTCGCCCGCGTTGAACATCAGGCCAAAGACACCTATCGACCCTGTCAGAGTGGTGCGGTTGGCGAGAATCACATCGGCAGGTGCGGAGATGTAGTAGCCACCCGACGCGGCATAGTCGCCCATCGACACGATTACGGGCTTCTCGGCACGCAGTCGCTCAATCTCACGCCACATAATCTCCGACGCAAGCGCACTACCTCCCGGGGAGTTAACTCTCAGAACAACAGCCTTTACGCCATCGTCCTCGCGCACCTTGGCGAGCTGCTCGACCAGGGTTGCATCACCCAGGGTGCCCTGTGCGCTTGTGCCATCAACAATCTCGCCCGAGGCATAGACAACAGCCACTTTGTTGCGGGGCATACGTTTATAGTTAGGCATAACCTGTGCCGAGTAGTCACCCAACGACACCATATCGGGTTTGGCGTCAGCCTCAACCTCAACACCCTCGGCAGCAATAGTCTCGGCAATAATCTGCATCACCTCATCTTCGTGGATAGCACCATCGAAGAAACCCTTCTCCACAGCCACCTGCGGGAGTGCGAGGGTGAGGTTGTCGGCATACTCCTGCAACAGAGATTGCTCGATACCACGCGAAGCGGAGATATCGGAGAGCATCGCCTCCCAGATGGTGTTGACCATTGTCTGGGTCTGCAAGCGGTTGGCGGGACTCATCTTGGTATCCATATAGGGCTCAACGGCCGACTTGAAGGTGCCGTGGCGGAGAATCTCCATATTTACACCCAGCTTGTCAATCAGACCCTTGTAGAACACAACCTGCGACGACACACCGTGCCACTCAATCATACCCTCGGGGTTGATATAAATTTTGTCGGCCACACTCGACAACCAATAGAGGGCTGCTGTGTAGGTCTTGTTGTAGGCAAAGATGGGTTTGCCCGAGGCGCGGAACTTGACGAGCGCTGCACGCAACTCCTCCATCATAGCGGTACCCGACACATCGCCCGGACCGGCATAGTTGATGTAGAGTGCCTTGATGTTGGGGTCGGTGGCTGCAGCCTCCAACGCCTCCTCAACCTTGCGCATCGAGAGCGCTGAGGAGAAGCTCACACTCATACTCAGGGGGTCGATGGTGGGGGTAGGAGTGCCCGAAGGGCCGTCAATAATATTCTCGGCAAAGTCAATCTTCAACACCGAATTCTCTCCAACAACAACGGGAGTGGAGGTGGAGAATGCCGAACCTATACCGGCAAAGAGTACAACACTCAGCACCACCAAGAGGATACTGCCGACAACAAAGGCAAGGAGTGCTGCCCAGAATGTTTTAAAAAACTTATTCATATCTTTTTTTGTTTAAGTAAAATGGGGTTATTGGCATTTTATGCCAAAATACTCTACAAATGTATCTTTTTTTTAAATAGGTATATCTATTTCTTGGGTGAAACGCCAATTTTTATGTGCAAAGCGACAGAAAAAACCTATCTTTGCCATATACTATTTAGGATTCAAAACAAAACCATATAAAAATGCAACGCAAAAAGATTGAAAATATTTTAAGCCAAATCGTTCATCCCGAGCTGAAAGAGGATTTGGTAAAGACAGGCATCGCCTCTATCGAGCAGGGTGAAGAGGGGTGGGTTGTAACCCTTCGCTTTCGTCGCCAGCGCGATCCTTGGGCTGGCTCGTTGCGCAACCGCGCAGCTATGGCTCTTGCCGAGAGTGCTCCCGAGGTGAATGTGAAGGTTGTCGTTGAGGAGCCCGCAGCTCCCGCACCTGCACCCACTGCCGACCAATATAACAAGATTGGTTGCCGAGTGGCTATCGCATCGGGCAAGGGCGGTGTCGGTAAGTCGTCGGTGACTGCCAATATGGCTGTTACCCTGCGCGATATGGGGTACCGAGTGGGTATTCTGGATGCAGATATATATGGTCCTTCGCAGCCCAAGATGTTTGGTGTTGAGGGTCACCAGCCCGAGGCGCTCATCCGTGGCGAAGAGGAGCTTATCCTGCCTGCCGAGAAGGATGGGATAAAGATTATGTCGATTGGTTTCTTTGTGGATGCTAATGGTGCTCTTGTGTGGCGCGGCCCGATGGCGACCAGCGCACTGCGACAGATGGTACACCAGACTCTGTGGGAAGAGTTGGATTTCCTCCTTATTGACCTGCCTCCCGGCACGGGCGATATTCACTTGTCGGTGGTGTCGGAGTTGAAGGTTGACGGTGCGGTGGTGGTTACTACCCCTCAGCAGGTGGCTGTTGCCGATGTGCGCAGAGGTATCACCATGTTCCGTTCGCCCAAGATTGATATTCCTGTCTGGGGTCTTGTTGAGAATATGGCGTGGTTCACCCCCGAGGATGTTCCCGAGAAGAAGTATTATATCTTTGGTCAGGGCGGCGGCTCGGCTCTTGCAGAGGAGGCGGGTGTTGATTTCCTTGGCGAACTCCCTATTATTCCGGCAGTTGCAGAGGGTGGTGATTGCGGAGTTCCTGCTGCGACCACAAATTCCACAATCGGTGAGGCCTTCCGCAAAGTTTGTGAAAAAGTTGTTGAAAAGGGGTCAAAATAGTGTTGATAACCCCTTAAGGTCGTTGTTAATAATTAAAAAGAGTTTTTAGATAAAAAATTTGCGGAATCTGTTGTGGTGATTATACAAGAGCAATTCCCATTTTGTCAAGCAAAAATTATTAAAATAGACCAAAAATTTTCTAACATTCCGAGCGGGTATATTTGTTGATAAATTTTATTGTTAGTTTGTTAATTGTTTTACCAACAGCTGTTAATAAAATTCTTGATTTTTAGAAAATTTTACTCTTCAATTTAGTAGTGATGAGTGGATTATAATTCTAAAATTTAGGAAAAGTGAGATTAACATTTTATAAACACCAAATGGCAAGAAAAAAGTTATTAACTTACTAACAGCAGATATTATTTATTATTTTTCATTTTAAAATTTAAAAGGTTAATAAATTAAATAAACAATTATGAGCAACGTCGAAAAACTCAAAGAGCGCATTGCCGAACTCAAAGCACAGAAGAGAGCAATAATCCTCGCCCACTACTACACCTCGCCCGATGTGCAGGAGGTGGCTGACTTTACCGGCGACTCGTTGGCACTCTCGCAGAAGGCTGCCTCGGTGGATGCCGATGTGATACTCTTTGCGGGTGTGAAGTTTATGGCAGAGACCGCCAAGGTACTCTCTCCGGAGCGTACAGTACTTCTCCCCGTGCCCGATGCAGGTTGTTCGCTGGCCGACTCCTGCGATGCGGAGCGATTGGCAGAGTGGAAGCGTGAGCACCCTGGGGTGATGGTGGTGAGTTATGTGAATACCTCGGTTGAGGTGAAGGCTCATACCGACATATGCTGCACAAGTAGCAACGCACTGCGTGTGGTGCAGAGCATACCTGCCGACCAACCAATACTCTTTGTGCCCGATCGCAATCTCGGCTCATATATTAAAAAGGTAACAGGTCGTGAGAATATCACCCTTTGGGATGGCTGTTGCCTTATCCACGAGGATTTTTGCCCCGAGGGATTGGCTAAGCTTCGTGCCGAGAATCCGGGTGTGAAGGTACTCGCCCACCCCGAGTGTAATAACTCCATTTTGGAGCAGGCGGATGTGATTGGCAGTACGGCGGATCTGTTGGCTTATTGCTCGGGTAGTGATGATAAATTTATCGTGGTGACTGAGGTGGGTATTTTGCACGAGATGCAGAGTGCGCACCCCGAAAAGAGATTTATCCCTGCGCCTAAGCGAGGAGGTGGTTGTAATGAGTGCTTGGATATGAAGAAGGTAAACTTGGAGAATATCTGCTCGGCTCTGGAAAACCTTGCTCCTACGGTGGAGATTGAGGAGAGTGTGCGTAAGGCTGCCGAGGGCTCTATTTTGAGAATGATTTCACTAAAATAATTTTTGGTAATTATATACAATTTTACACTAACTCTTCATTTAGACACAAATATACGATAAATTAACGAGATTTGAAAAAGAATTACTATCTTTGCGAAGAAAATATGCGGTTATAATATAACCCATTACATACATAGCTCAATCGCTCTCGAATCACCACCTCGAAAATAGAATGAGCATAGAATATACAATTGGGTATGTGCCTATTGGCGCAGACTAATCCATTGTATATTCGGCTTGTGGTGAGCCAGAGAGCGTTGGCAAGGTCTGCGCTTTCTTTTATTAGTTAAGCGTAGTAAGTGAAGAAATTATGTTTAACTAATAAATGTAAAGTTATGTGTCTTATTATTATTCTAATTTTTTTGATAATTGTATGGTTTATTAATGACCCCGTATCGGCTGGAATTGTTCTCGGAATTGTAATTATTGCGGGCATTATATATGCGTTAGTCGATAGTCAAAATTCAAAAGAAGCCCAAGAAGCAGAGGAAAAGAAAAGACAACAAAGGGCAGAAGATAAGAAAAGGGCAGAAGAATCTGTGCAAAGAAGTATCGGACAATTGTCTGACAAATATGGTCGCCTTTCCAATACTATAAGATTAGAGAAATGGGGAGATATGCCCGACATCAAAAAGTGTTTGTTGGTTTTTGGAGAATCCGAACTACTATATGTTGATGGCAGGGAGGT
>JAZUCV010000008.1:0-92108 GCA_045639285.1 Tidjanibacter sp.
GATAGACCTCCTCCACCGAGGGGGCGAAGACATAGTCGGGGGCAATAGGGCTCAGCAGCTCCAAGTCTGCGGGGAGTGTGCGGGGATATGCGGCAAGGTCGCCCTTGTCGTTAAACTGTGTGGGGTTAACAAAGATGCTCACCACCACAACACCACACTCCTTGCGTGCTCTCTCAACGAGCGAGAGGTGGCCTGCGTGGAGTGCTCCCATAGTGGGGACAAATCCTATCTGCTCCCCATTATGGGTGGCAAGTGCCGAGCGTAGGTCGGCGACGGTATATATTACTTTCATCACTTTTTTCGTTATTCACCAAAAGGTGTGGCAAAGTTAGGAATAAATATAAAACACGGGCCATTATTTCGCAATAATTTTATACTTTTGTACCTAATAGAACCTATCCATTTAAAAGTATGAAAAATTTACTCTATTTTACACTTATGTCCATATTTGCAGTAGCAACTTTTACTTCGTGTTCGAGCGATAAGAGCAACGCAGAGGAGTTCGAGTGGGTAATCGACAAGTTCGATGATGTCAAAATCATCCGCTATCAGGTGCCCGGTTTTGCCGAGCTTCCATTACAGCAGAAGCAACTCATCTACTACCTCTCCGAGGCAGCACTCTGCGGTCGCGATATTATGTTCGACCAGAACTTCAAATACAACCTTGCAATCCGCCGTACTTTGGAGGGTGTATATAACAACCACAAGGGCGAGCGCGAGAGTGCTGAGTGGGCAGCATTTGAGAAGTACCTCAAAAAGGTGTGGTTTGCCAACGGTATCCACCACCACTACTCGGGCGACAAGTTCACCCCCGAGTTCTCGCAGGAGTATTTTATCCAGTTGGTTAAGGGTGTTCCCGCCGATAAACTGCCTACCGAGCTTGGCAGTGTTGAGGAGTTGCTCGCAACCCTCACCCCCATCATCTTCGACCCCACACTCTATGCGGTGAAGATTAACCAGAAGGAGGGCGAGGATCTGCTCCAGACTTCGGCTATGAACTACTACGAGGGTCTTACTCAGGCTGAGGCCGAGGCTTTCTACAACGGTATCACCGACGCTAACGACCCCACTCCTATCTCCTACGGTCTGAACTCGAAACTTGTCAATGAGAACGGCAAGGCTGTCGAGAAGGTCTACAAGGTGGGTGGTATGTATGGCCCCGCCATCGAGCAGATTGTATTCTGGCTGGAGAAGGCGGCAGGTGTGGCCGATGCTACCCAGCGCCCTATTATTGAGAAACTTATCGAGTACTACCGCACAGGTGATTTGGAGGCTTTTGACGCCTTCAACATCCTCTGGGTGCAGGATACCGAGAGCAATATCGACTTTGTAAACGGCTTTACCGAGAACTATGGTGACCCCCTCGGTCGCAAAGGTGCTTGGGAGGGTATTGTGAACTACCGTGACGAGAAGGCTACCGAGCGCACCCGCATCATCAGCGCAAATGCTCAGTGGTTTGAGGACCACTCGCCCATCGACCCCAAGTTCCGCAAGCCCGAGGTTAAGGGTATCTCGGCAAAGGTTATCAACAATGCTATTCTGGCGGGTGATGCATACCCCGCAACCCCCATCGGTATCAACCTTCCCAATGCTGACTGGATTCGTAGAGATTACGGCTCGAAGAGCGTGACCATCCAGAATATCACCAACGCCTATGCTGAGGCGGCCAAGGGCAACGGCTCGAACGAGGAGTTTGTGTTGCGTGCTGAGGATCGCGAGCGTATGGCTCAGTGGGGTGCTCTGGCCGACAATCTCCACACCGACCTCCACGAGTGCTTGGGCCACGGCTCGGGTCAGTTGGCTCCCGGTGTGAAGGGCGACGAGCTCAAACAGTACTCCTCGACTTTGGAGGAGGCTCGTGCAGACCTCTTCTCGCTCTACTTTATGGCAGATCCCAAGATGATAGAGTTGGGTATTGTCCCCAACGAGGATGTATATAAGGCACTCTATTCGAGCAATATTCTCAATGGCCTGATGACTCAGCTTTCGCGTATCGAGCCCGGCAAGAATATCGAGGAGGCACACATGCGCGACCGCAAACTGATTGCCGAGTGGTGCTACGAGCACGGCAAGGCCGACAATGTGATTGAGTATGTGAAGAAGGATGGCAAGACCTATGTTGTTGTGAACGACTTCGAGGCTCTGCGCGGTCTGTTTGGTGAGTTGCTCCGCGAGGTGCAGCGCATCAAGTCGGAGGGTGATTTCGAGGCTGGCAAGGCACTCGTTGAGCGTTATGGCGTAGTTGTTGAGCCCGAGTTGCACGCCGAGGTGTTGGAGCGTTACAACGCTCTGGGTATCCAGCCCTATGGTGGTTTCATTAACCCCACATACACCCCTGTAACCGATGCTCAGGGCAACATCACCGATATAGAGGTCGCCTATACTCAGAGCTATATGGAGCAGATGTTGGACTACTCGAAGAACTACTCCTTCCTGCCCACACTGAACTAATTGGTGATTTAACCCCAAAATTTTACCAAGAGTCCCCCAAGTTTTTCACTCAGAAAAATTTACCCCAAAATAGTCATACACCTTCCTAACGGTCGGTATTGCAAAACGAAAACTGTTTAAAAATGAAGATTGAGATAGAGATTCCTGATAGGGTAGTGCAGTGGATAAAGTATGGCGTCATTATTGTCGCCTGCCTTATCATCGGCATTGTCTTGGTGTCGCGTTGCTCGGGCAACAAGGAGCAGAAGGCCGAGGAGGAGGTGACCGAGGTTGCCGAGGAGGCTGTTGTGACTATGCCTGTCGAGGTGAGCGACTTTACCGAGGAGGTTGCCGAGGTTGCCGAAGAGGTTGCTTCCGAGGCGGTAATCACCGAGGGTATGAGCAAGCGCGAGATTCGTCGTGCCGAGAAGGCTGCCCGCAAAGCGGCAAAGCGAGCCGAGAAGGAGGCTGAGGAGGCTGCCAAGCAGGCCGAGAAGGATGCAAAGCGTGCCGAAAAGGCCGCTCGCAAGGCCGCCCGTAAGGGGATAGAGGTTGTTGAGGTGGCAGAGCCCGTGGCACCCAAGTTGCTCTTCGGCATCGAGGAGGAGTTGTACGATGTTATCGAGGAGGAGGTGCAGTCGGGTCAGACCCTCTCGCATCTGCTCGATGTCTATGGCGTGACACCCTATATGGTTGATAAGATTGCCACAACCGCCAAACCCACTTTTGACTTCCGCTCGATTCGTGCCGGTAATAACTATACGGTTTTTCTTCGCTCGGACTCAGTTAGTCAGAAGTTGTATCACTTTGTATATGAGAAGAATAACACCGACTATGTAGTCGTTTCGATTGAGGGCGACTCGGTGCAGGTGCGTGAGGGGCAGAAGGAGGTTACTCTTCGCCGCCGTCAGGTATCGGCAGATATCTCCTCGTCGCTCTGGAACTGTATGATGGAGCACGACCTCCCCGCCGCACTCTCGGTGGAGATGGAGGATATCTTTGGTTGGAGTGTCGATTTCTTTGCACTCACCGAGGGTGATGAGTTCACTGTGATTTACGACGAGAAGTTTATCGATACAATGCGTGTTGGTGTTGGTCAGGTGTGGGGTGCACTCTTCACCCACAATGGCAAGCCCTACTACGCTATCCCCTTCGACCAGGGAGGTAAGGTGAGCTATTGGGACGAGAACGGTAACAGCCTGCGCAAGCAGCTGCTCAAGGCCCCCGTTAAGTTCACCCGCATCAGCTCGAAGTTCTCGAATGCCCGACTTCACCCCATCTATAGGGTCTATCGCCCGCACCACGGTGTTGACTATGCAGCACCTGCAGGCACTCCCGTTGTGGCTATTGCCGATGGTACGGTGATTCGTCGTGGCTGGGATAGTGGTGGTGGCGGTAACTATGTTCGTATTCGCCACGCCAACAATCTGGAGTCGGCATATCTGCACTTGCGCGGCTTTGCTTCGGGTGTCGCTGTCGGCACACACGTCAGCCAGGGCCAGGTGATTGGCTATGTGGGCAGCACGGGTGCTTCGACCGGCCCGCACTTGGACTTCCGCTTGTATAAGGGTGGCACCGCTATCGACCCGCTGAAAGCACCATCGGAACCCGTAGAGCCTATCAATGCAGCCAACAGGGCAGCTTTTGAGGCTATCCGCGACCGCGTGATGGCGGAGTTGGCCGGTCCTGTGGCAGACAGTGTTCGCATCACAAGGGTAGATCTCTATCCCAATGAGAGTGCGGGTGTAGTACAGTAAAATCGTAAAAGAGATGGGAGCAAACCACGAGATATTGAGAGGGGGAGTGCCCGACGAGCGAATTGTGAAGTTCGTGAGGCGACACCACGTTCTCTCATTGGCTACCCGCTCGGATGAGGGGTTGTGGTGTGCTGCTCTGTTTTATGCTTATAGTGCCGATTTGCAGGCATTTATCTTCACTTCCGACCCCGCTACCCGCCACGCTGCCGAGATGAAGGAGTGTGCAAGGGTTGCGGCTTCGATTGTTCTCGAAACGAGAGTGGTCGGACGTGTGCAGGGGTTGCAGATTGAGGGAGTTGCCTCTCTTGCCGAGGGCGAGGAGTTCGCTGCGGCCAAGAGTGCCTACCTCAAAAGGTTCCCCTACGCTGCGGTGGCGGAGTTGCACTTGTGGCTGCTCCGACCTGTGCAAATGAAACTTACGGATAATACGCTCGGTTTCGGGCGCAAACTAATATGGCTGGCAGATGAGTAGTCGTGGAGTTATAATTGTGGCCGGAGGCTCGGGTACGCGTCTGGGTGCAGACCGTCCCAAACAGTTCCTCACTGTGGGTGGCAAGGAGATTCTTGTTCACACCCTCGAACGCTTTTTGCACGCTTTGTGTGGCACACAGAGCAAGATTGTTATCGTGCTGCCCGAGGTGTGGATTGAGGAGTGGAGGGAGATAGCTGCTCGCTACGACCTTGCCGATAGCCACACCGTCTGTGCGGGTGGTAGTTCGCGTATCGGCTCGGTGCGCAACGGTCTTGCTGCACTCGGCGAGTGCGACCTGGTGGCTGTGCACGATGGCGTCAGACCCTTTGTGTCGGTCGAGATGATTGAGCGTGGCTTCGAGGTGGCCGAAGAGTTTGGCTCGGCGATACCCGTTGTGGAGGTGGTGGATACCATCCGCAAGGTGGGTGCCGAAGGGTCGGAGATTGTCGATAGGTCGGAGTTGAGGGCTGTGCAGACCCCCCAGATTTTCGATGGCGAGGTGCTGAGGGCAGCCTACGCGTCGTGTCGCTCGGAGCGTTATACCGACGATGGGTCGGTGGTTGAGCGTTGGCTCGCCTCGCGTGGCGGACAGCTCGCCTTCTATGCCGGCGAGCGCAATAATATTAAGATTACCTATGCCGAGGACTTGACACTTGCCGAGTACCTCCTGGCTGAGAGATAATATTTACCTAACTATGGCACAAAAGTATAAGGCAGGAGTATTTAGTAAGGGTGTTGCTTGGTGGAGCGTGCTGCTGATTTTGTTGGCGGTGGCTGGCGGTGTGGCACTCTTCTACCTCAACCGCGAGGGCAATGCCGTGGCGGTGTGGTACTGCTGTGTCGTGGTGTCGCTCTTTTTGCTGGCCCTTATCGCTTCACCCAGAGGTGCTGTGGTGGGTGAGCAGGGGGTTGAAATCAGGTGTGTGCTCCGCTCCGAGTATTTGTCGCTTGGCGATATTCGCTCGGTGCGCCTTGTTGAGTGGTCGTCGCTGGGCAGGGTAGTGCCTATGGGTGGCGTGTTCGGATTTTTGGGCTACTATGGCAGGTTCTATTCGAGTGCGCTGCGTGGCCGTGTGGATATCTTCGCCCGCTCGCGCAACTCATTGGTGGAGGTCAAGACCAAGAGCCGTTGCTATATACTCTCGCTCAGCGAGCCGGAGGAGTTTATCGACGCTGTGGACTCCCTGCGCAGCGAAGCGAAACATTTTGAAAATCAGACAAAATAACATATATTTGTAAAAACACTTTTTTTGTGCGTTGCCGATGAAGTTTCTGAAAATCATAGCCTCCTATATCTATCGCTCCGTTATCGCGGTGCGCCATTGGTGCTATGATATGGGACTCTTCCGCAAGCAGACCTTCGACCTGCCTGTTGTCTGTGTGGGCAATATCACGGTTGGCGGTACGGGCAAGACCCCTGTCGTGGAGTATCTGATTCGACACCTCTCTCCCTACTATCGTGTGGCGGTGCTCTCGCGTGGTTATGGTCGTAAGACCAAGGGCTATCTGGTGGTTGAACCGGGTATGTCTTTCCTGCGCTCGGGCGATGAGCCTAAGCAGATTAAGCGTAAGTTTCCCGCAGTCCCCGTTGTGGTGTGCGAGGATAGGGTTGAGGGCGTGCGCCGTATCCACGAGGAGTTTCCCGAAGTGGAGATGGTGATTATGGATGATGGCTTCCAGCACCGTAGCATCACCCCCAAGGTGAATATCGTGCTGGTGGACTACACCCGACCCGTGAAGGAGGACCACTATCTGCCGTGGGGTAGCCTGAGGGATAACCCCTCACAATTCTATCGCGCAAATATCTTCCTGGTGACCAAGACGCCCGACGACCTGAAGCCGATTGACCGTAACATCACCCGCGAGGATATCAATATTAGACCATACCAGAGTATCTATTTCACCAATACCCGCAGTGGGGAGATTCGCCCCCTATTCCCCGATGTGGCAATCCCCGCCCCCGATGGTTGCAGGGTTGTGGCGTTGGCTGGCGTGGCACACCCCAAGCCCTTCCTGGCTACGCTGAAAAGGCACTACGAGGTGCTCGACACCCTCATCTATGCCGACCACTATGCCTATAAGGTGAGGGATGTGGCGCGTATTGCCGAGGAGCTCGACAGACTTGGCGAGGATGTTGTGGTAGTGACCACCGAGAAGGATGCTGTGAAGTTGACAAATCGCAAGAGGGTGCCCGAGTCGTTGCAGAAACGATTGTATGTGATGCCCGTCTATATCAACTTCCGCGATATGGATGACGAGAAATTTATACAAAATATAATTAACGATGTTAAGCAAAATTAAAGAGGCGACTCTCTATTTGAGAGCGAAAACCGACTATCAACCTCGCGTGGGTATCATCTTGGGCACCGGCCTGGGTGGCTTGGTGGAGCACATCAATATCTCGATTGCTATCCCCTATGAGGAGATTCCTCACTTTCCCGTATCGACCGTTGAGGGTCATAGTGGCCGTTTGATTTTTGGTGAGTTGGCAGGTGTGCCTGTGGTGGCTATGCAGGGTCGTTTCCACTACTACGAGGGATATACCCCCGAGCAGGTGGTATTCCCTGTGCGTGTGATGAAGATGCTCGGTATTTCGGCACTCTTTGTAAGCAATGCTGCGGGTGGTATCAACTCGACCTTCCGTGTGGGCGATGTGATGGTTATTACCGACCATATCAACCTCATCCCCAATGTACTGATTGGCAAGAACCACGACGAGCTCGGTCCCCGCTTCCCCGATATGTTTGAGCCTTACTCGAAGGAGCTGATTGCCACTGCTACTGCTGAGGCGGAGCGTCTGGGTATCAAGTTGCAGTATGGTTGCTATGTCGGCACAACAGGCCCCACCTTTGAGACCCCGAAGGAGTATGGCTACTTCCGCTTTATCGGTGGCGACGCTGTTGGTATGTCAACCACCCCCGAGGTGATTGCTGCCCGCCATATGGGTCTGCCCGTATTTGGTGTGTCGATTATCACAAATGCTGCTTTCAGTGGCCAGAAATCTACTCACGAGGAGGTGCAGCAGGAGGGTCGCAAGGCCGAGAAGCGTATGACGGCACTCTTCTCCGCATTGGTAACCAAGGTAAAATAGTTTTGTTATGCTGAATATGATTAAGGCTGCGGCTGCCTATATAGCCGAGAAGGCTCCTTTCACTCCCGAGGTGGGTATCATCCTGGGCACAGGTCTTGGTGGTCTGGTGGAGCATATAGATATTAAGTTGGCTATCCCCTACGAGGAGATTCCTCACTTCCCCGTATCGACCGTTGAGGGCCATAGCGGTCGTCTGATTTTCGGTCTGCTTGGTGGCAAGCAGGTGGTTGCTATGCAGGGTCGTTTCCACTACTACGAGGGCTACACCCCTCAGCAGGTGGTCTTCCCCGTGCGTGTGATGAAGATGATAGGCATCCAGACCCTCTTTGTGAGCAACGCTGCGGGTGGTATGAACTCGTCGTTCCGCGTGGGCGATGTGATGGTTATCACCGACCATATCAACCTCATCCCCAACCCGCTGGTTGGTAAGAATATCGCCGAGCTCGGCCCTCGCTTCCCCGATATGAACGATGCCTACTCGTCCGAGTTGCGCGCGTTGGCTACCGAGGTGGCTGAGGAGCAGGGCATTAAGTTGCAGTATGGTTGCTATGTTGCGCTGACAGGCCCCACCTTCGAGACTCCCAAGGAGTACTACTACGTGAAGGCAATCGGTGGCGACGCTGTGGGTATGTCAACCGCGCCCGAGGTGATTGCTGCCCGCCATATGGGTCTGCCCGTATTCGGCGTGTCGATTATCACCGACACTATGGACAACCTCTCGGTGAGCCACGAGGAGGTGCAGCGCGAGGGTAAGAAGGCCGAGAAGCGTATGAGTGCGCTCTTTATCGGTATCCTGGAGCGTATGTAGTTATATTTCAGCCCAATCGTTCAACCGCAAACAGATAAATGAAAAAATATAAACAGAATAAAAATGGTAAATAAAGTAATACTTATTGGAAATGTGGGTGTTGACCCCGAGATTCGTACTTTGGAGTCGGGTGTCAAGGTTGCCCGCGTGAGGTTGGCTACCACCGAGCGTTCGCGCAATCGCGAGACCGGTGACACCACCGAGCATACCGAGTGGCACACCATCACCTTGTGGCGTGGCTTGGCCGATGTGGTCGATAAATATGTGCGCAAGGGTAGTCAGATATATGTTGAGGGTCGCATCCGCACCCGCGAGTGGAGTGACCAGAGTGGTGTGAAACGCTATTCGACCGAGATTTTGGCCGACACTATGAACCTGCTCGGTCGTCGCAGCGACTCGCCTCAGCAGAGTGCAGCACCCCAGTCGGGCTACCAGCAGGCTGCTCCCGCTCCTGCATACCAGCAGCCCGCATACCAGCAGCCTGTTGCTCCCGCACCTATGCCTGCGGATGATCCTGACGACCTTCCATTCTAAGGAACAAATAATTAAGGCTGACTTCAAAGTCAGCCTTAATAAATAGGAGTGATCCCGAGGAGAATCGAACTCCTATCGTAAGAACCGGAATCTTATATTCTATCCATTGAACTACGGGACCAGTGGTGCAAAGTTCGATTTTTTTATTGAAAAAACCTAACTCCGCAAAGGAGTATTAGAAGCAGATGAAGCGAGAAAAGAGGATAAAAAGAGTCTTAAAAGTGCGCAGTATCGCCGATGTCGCTATTATGATGGCTGCAATGGTGGTCCTCTGTTCCACTGTTGCTACGGCTGTGATTGGCGGATTTGCTTCGGAGAGTTGGTGGATTATCGCACTCTGGATTGTGGGTGGCGGTGTGGCGGCCTACTTCCTCACCTATTGGGCAGTGCGACGCTTTGTGATTTACAAAATCAAACCTATCTATCAGGTTGTCCTCTCGCGCAACCTTCGCACGGAGGAGCTCGAAACCGAACTTGCCAAACGCCCCAACCTGATGGAGTATGTGGGTGACAAGCTCTCGGTGTGGGCAGATGCCAATCGTCGCGAGATCGAGCGACTCAAAGAGAACGAGAAGTATCGCAAGGAGTTCCTCGGCAATGTATCGCACGAGTTGAAAACCCCGATTTTCAATATCCAGGGCTATATCTCCACGCTCCTTGATGGCGCGCTCACAGATGAGAAAGTGTTGCGTAAGTACTTGGAACGCAGCGAGAAGAGTATCGACAGACTGATAAACATCGTCGACGACCTTGACGAGATTTCGCGATTGGAGTCGGGCGTGCTCAACCTCAATCTGCGCCGCTTCGACATAGTCCAGCTCACCCGCGATATTGTAGAGTCGCTCTCCTACGAGGCTACCGAGCGCAACATCGTTATCTCGCTGGGCGACGAGCCTGCCGTGCCTCAGCCGCCGGTGATTGTGCGTGCCGACAGGCGATATATCGACCAGGTAATCAACAACTTGGTTGTCAACTCTGTGCGTTATGGTCGCGAGGGTGGTCACACACACATCACCTTCTACGACCTCTTCGACCGCGTGATGATTGAGGTGTCCGACAACGGTATCGGTATCGACAAGGCCGACCTGCCCCGCATCTTCGAGCGTTTCTACCGTGTGGACAAGAGTCGCTCTCGCGAGCAGGGTGGCACAGGTCTGGGCCTTGCGATAGTGAAACACATCATCGAGGCACACCACGAGGGTATCAGTGTTCGTAGTGAGGTGGGCAAGGGTACAACATTCTCATTTACACTGAGTAAGAACTAATATTTAGACCACAGCAGAGGATGAGCAGCAGTTTCAAACTTGTGTCGAGTTATCAGCCCACGGGTGACCAGCCCGAGGCGATTGCCGAGTTGGTACGTTCCATAGAGAACGGCCAGAAGGCGAGCACGCTGCTCGGTGTTACGGGGTCGGGTAAGACCTTCACCGTAGCCAATGTGGTGGCCGAGCTGGGTCGTCCGACACTTGTGCTGAGCCACAACAAGACTCTCGCAGCCCAACTATACAGTGAGTTCAAGGCCTTCTTCCCGAACAACGCTGTCGAGTACTTCGTATCCTACTACGACTACTACCAGCCCGAGGCCTATCTCCCCGCCAGCGACACCTACATCGAGAAAGACCTCGCCATAAACGAGGATATTGAGAAACTACGTCTGCGCACCACCGCATCGCTCCTCTCGGGGCGACGAGATGTGATTGTGGTGTCGAGCGTGTCGTGCCTCTACGGCATCGGCAACCCCGAGGATTTTCGCGCAAACAGCATACTCATCAAGTGTGGCGACCGCATAGGTCACAAGAAACTCATCTACTCGCTCGTTGACTCGCTCTACACCCGCACAGAGCAGGAGCTCACCACAGCCACCTTCCGTGTAGTGGGCGACACGATAGACATTATGCCCTCCTATGCCGACGTAGCATATCGTGTGATGATGTGGGGCGACGAGGTGGAGGCAATATTCCGCATCGACCCCGCAACAGGCGAACGTTTGGAGTCGATGGAGAGTGTGAAGATATTCCCCGCAAACCTCTTTGTCACCACGCGCGACCGCACAAACAAGGCAATAGAGCAGATACAACTCGACCTCGGCGAGCGCATAACACACTACGAGGAGCAGGGTCGCAACCTCGAGGCGCACCGCATAAAGCAGCGCGTGGAGTACGACCTGGAGATGATAAAGGAGCTCGGCTACTGCTCGGGCATCGAGAACTACTCGCGCTACCTCGATGGTCGCAAGCCCGGGGAGCGTCCCTTCTGTCTGCTCGACTACTTTCCCGAAGACTACCTCCTCGTGATCGACGAGAGTCACGTCACCATACCTCAGATTCGTGCGATGTACGGCGGCGACCGCGCCCGCAAGGAGACACTGGTGGAGTATGGCTTCCGTCTGCCCGCCGCTATCGACAACCGACCGCTCACCTTCGACGAGTTCGAGAAGTTCGCACGCACGACAATATATGTGAGTGCAACACCGGCCGAGTATGAGCTTATCGAGAGCGAGGGTACGGTGGTGGAGCAGCTGATACGTCCCACAGGTCTGCTCGACCCCAAGATAGAGGTGCGAAAGACTGAGGGTCAGATAGATAACATCCTCGAAGAGATAGAGAAGCGTGTGCGCGCCAACGAGCGTGTGTTGATAACAACACTCACAAAGCGTATGGCCGAAGAGCTCTCCAAATACTTCGACCGTATAGGTGTGCGCAATCGCTACATACACTCCGACATAGACACCTTTGAGCGCGTGCAGATACTCGAAGACCTAAAAGCGGGCTCCTTCGACGTGTTGGTGGGTGTCAACCTCCTACGTGAGGGACTTGACCTGCCCGAGGTGTCGTTAGTGGTAATCCTCGACGCCGACAAGGAGGGATTCCTGCGCAGCGAGCGTGCACTGACACAGACAGCCGGACGTGCGGCGCGCAACGTGAACGGTATGGTGATTATGTATGCCGACCGCTATACCGATGCGATGAAGGCCACAATAAGCGAGAGCAATCGTCGTCGCGAGAAGCAGATGCGCTACAACAAGGAGCACGGCATAACACCGCGCGCCGTGAGCAACTCGTCGCGCTCGCTGCTCAGCGAGGAGGCACTCGCCACACAAGCAATAGACAAACAGCACGCCTACGCAACAACACCCCTCTACGCCCAGCCGGGAATGGCGGCCGATGTGGTGGGCACCTACTCGACAGGCGAGCCATCAGCCACAGGGCTGGCTCACGAGGCAGAGGAGGCGCGTCGTCGTATGGAGGAGGCAGCAAAGAGACTCGACTTTGGCGAGGCAGCACGCTGGCGCGATGTGATGTATGCACTACAAGAGCGATTGGCAAAGGAGAAAAGATAGAACGAGCAATGAAACTCTCAGAACAGATAACCCGAATAATAGACCTATTCTACATCAGGCCAATAAGCAGGCTTGTGCCACGCGACACGTTTCGCTATGCCGTATGCGGAGGCGGTAACCTCGCACTGAACTGGGTGTTATACTTCCTCGTGTTCCACTATGTGGTGCGACAACAACTCGTGGACCTGGGATTTGTGGCCATATCGGCACATATAGCCACAATGCTCATCACCTTCCCGATAACATTCTTCACAGGATTCTGGCTCCAGAAAAATGTGTCGTTCAGCGACTCACCACTGCCCACAGGCACCAAGCTATTCCGCTACGCCCTGACAGTGGCCGGCTCACTCGTGCTCAACTACATCGGCCTGAAATTCTTCGTCGAGTGGTGCAACATATACCCCACACCCTCACAAATAATCACCTCACTCATATCAGTAGTCTACTCCTACTTCGCACAACGATACTATACCTTTAAGAAGTAATAGGTTTTCGCCGCTTTTTGTAAAAAGCAGTTTTGCCCCTTTTTTGTAAAAAAGCGGCACCAAAAAACTTTTGTACTATTTAGTTTGCGGGTTTAGGAATAACTTAGCAGTTATTACAACGATAAATAGAGCAGTGATTAGTTCAAGCAAGCTTGACTATCACCGCTCTATTTCTCATTGTACCATCTACGATGGTATCCCCTAAACCCGAAAAACCAATTATTACTGAAAGAGTATAAATGGTTTTCACTAATCTCCCTAAATTCTCTAAACTCCTTAAATTCCCTCCTTTCTCCTTTTTCCTTTCATCTTGCTCCCATAATTCTCCCATAATTCCCATCACTCCCATCAAAAAAAACGGTCGTGTCCGCTACTTCCGAAACCCACAATCGGTCGTGCCCGTAACTTCGCCCGAGGCTTTGCCTCGGGACACATCCCCCGCCGAGGCGGGGGGTTGGGGGTGGGTCAGGCTTGGAATTGCCTGCGAAGCAGGCAGGTGTCGCGAGGGTGAGTAGAGGTAACGGGTTATTTACCTTGCAAAGGTATTTGGGCAAAATGACAAACAACCGAGAGATATATCGAATATCTCTCGGTTGTATCATTTTGAATTTTCTTTACAGCCACTTCTTTCTCTTGAAGAGCCAATAGGTACCCAGTGAGACTGTCACCATAAGGCCCAGGGCGAAGAGGTAGCCGGACTTCCACTCCAACTCGGGCATAAACTTCAAGTTCATACCATAGAGGCTCGCAATCATAGTCGCAGGCATAAAGAACAGCGAGGCCACGGTAAATATCTTCGTAACATTATTCTGCTCGATACTGATAAGACCCAGCGCCGTATCCTGCAAGTAGTCCAGACGCTCGAAGCTGAAATCGGCGTGCGAGATAAGCGAGTTGACGTCCTTAATCATCAACTGCAAGCGGGGATAGATATCGTTCGGGAATCGCTCGCTTCGCTGGATGCCCGACAGCACGCGCTGGCGGTCGAAGATGTTCTCCCTGATCAACATCGTGTTCTCCTGCAACTGGTTGATGCGCTTGATGTCCTCCTTCTCAACCTGTCCATCGACGGTGATATCCTTGCTCAGCGCGGCAATCTGGCGAGCCATTGCCTCCACCAAGTCCGCGTCGGCGTCAATACGCACCTCCAAAATCGAGATGAGCAGGTGATAACCGGTGGGGTAGGCCCTGGCATTCATCTGCAACCTCTTAGAGGCCTCGTTAAAGGTGCGCGACTCGGCATTGCGCACCGTAATCAGCACACCCTCGCAGATGATAAAGGAGATAGGCTCAACACTCATCCTGCCCTCGCCAACCACGAAGAAGTTAGAGTTCGAGAAGATGGCGTTCTCAGTCTCCGAGTACTTAGAACTACTCTCAATCTCCTCGGCCTGCTGCTTGGTGAGCAGCGACACCTCCATAAAGTTCTCTACAGCCTTCTGCTCCTTGATGGTGGGCGAGAAAAGGTCGATCCAGAGAATATCGTCGTAGCCGAGATCATCAAAGAGCTTGATATCGGCATTACGAACAATTTTGTTATACTGTTTGAGGTAGATTGTAATCATTGGTCAAAAGCATTTTTTACGGGTTTACTTAGAAACTGCTGTTTCCTGATTCAGTTACTTCTCCGTAACTGCTCTTCAACCCGGGTTGGCGTGTGGAACGAACTTCTGGCCCTTTTCCCAGAACAGCTCTAACGCCTTATGCTTTTGATGGTCAAACAAAAAGTCTAATCTCTCAGTGAGATACTCATACGCGAAGGGCTTGTCCTCGTGGCCCTCCTCCACAATAGCCTCCCAGATGCGCTCCACACCCAATGTGAGTGCACCCTCCAAGGCATCCAACACCTCGGGATCCGTGCCTTCACGAGCAATCCACACAGCAAAGACCATAGGCTTGTCTGTCAGACGCTTCCACTCATCAGAGAGGTCAACGATATACTTGAACTTATCCTCGTTGTCAAACACCTTGTCGCCAATCAACAAGAAAGCATCACCCTCCTGAGCACTATCCACAACAGAATAATCCTCCAAATCACACCACTCAGGCTTGATACCCCACAACTCAGCAGCCAATATCTGCACCAACAATGCCGATGTGCGCGAGTGACCGTCCAACCACACCCTCTTGATAGCACCAAGAGGCGAGTTAGACATCAAGGTAACAGTGCGTACACCACCAGCACTGCCTAAACAATAGTCAGTGACAATAGTATAACCCGAAAGCGACTTGAGAGTGCCAATAGGTACAAGAGCAATATCAACATCACCCCTGCGAAAAGCCTCAGCACACGAGGCAGGTGGCGACAATAACAACTCAGCACACAGATTATCCGCGTGCTTGATGCCATATACAAACGGCACGGTATTCAGATATGATACCGCAGCAATTTTTACCGGAATAACCATCGTCCATATTGTGCCGCTATTAGTTAACAAAGTGCCTACTAAGGCAATATCAAACGCGAAGGTAACTATTTTTTTCGTAAATCATCGTCTTTCCACCAAAAAAAGTGCCTTTTTCCCGCTTTTTGTTTTCTCCACTTTTTGTATGTCGCTTTTTGTAAAAAGCTCCGCAAAAACTTTTCTCCGCTTTTTGTAAAAAGCGGAACCAAAGACTTTTGTACTATTAGTTTGCGGATTTAGAGATATCCTTGCGGATATTACAAACAAAATATAGGTAAGATTTTGTTCAAGCAAGCTTGACTAATCTTACCTATATTTCATTTGTACCCTCTACGAGGGTATCCCCTAAACCCGAAAACCTTAATTGCTACACAAAGAGTCTAAATGGTTATCTCATAATTCCCATAATTCCTATAATTCTCATAATTCACAAAAACAACAACCGAGAGATATATCGAATATCTCTCGGTTGTGTCATTTTGAATTTTGAATTTTGAATTCTCAATGTAACCTTTCCCCCAGCAAACTTATAAACTCCTGTCGGGTCTCCATTTGCGAGAGGAAGATGCCGGTAAAGGCGCTGGTGGTGGTGATTGAGTTTTGTTTCTGCACGCCGCGCATCTGCATACAGGTATGGGCGGCTTCGATGACCACTGCCACGCCCATAGGGTTGAGTGCCTCCTGAATACAGTCGCGGATCTGCACGGTCAGTCGCTCCTGCACCTGCAATCGGCGGGCGAAGGTCTCCACAACGCGTGCCACCTTCGACAGACCGGTGATGTAGCCGTTGGGGATATAGGCAACGTGTGCCTTGCCGTAGAAAGGCATCATATGGTGTTCGCACATCGAGTAGAGTTCGATATCTTTCACGATAACCATCTGCTTATACTCCTCCTTAAAGATTGCCGAGCGCAGTATCGCCATTGGGTCTTCGTGGTAGCCTTTGGTGAGGAACTGCATAGCCTTAGCCACACGCTCGGGGGTCTTGATGAGTCCCTCGCGCTCCGAATCCTCGCCCAGAAGGTTGAGAATAGCCTTATAGTGTTTCATCAGTTCGGCAGTAACCTCGGGGTTATACCTCTCCTCGTGTGTGTAAAATTCGTCCATAGCCTTGTTATTTGTTTTATGGGACAAAACTACCCTTTTTTATTAATAATTCCAATTTTTCTCCCTGTTAGCAGATTCGGCGGAGCTGACTCCTCTCGGTGAACTCCAGCTCTCTACCCAGCCCCGAGAGTGTCACAATCCCGCTTTTTTGTCCTACTCTCAGCCTGCCACACCTCTCCTCAATGCGCAGTGCCTCCGCACCTCCAACCGTAGCCCAGCGAAGCACTTTATTAATAGGTATGCCCTGTGCGCCAAGTGCTGCCATCTCGCCCACCATACTCAGCGAGTGGTTTGAGGCCAGCGAGTCGGTGCCAATAGCCACCCTCACGCCCTTGTGCAGGAGCATCCCTGCGGGTGGGGTGGTGCGCGAGATATAGTGGTTGGAGAGTGGGCACAAGACCCAGGTAACCCTGCCGCGGAAGTGGCTCTCAATCCTCTCCACCTCCTCCTCGCTCACAAAGCAGTTGTGTATCAGTAAAATATCCCTATCATCGGGCACCTGTCTGATTATGCGCTTTGCGGGTGAGCCGTAGTGTGCAAAGTCAATCGTGCGCCCTGTCTGCTTGTACCACTCGGCCATCTCGCCCTCGCCACGATAGAGCAGAGCCTCGTCTGCCGACGCCATAAAGTGTATCGAGAGGGGCACTTCGCCACCCTCGGCCACCGCATCGGCAAAGGCCGCGTCGGTAAGCGAGTAGGTGGAGTGGGGTGTTACCCTGCACCTCAGCCCTGCCACCACGCCCTGGGCTGCAACCTTGCGTGCCACCTCGGCCGAGGTGTTGCCCAGGCCAAAGAGTTCGACAAAGTTGGTATATGCAATCGGGCTGCTCTGCTTGCCCTCGAAAGTCGTCGTGCCGTTGCAGATGTCGCCCACTGCCCCCACGCCCTGCTCCCAGAGTCCTCTATCTGCCCTCAGCCACGCCTCCTTGCGCTCCTCGGGGGTGAAACCGCGCCTTACCTCACCCATTGAGCGGGCAAAGGCGGTGAAGCCACCACCCTCGGGGATTGCACCGACGAGGTGCGATAGTTCGGTGTGGCTATGTGCATCGACAAGGTCGGGGAGTAGTATGCCGTCGTAGAACTCGGTGAGTGGCTGACGGTCTATATCGGTCTGATTTATAGCGATATCGGTGATTACCCCATCATCATTCAACGTAACGATGGGGCGGGAGTAAATCTCGCCATCCAGGAAGATATGGTGTGCCGATATTCGCCTCATCGTTTCCCTGTGTTCTCCTACTCTGCGGCAGGTTCTACGCTTTGGTCGTCGCTCTGAGCGGCTGCCTGCTCCTTGGCCAGGATTTTGTCAAGTGCCTCTGCTGTAAGCAGATATTGGCCGATAATCTCTTCGGGAGTGGTGTAGTCTGTGTCGTAGTGCATCTGCTCCTCCATCAGTCTGACAGCTATGGTATCTGCCGGCTCATAGGAGAGGTTAAGCGAATCGACCCACATATGGAGTGCCTTGGTGTTGTTGCCTCGGTTGCGCCATACAACATATACGCGCTCGGTGGGCTTGGTGATGGTGAAGGGGTGGCTCACCTTGACCGTGTCATCCACACGCAGCGACCATTGGTTGATGGTATGGGTCGAATCGGCCACATCGCGCAACTCGGCATATACTCGTTCGCCAAAGGTGCGTGAGGTGATAAGGTATTTATAGTCAATATGATAAGTGCCTGGCTGCAGGTCCTCGAAATAGAGGCGCATACCCTTCTCGCCAATCTTCTTGCTGTCGAGCAACGAATCGATAAAGAGTGTATCTACAGCCAGCTTTTTGCCCTTGTCGACCATCCTGGTCCAGTAGTTCCACAAGATACGCCTTTGGTCGGCCTCCACTTTGAGCTCGGAGATAGCAACCTCCATAATGTCAGAGATTTGCGCACTCTTTCGCTTGGTCAGGTTGTCGATGGTATATTCAAAATCCTCTATCGTGTAGCCGTGTTTTTCAAGTACGGGCGTATATAAATCGACACTATCTCTGGCTGAGAGGTAGAGCACATCTGTTGCGTAGGCGTTGACAAGCAGAAACTCCTTGAAGAGCGACACAAGTCCGCGGTTGGAGATGTTTTTCGGACGTGCCACACATCCTGCCATCATCGCCGCCATTGTCACTACAACAACAATGTTCAAGACCCTTCTATATACTTTCATATCTTTTCGTTTTTTTCTCTCTTTTGCTATACATTTCCCCTCATTGAGCGGAGTTTTCGGCTTACGGTCAAGTGGGTGATAGCCAGACTGATGGCGATTGTGGCCACCACAACACCAACCACATCCCACAACTCGACAACCACAGGATAGGCATCAAACAGGAAGCTGTCGCCCCCAATCCTCACAATCCCGAATTTCTGCTGCACAAGGCTCACGGTCAGGCCAAGCACTATACCACCCAATGCGCCCCAGCCGCTTATCAGCATACCCTCGTTGAGGAAGATACGATAGATAAATCGTTCGTTTGCGCCGAGTGTGCGGAGGGTTTCGAGGTCCTCCTTCTTGTCGATAATCAGCATTATAAGCGACCCGACAAGCGAGAACGAGGCAATCACCAACACCAGCAGCGAGATGAAGAATACGCCCCACTTCTCATACTGCATCAGTCGGTAGAGCGAGGCGTTCTGCCTCTCGCGGGTAGCCACTTTGTATCCCTCGCCAAGCCTCTCCTGCAACGCCTCTGCCACCTTGTCGGCCGAGACACCCTCCTCAACAGCCACCTCCAGCGAGGATACCCTGTCGGGGTAGTCGAAGAGTCGCTGGGCGAACTCTATGGTCGAGAAAATGTAGGTGCCGTCGTGGTTGGCGTCGAGCGCATAGATGCCCTCGGGATAGAGTCGCGCACTCTTAGCCGCGCTAATCGGCAGCAGCATCGAGACACTTCCACGGTTGGGTGTGTAGAGCACCAGCGGGTCGAAGAGTGCGGTGCGCACACCGAGCGTGTAGGCCACGCCCTGTCCCACAACAGCTTGTTGCAGGTCGCCAAATTGGAGGTCGTAGTTACCCTCGACAATCAACTTATCGATAGGCACAACATCGGTATAGAGGGTATCCACACCCCTGAGCACCGCTGTTGCCTGTGCGCCACGATACTCCACCAATACCGACTCTTCCAACACGGAAGAGATTGCTGCAACCCCCTCTACACTAACCAATTGAGCCAGATTAACACTATCTGTGCAAAAGACTTTGCCACGGGTGGGGGAGATGCGGATATCGGGGTTGCCGAGACTGTTCTGGTCGGCAATAAGTCCCGAGAGTCCGTTGAAGATAGAGAGCAGTATCACCATCGCCGCCACCGGAATACCCACCGCAAAAGAGCTCACCCTCGAGATGATGTTAATCACCGAGAACGACTTCTTCGACGAGAAGTACCTACGGGCAAATAGCAGTGGCAGACGCACGGCAGTCTTCTCTATTTCAACAGGTTATCAATATTCTGGATATACTCCAACGAGTCATCGAGGAAGAAGGTCAACTCGGGCACCACCCTCACCTGATTGCGGATGCGGGTGCCGAGCGAGCGACGGATGCGCCAATTGTTCTCCTCCAAGGTCTTCATAATCCTCTCGCTCTCGGCGAAGGGGAAGACGCTGACATAGATGCGTGCATAACCCAGGTCGGGGCTTACCCTCACGGTGGTCACCGAGGCCATAACGCCCTTGACCAGGTCGGCACACTCCTTAATCAAAATATCCGCCATATCCTTCTGAATCTGGCGGGCAACTTTCTGTTGTCTTTGCGATTCTTGTTGCTCCATTTTCGAGTCTATTTTTTATTAATTATTCCAATCCATTTTCTGTGAGCGACCCCACAACCTCTGCTGCTACCTTGGCTGCTCGGCGGCGCATTGCTCCACTATCCTCACCCCCAAGTCGGTAGAAGAGGCCCAGCGAAACAGTTATATTATCCATCGGGGAGCGCTGGAATGTGTTGGGCGGATATTTGGTCTCGGCTTTGAGGATATCGGAGTAGCCAAAGTCGTAGCGACCCTCCACAAAGAGGCTCACCCTGCCTGCCAACTTCACCTCAGCACCCAGACCGCCGCAAAGGCCATATCCCCAACGGTTATCCCTCACGAGCAACATCTCATAGTCGCCACGCTCCACCGTCTCGCCACTCTCGGTGACGTAGGTGTGGTAGGTCGAGGAGAGGTTGTAGTTGAAGGTTACACCGAGGTTGAGGAAGAGCCTCAGTCGCTCCTGCGCCATCGAGATATGGGGTTGCCAGATAAGTGGCACCATCAGCGTATTGATACGACGCGAGTAGGTGTGGTTCTCGTTGGTGAGCGACTCATACTTGTAGCCCCTTTGCAAATATTGCAACTCCATACTTATACCACCCGTATATTTCAGTGCGGGTTGTGCGGCTGTCGGCTCGGAGTAGTAACGCCACACCAAACCACCACTCAGCATACCCAGCTCCGCCGGGGTCTTCCAGGAGGGGTAGAGGCGCACATCGCTACTGCCATAGCCACCCTTTATGCCCACATAGTGCTGTGCCGAGGCAGTGGAGATACTCCCCACCACACTCATCAGCATCACCGATAATAATATTTTGTGTAAAAATCTCATTTTCAACTTACTGCGTTTGTGATTCATACTCCGTTAGCGGAAGGCATTAGTTGCGTTGCTCATACTCGAGAGTCCCGAGCCGAAGCCGCCAAGGCCGCCACCCGAACTCTTCTTCTGCTCCTGCTGCTGGCGCTGCAACTCGCGCTGACGAGCCTGCTCACGCAACTTCTCCAATCGTTTCTGCTCCTGCTCCGCCACCTCGCGACGAATGCTCTCGGTGGTGACAGGCTCAAAGAGCTTGTTCATATCCATCTCAAGGTCAATATCCCAATTCGCCTTGACGGTCATCGTCTCCGACCCCTCATTGTCGCTAAAAACCTCGGCGCGCTCGGGTTGCTGACGGAAAATCACACTTCCCGAATCCCAGGTGCCGTTGCCGTTGAGGTCTTCCAGTACTCTGATTTTCACATCCGCAGGCTTCACAAAGTCGAAGACCACCTCACCACTGCCCGTTACTCGTTTGGTGTCGAGTGTCTGACTGCCAGCCGAGTTGAGCAGATAGATAACATAGTGGCTCGAATCGCTCTTAGCGGTGAAGTCGAGATTTATCTTGCCGAACTTCGAGGGGTCGGCAACCGACAGATTGAGGGTTGTCGTGTCGTTGCTGTCGCCTCGCGAATCTACCCACGCACCCGGCAGAGCCTGCAACTCATACTTGCCCAACTCCTGCCACGAGGCACCAATGTGCCAGAGGTGGATATCGGCTGTATCTTGCGTGAAGGTGTATCGTGCCTTATATCGTGCGTTCTCCTCGCCAAGACGTATCAGCATCAGTTTCGAGGTGTCGACACTCACCAGCGGAGCATCGAATTTGAGTGTTGCATCCCTGCCTGGCTGCACCTCCTGAGCGCTGAGTGTCACCTTGAATGGGTTTGGCTTGGCGGGTGGAGTGTACTCCTCGCCATATTTCTCGGCCTCCTTGCGGGCCTTCTCCTCCTCTTCGCGAGCCTTCTTGTCGGCCTCGGTCTCAACATATTTCCAGAAAAGAGCGAGTTTTGCGGTGTCGGGAACAAGGTTCCTCAGCGAGTCGGTTTTCAGATATATGAGTTCGCCTTTGAGTGTGTCGGCAAGCAGCTCGGCATGGGCGTTGAGCCACACATCAAGCGTGTCGCCACGCTCGGTAATGCGCTCCCAGACAAAGTTATCTTCGCTGAGGCTGTCGAGGCGGAGTGAGAGAATCTCGGGCTCTGCTGCGCTGAACTCAAAGCGGATGCGCTTCTGCTCGGGGCGCAGGGAGTTTGCCAGACGCTGCATCTTAAATGCCTTCTCGGTGAAGAGCGAGAACTGCACCTGCGGCTCGGCTACCAACTCCAGACGCGAGGTGTCGTAGCGCACCGTAAAGTCGGGCATACGCAGTGGGTTGAGCACCGTATCGATATAGCCGACCCTATCGACCTCCTGCTCGTAGGTGAAGTTGCCGTTTTTGTCCTCCACCGCATAGACGCGATAGTCAATGGGTTTGAGGTTTTGGGCGAAGAATACGCCATTGGTCATCGCTCGTGCGATGGCTTGTGGTTTGAGCTTCAGCAGTGTGGAGTCCTGCTCGGGATAGAGCGAGTCAACCTCGGCCGCGTCGTAGAACATAATGAGTGTCTTGCTCACCGTGTCGCCCTTCTCGGCACTCACCGTGCGACCCGACATATACATCGAGTCGATGGTGGGGCCTGTCGAGAATACATATCTTACGCCGGGCAGTTTGTTTCCCTCGTTGTTGTCGCTGATGCTGCTGCCGAAGTTGAGCGTGTAGGTGGTGTTGGGTTTGAGGGTGTCGAGAATATCAATCTGCACCCCACGACCGCGTATGGTGAGTGTCGGTTTCTTCTCCATAGCGGGCGATACGAAAAACTCCTTCTGCTGGTCGGTGAGTTTTACATACTCGTCAAACTCGATATAGATTCTCTTCTGGTCGAAGTTCACTGTGCCATTGGCAGGGGTGATATTCATAATCACCGGAGGCAGCGAGTCGCGAGGTCCACCCTGAGGACCCGCAATATTCGCACAACGCCACATAAAGGCAGAGGCGAAAAGAAAGACCACAATGCCTCTTCCCGCCCACAGCGCAGACCTTTTCACACTTTTATTCATCTCTTTTGTTCAATTTACCTCATCGCTCTAATTAACCTACTTTGCTTGCTACTCTGCTCACGACCGCCTTGCTACTCCTTCTCGGCCAGCTGTCGTGCCTGCAACTCTCCACGCATCTCGCGCACCGTCTTGTCGAGCAGAGGGTGTATCTTGTTTGGAGCAATCTCACACAGCGGAGCCAAGACAAACTCCCTATCCTGCATCAGCGGATGGGGGATTACAAGGTCGGGAGTGTTGATTACCTTATCGTCGTAGAAGAGGATGTCGATATCAATCTTGCGCGAGGAGTATGCCTCACCATTTGCCGCCTTGATAGCATTCTCGGCCTCTCTGTCGCGTCCCAACTCCTGCTCGATGGCCAGCACACCTGCCAACAACTCTTCGGGTGTGAGGTCGGTATCGAGTTCAATGGCTTGATTTAAAAAGTTTTCCGAAGAGGTGAAGCCCCAAGCCTCACTTTCGTACATATGCGAGCACCTCAGGATAATGCCCAGACGCTCATTGATCATCTGTTGTGCCTGACGCAGTCGCGCCTTCACATTGTCCAGATTTCCGCCGGTAATTACAATTGCTCTTGCCATTTTGGTTTGAAAGTTTTATGGTTCGTTGTTAGGTTACTTGTTTGGTTTGTTCAGGAAGAATTTGCTGGCCGCCAGCGCAAAGTGTATAAAGACTATGCGGGCATTGCCGTTGGCCATCACATCGCGCAGTGTGCGCTCAAAGGCACCAATCAGCAACTCGATGTTGGAGTTGTTGACAAAGGGGGCAAATTTTGTGCAGAAGGCCGCCTCCTCGCCCCACAGATAACTGATCGGGCTGAGTCCCGCAGTGAGCATATAACTCTCGCGGAGCATACCGAGCGAGTATTCCAGAAAGTGTTTCTGTCGCTCGCGACCAAGTTTTGCTATCTGCTCTGCCCAATCCATCAGGTCCATATGTTTCTGTCCGTAAGCGAGGCGCATCAGCGAGGCAAAATGCGAGAAATTTTCGGAGCGCATCTCTGCCGCTTCTGCCGAGAAGAGGGCTTTAAGGGTCACCACGCTGCCATCTGCCACGCGTGCGGCATCGATGGCATCTGCTGCCGAAACACCAAATCGCTCCACGGCAGCCTGTGCCAACGCTTCGCGGTCGATTCTGCCCACCGACACCTCCTGCGTACGCGAGAGGATGGTTGCCAACAACTTCTCGGGGTGCTCCGATATGAGCAGGAAGAGGGTCTTGTCCCACGGCTCCTCCAATATCTTGAGCAGGCAGTTTGCCGAACTGTCGTTCATACGCTCGGGCAGCCACATCACCACCGCCTTCCACTCCGACTCGAAGGCCTTGAAGGAGAGTTTGCGAATCACCTCGTCGGCCTCCTTCTTCGAGATAAGTCCCTGCTTGTTCTCCATACCGACCGAGGCGTACCACTCCTGTTCCGAGAAGTAGCCTCCGCTGCTGCTCACCATCTCTCTCCACGCGGGGAGGGCGGCATCGCACGCCGAGCGCGACTCCTTGGTGGTGGGGGCGGGGAATACGAAGTGGAGGTCGGGGTGGGCGAGGGCCTCAGCCTGTCGGCACGAGGGACACACGCCACACGAGTCGCCACCCTGACGATTTGTGCAGTTGAGGTATTGGAAATAGGCCAACGCCAAGGCCAGACCACCCCTTCCGCTCTCACCAGTGAAGAGCAGGGCGTGGCTCACTCGCCCCGATTCATATCCGCGACGAAGTACATCCTTAATAGACTCCTGACCTACTATATCCTTGAATCTCATCTGCTTAGCTTGTTTGTTTCTCTTCTTGTGCTTGCCTTCCGCGTATGCGTGTGACGCGCTTGCGCGCAAAGCAAACCGCTAAATTATGGTTTTTGGACGATTATTCCAAATTTCAGCCCTACGGGCTGCTAACCCTTGCCCGTGCTGCCGAAGCCTCCCGCGCCACGCTCGGTGTCCGAGAGCACCTCGCTCTCGACCCACTCCACTCTCTCGTGGCGTGCCACCACAAGCTGTGCGATGCGCTCGCCCGGCTCAATGGTAAAGGGGGTGTCGGAGAGGTTTGCGAGAATCACTTTCACCTCGCCACGATAGTCGGCATCGATGGTGCCCGGGGAGTTGAGCACGGTGAGTCCGTGCTTGGCGGCCAAGCCGCTGCGAGGACGCACCTGCATCTCGTAGCCTGCGGGCAGTTCGACATACAACCCTGTGGGAATCAGTGCTCTGCCAAGGGGGGCGAGCGTTACCGATTCGTTGAGGTCAGCCCTTACGTCCATACCTGCCGAGAGGGGAGTCTCGTAGTGGGGGAGGGCGTTTTTCGATTTGTTGATAACCTTTACTTCCATATCTATTTTCGTTTAATAATTGCCTTAATCATTGCCTTGGGGTTGATACTCTCGCGACGCAGGGCGTAGGCTCCGAAGAGAGCCACCAGCACAGCACAGATTGCATAGCGCAGCCCGACAGCCAACCCACCGCTCAACATACCCGCCCCGTAGAGCACTCCACCGAGTAGCAGATACTCCCCAATACGACGCAGGTCGTAGGGGATGGGGTAACGCTTGCGCGAGAAGAGCCAGCTCGATATCACCATTGCCAATTCGCAGAGCAGTCGTGCCACAGCGGCACCCACATAGCCCAGCGCGGGGACGAGCATTATGTTGAAGATAACGGTGAAAATCAGACCGATACCCGTGATGTAAATCGCAAACTTGGTCGCTCCCGACTGCTTGTACCAGAAGGAGAGGTTGAGCACCACGCCCGAAAGCATATTGGAGAGCAGGATGAGAGGCAGCACCCCGATACCCTCGCGGAAGTCGGGGCCGACAATCAGCGCAAAGAGGTCGGCGAACAAACCGATAACCAGGAAGATACCCACCGAGATAATGATAAAAAACTTGGTTGCCTCGGCTGTTGTGCGCTTGAAGTCGTCCTTCGGGAACGAGGAGAGGAAGAATGGCTCGGCCGCAAAGCGATACATCTGGGTAAACATTGTCATCACCACCGCAATTTTGCACACCGCGCCATAGATTCCGAGTGCTTCCATAGCCGCCACACCGCCGCCCGGGTAGAGATACTTAATCATCTGGCGGTCGATAAATTCATTCGCCGTGCCCGCTATTCCGCTGATTAGCAGTGGCAAGGAGTAGAGCAACATCATACTCAGTGTGCGACGCGATATGCGGGGCAGGATGCGGTCGGTGGTGGGGAGCAATGCGATGAGTGTCACCACATTGGCTATGAGGTTGGCCACAAAGGCGTAGCCTGGGTCGCTCGCGGTGGGGAAGAGTGTGAGCCACTCGGGACGTGCCGAGTAGAAGAGGATGCAGAGTGCGAGATTGAGCACCACAAAGAGCATACGGATAGCCACAAATCGTCCTGCTCTGCCCTGCTGGCGCAGACGTGCAAAGGGGATGGCGCAGACCACATCGAGCACCACAACGGCCGCCACTATCCAGAGGTAGCAACTGCTGTCGGCATACCCCATAGCTTCGGCCAGAGGGGTGCGGAAGAGCATCACCAGACCGAAGAAGAGGAGTGCCGCAAGTGATGTTCCACCCCAAGCGGTGGCGAAGATGGTGCGTCGCTCCTGCTCGCTCTCCGCCTTGCCCGCAAAGCGGAAGTAGCCCGACTCGAGTCCGAGGGTGAGCACCACCAGCGCAAAGGGTATGAGGGCGTAGATATCGGTGATAACGCCATACTCGGCGGTGGTCATAAAGCGAGTGTAGTAGGGTACAAGCAGGTAGTTGAGCAACCTCGCAAGGATGCTGCTCACTCCGTAGATTGCGGTCTGACCCGCAAGTTTTCCTATGTTTTTATCCACTCCCATTTTCGATAGTTTTTGGTGGTCGGTTTGATGAGTTCTGTTCGTAGAACAGAGTTACTCCCCGCCAGAATAAACAAAGATAGTAATTTATTTTACAAAACCCCCTCTTCGCGGAACATTTTGTGATAAAACTCAGCTTTCTTCTCGAGTTTCAGCGGGTAGGCTCTCGATGATGAGGGCATTCGCCATAGGCGCATCAAGCGACCCTCGACCTCAAACTCCGCACAACTACCCACGGCTGGCTCCGAACAACCGAATACGCTCATTATCACATCCGTAGCCTTTTGACCGGTGGTCACAATTGCGTGGCAGTCGGGTATCTCGGCAAGCAGTGCGCGCAGGTCGGTCGGGGTGACCACTTCGAGAAACTTATCGCTCGCATTGCCTTGCAGACGGCGCACTTCGCGGGCTGTGTCGTAGATGGCAATCCCGCGCTCGGTGCAGAACTCGACAATGGTCTGCTGGTCAAACTTTTTCGCCCCCGCAACCTCAAAGTGATGTCGGTCGCCAAAAAATATGTGCCCCACGATGCGCCACATATCGTTTATCCAATTGGGGTAGAAAAACTCCATCGACCACCTCTCGTGCGGTGGCGGGAAACTGCCGAGCATCAGCAACTTAGCCCCTTTGGGCGTGAAAGGTTCAAGGGGGTGTCGTTCGATAGGTTTTTCGTTGCTGTTCATTATTGCCAAATTTTCTTATACAACAAAAATAGAAAAAAAATGCGCAGAAAAATTTGGAGGTACGAAAAAAGGCTCTATATTTGCAGTGTAATACATAACTAATACACCCCCGAAATTTGAACAACCATTACTTGTTTTCCCTCGCTGAGGGTGGCAAGTAATATAAATAGGATAAATTTATGAAGATGATTTCTTTTAACCAGATTGGTTTTAGGTATCGCCTTGGGTCACAAGTCTTTCGTGACTTTTCGTTGACCCTCTCACCCGGCCACGTTTACGGTGTTCTCGGAGAAAACGGTGTGGGCAAGAGTACCTTAATGAAACTCGCCTCGGGTGTACTGATACCCACGGCAGGAAGTGTAACAATTGACGGTCGCGAAGCCTCGCTCCGAGAGGAGAGTTCGATGGCCAAAATCATCTATCTGCCCGAGGAGTTCTCACTCCCCGCCCTCACCCTCGACGAGTTCCGTGCGGTGACTGCCCCCTTCTACCCCTCGTTCTCTGACGAGAGTTTTGAGGAGTGTTGCAGGGTGCTCGATGTGGTGCGCGACAGGCGACTCGACAAACTCTCGATGGGTCAGCGTAAGCGTGCCTACCTCGCCTTTGCCTTTGCGACGGGTGCTCAGTGGCTCCTGCTCGACGAGCCTACAAACGGACTCGATGTGGCAGCGAAGGAGGCCTTTCGCCGTCTTGTGGCGCGCTATGCCGACGAGGGTCGCAGCGTGGTAATCTCGACCCACTCGGTGCGCGAGATAGAGAGCCTTATCGACCACCTCATCATCCTCGACCGCAGGGGCATTGTTCTCGATGCCTCGATGTGTGAGATTGGTCGTCGCCTGCGTTTTGGTCGTATCTCGGCAGACGAGCAGTCGAAACGCTACGAGGAGCCTCTCTTCTCGGAGAGCACTCTGGCAGGCACTTCGGGCGTAGTGGTAAACACCACCGACGAGGAGAGCCCTGTCGATATCGAGATGTTGTTTATGGCGTCGCTACGCTCCACCGAGCGTCTGCGCGTGTTGTTTAACACTAAAACCGAATAACGATGAAGACTATCATAGCATACGCGCGCAAACACTATAAGGAGATGCGCCGAAACTACCTTTCGACCTTTGCGGGACTTTTCCTGATTGCCTTCTGTCTGCCGCTGGCCTTTCGTGCAATGCTCGGCACAACCTCCGAGTTTGGCGATGAGGTTCTGTTGTGCCTGGCGTGGGCTTCGGTACTTATACTTACCGCCAACGCCTTCCGTGAGTGGTGCACCGAGGGTTACGACTCCCTCTGCCTGACCCTCCCCGTGAGTATCAATAGCAGATTTCTCTTTCAGGCGATTAGTTCGCTGGTGCTCAGTATGGTAGCCACTCAGTTTTTCTTCTGGCTCTCCTACTTTGCGTGGGAAATCTTTGCCGACTTCAACTGTATGGTGCTGATTGGCGACGAGCCTATTAATATAATGTATCGCCTCGCTGTTACGCAGGTGGCTATCCACTCGATCTGCTGCTTGTGCTTTGCTCGTGGTGGCCGTTCTCGCACTACCTCGTGGGTAGGGCTTGTGGCGGGCTTTGCGCTCTTCTTCTTCCTGCTCAATCTGCCCGAGGCGGCAGGCTGGGTGTCGGATAGCAGCAGTACCTTCCCCAATGTCGAGAACCGTATGGAGATTGTTGGCGAGCATTGGCAACTCTCCCTGCCCAACCGACCTCTCGGCAACCTGACAGAACTCGTCCAATTCCTCTCCGGAGCGTCGATTGTCGCTGCTTTCTATGTGTCGGCTTGGTTGAGCCTCAAAGAGCGCGAGTCGCTTAAATAATTAAATTTGTGAGCGTTATGACGATGATATTCAGTGACGAAAAACCTATCTGGCAACAGATATACGATATGGCGGGCGACCGAGTCCTCTCGGGCGACTTCCGCGAGGGGGAGCGTGTGCCCTCGGTGCGCGATGTGGCTGCCGAGATAGGTGTCAACCCCAATACGGTGATGCGCTCCTACGAGCGATTGCAGATGGACGGCATCTTTGAGAGTCGCCGTGGCATCGGGCTCTTCTGCTCCGTCGGTGCGCGTGAGAAGATACTCGCCACCCGTCGCGAGAACTTCTTCTGTGAGCAACTGCCCGCACTCTCGGAGCGTATGAAGCAGTTGGAGATAGAGCCGGAACAACTTGTAGATGAACTAATTAAAATCAGACAACAATGAAACGAAGCATAAAAGTATTACTCTGGGTGGCAGCAGTCAACCTGCTCCTTGTCTATACCATACAGTTTTTCGCCTACCGCAACGAGAGAGCGATGCGCGAGGCAGTCAGCCCCGTCCTCGACCAAGCAATGGCCGAGGGTGTGGAGAGCGTGAGAGTTGAGGGTACAATCGACGCTCAGCAGAAGGATATGTTCACCGACTATCTGGATAAACCATTTCTCTTTTTGGATATCTATGGCAACAAACAGGCGATTCCCGAAATGGAGTATTCGGAGGGCGAGTTGGTGGTTAGGATAAACCCCGAGGCAAAGGTTTTGTGGCACAATCATAAAGTGGAGGAGTAGGATATGAAAGAGAAACTTTTTGGCAAGACACTCAGTGAGTTACAACAGGTGACCACCTCGCTCGGTATGCCCAAATTTACCGCGGGACAGATTGCTCAATGGCTCTATAAGCGCGGTGTGCGCTCCATCGACGAGATGACCAACCTGTCGCTTAAAAATCGAGCACTGCTCGCCGAGCACTACGACCTCGGCCTTGCCGACCCCCTCACCTGCGCCACCTCCGTTGACGGCACCAAGAAGTATCTCTACCCCGTGCTCGATGGTCGCCACGTCGAGTCGGCCTATATCCCCGATGGCGACCGCGCAACCCTCTGCGTATCCTCTCAGGCGGGGTGTAAGATGCGCTGTGCATTCTGTATGACGGGTCGTCAGGGCTTCGGCGGCAACCTCTCCACAGGCGAGATTCTCAACCAGATGGCCTCACTCCCCGAGCGCGACACCCTCACCAATATAGTATATATGGGTATGGGCGAGCCTCTCGACAACCTCGACAACGTGATGCGCTCCCTGGAGATTATGACCGCCGATTGGGGCTACGGGTGGAGTCCTACCCGCATCACCCTCTCGACAGCGGGCGTGATACCCGGACTGCGCCACTTCCTTGCCGAGAGCAATGTCCACCTTGCCGTGTCGCTCCACAATCCCTTCCCCGAGGAGCGCAAGGAGATTATGCCCATCGAGAATGCCTATCCGATACGCGAGGTGGTCGAGCTGATCCGCAAGCACGACTTCAGCCACCAGCGCAGAGTGAGCTTTGAGTATATAATATTGAAGGGGCGCAACGACAGCCCCGCACATATCAAGGAGTTGTGCCGACTGCTGGGTGGCCTGAGCTGCCGCATCAACCTGATTCGCTTCCACGCCATCCCCGACTCCCCGTTTGTCAGCCCCGATCTGGACACCGTCACCCGCTTCCGTGACACCCTGACCCGCAAGGGACTTATGACCACCATCCGAGCATCGCGCGGAGAAGATATACAGGCGGCGTGCGGCCTCTTATCAACACAAAAGTCATCTGATAGGTAAATTTTGCACTTCCCTTGTGAGTCAAATGCTCATTTACTCAAAGTAAACTCCGCTTTGCCTCACTTCACGAAGCATAAAATTTCCTCAATCATAGTGACTTTGTCAATGCAAAATTCAAAATTCAAAATGATATAAGGAGTGTAGGGAGCATAGGGAATTTAGGGAATCATAGGAATATTCCTTAAACTCCCTAATCTCACTAAACTCCTTAAACTCTCTACTCTCCCTAAATTAATCCTGCTTCGCAGTCTTTATGTTGCTTTTGCTCGGCATAGTCTGCAAGCAGCCTCTGCTCTCCCTCTCACCCATAACCCCCACAACCCTCACCAACCCACACACTTAATTGTTAAAAAAAATGTAAAAAAATATTTAAAAATCCGTTTTTTGTTTCTATATTTGTGGTGCAAAGTGGGCAAAATCTCTTCACGAGAGCCGTGCGGTAGGGGGTAACCGGTTGGTTATCAGTCTATTGTGTGGTCGAGGAGGGGGTTATTTGCTCGGTGTGTATGAATAGAAATTTGAAATACAAATAATAAAAAAACTATCTTATGGAACTTAAAAAGAATCCCAAAGTTGACCTTCAAAACAGAAAAGGTATCTTTTTGGAGATCGGTTTGATCCTTGCGCTGGGTCTTTGCATCGGTGCTTTCAGCGTAAATCAGAAAGAGAAAAAGGTTGAGAACTATGCACCCGTAGAGGTTGTGGAGACTGTTGACCTCGTTGACATCACCACTCAGGAGGAGCTCAAGCCCGAGACACCTCCCCAGAAGCAGACTGTACAGGTGATTACCGACATTCTCCAGATTGTGGACAATGACACCAAGATTGAGACTGAGTTTACCTTCGTAGACTTCGATAACTTCGAGAACGTAGAGATTGCTCCTATTGAGATTCAGGAGGAGGAGATCGAGGAGGAGGAGATCTTTATGCGTGCAGAGGAGATGCCTACCTTCCAGGGTGGTGATATCACCAAGTTCCGCGAGTGGGTGATGCGTCGTTTCCGTTACCCCGCAATCGCTCAGGAGAACGGTATCCAGGGTAAGGTTACCTTGCAGTTCGTTGTTGAGAAGGACGGTAGCGTTACCAACATCCAGGTATTGCAGACTCCCGACCCCGTTCTTTCGGACGAGGTAGTACGCGTAGTTAACGACTCGCCCAAGTGGAAACCTGGCAAGCAGCGTAACGAGCCCGTACGTGTTAAGTACATCCTTCCCGTAGATTTCCGTATCCAGAACTAATATCTACTCGGAATAGATACAAAGCGGTCACCCTCACCGGTGTCCGCTTTTTTTAAAATAGTATATCACCTCCCGACGGGCAAGGTTGTTGCGCGCGGGGAGGTTGGTATGTAACAGATGACAGATGGCAGATAAGAAAGAGGATATTTTGAAGACCGGTCCCGAGAGGGCGGTGCTTGTCTCGGTATTTCGCGATAGGCGCGATGTGCGACTTGCGGAGGAGGAGCTCGATGAGCTGGCCTTCCTGGCCGACACAGCAGGTCTGGAGGTAGATAGGGTGTTCACCCAGCGTCTTCCCCAGCCGATGACCAGCACCTATGTTGGCCCGGGTAAGTTGCAGGAGATTGCTGACTATTGCGAAGAGGAGGAGATTGATTGGGTAATCTTTGATGATGAGTTGTCGCCCAGTCAGACGCGTAATATCGAGAAGGTGTTGGGTCGTCGTATCTCCGACCGTACGCGTCTGATTCTCGAAATCTTCCAGCAGCGCGCCAAGACCGCCTATGCCAAGACGCAGGTGCAGCTCGCTCAGCACGAGTATATGTTGCCCCGACTGACAGGTATGTGGACACACCTTGAGCGTCAGCGAGGTGGCACGGGAACTCGTGGTGGTGCCGGTGAGCGCGAGATTGAGACCGACCGTCGTGTGATTCGTGCCAACATCACCAAACTCAAGGAGGAGCTCAAAAAGATTGACCGTCAGATGGCTGTTCAGCGCAGCAATCGTGGTGCTATGGTGCGTGTGGCGTTGGTGGGTTATACCAATGTTGGTAAGTCAACCATTATGAACCTGTTGAGCAAGAGCGAGGTGTTTGCCGAGAACAAACTCTTTGCAACCCTCGATACCACCGTGCGTAAGGTGGTGCTCGACAACCTCCCCTTCCTGCTCTCGGACACCGTGGGCTTTATCCGCAAACTCCCCACCCAGCTTATCGAGTCCTTCAAGTCCACCCTCGACGAGGTGCGCGAGGCTGACCTGCTCCTGCACGTTGTGGATATCTCCCACCCCGGTTTCGAGGAGCAGATTAAGGTGGTTGGTGAGACCCTGCGCGACATTGGCGCGGGCGACAAACCGGTGTTTTTGGTCTTCAACAAGATTGACGCCTATACCTATATAGAAAAAGAGGCCGACGACCTCACCCCCGCAACGCGCGAGAACCTCTCGCTCGACGATATCAAGAATAGCTGGATTGCCAAGGAGAATACCCCCTGCATCTTCATCTCGGCAGCCAACCGCACAGGTATCGACGAGTTGCGCTCATCGCTCTACGCTATGGTGCGCGAGATACACGCAGGTCGCTACCCCTTCAACAACTTCCTCTATTAGTAAAACATTAAACCACAACATATTATGTTACATATTCTTGACAAAGAGAATAACACCCTGCTCAACAACTTTGTTGCTGAGTTGCGCGATGTAAAGATCCAGAAGGATAGTATGCGTTTCCGCCGTAACCTCGAACGTATTGGCGAGATTATGGCCTATGAGATTAGCAAACACCTGAATTATAAGCCCAGCAATGTGGAGACCCCTCTGGGTGAGGCTGTGGTGATGATGCCCTGCGACGATGTGGTTGTTGCCACCATCTTCCGCGCGGGTATCCCCTTCCACCAGGGCTTCCTGAACTATTTCGACAGGGCTGAGAACGGCTTTATCTCGGCATACCGCCACCATAGCAAGGATGGCTCGTTCAAGATTAAGATGGAGTATGTGGCCAGCCCCGACCTGACGGGCAAGACCCTGCTGCTCGTTGACCCGATGCTCGCCACCGGTCAGTCGCTCGTGGTATGCTACGAGGCACTCGTGGAGCGTTGCGGTGAGCCCGCCGTGCTGCACGCCGCCTCGGTGATTGGCAGCGAGCAGGGTGTGGAGTATGCTGTGGCTCACCTGCCCCGCAATGCACACGTCTGGTGCGCCTCGGTAGATGAGGAACTCACCGTTCACTCCTACATCGTTCCCGGACTGGGGGATGCGGGGGATCTTGCCTATGGCAAGAAACTATAAAAAGCCATCTGATTGGTAAATTTTGCACTTTCCTCGAAAGGCTTCGCCTCATTTACGCCAAGTAAACTTCGGCTCGCCTTTCTTCACGAAGCCCAAAATTTCCTCAATCATATGACTTTTTAATTCAAAATTCAAGATTCAAAAGATACAACGGAGAGATATTCGATATATCTCTCGGTTTTTGTTTATGGGAGTTTAAGGAGTTTAGAGAATTTAGGGAGATTAGTGAAAACCATTTAGACTCTTTCAGTAATAATTGGTTTTTCGGATTTAGGGGATACTCTCGAAGAGAGTGCAAATGAAATATAGGTAGGATTAGTCAAGCTTGCTTGAACTAAATCTTACCTATATTTTGTTTGTAATAACTGCAAAGTTATCCTTAAACCCGCAAACTAAATAGTACAAAAGTTTTTGGGGAGCCTTTTTACAAAAAGGCTCGAAATAAAAAGCTTTTTACAAAAAGCGACCAGAACAAAAAACTCTACTTATCATATTTTCCTTGCCAGAGGTAGGAGATTCTTTTGCTGAGTTCTTGTTCTTTGGGGTTGTCTGCTGGGTGGTAGAAGGTGTGTCCTTCGAGTCCTTCGGGCATAAATTCGAGGTTTGCGAAGTGTCCTTCGTAGTCGTGTGCGTACTTATAGTTTTTGCCGTAGTCCATTTTCTCCATCAGTTTTGTTGGTGCGTTGCGCAGGTGGAGTGGTACGGGTCTGTTGTTTGTGTCGTGCTCTACTGCTCGGAGTGCCTCATTTATAGCCATATATGCCGAGTTGCTCTTGGGGCTTGTTGCGAGGTATATTGTTGCTTCGGCGAGTGGTATGCGTGCTTCGGGCATACCTATCTTGTGCACGGTGTCGAAGCAGGCGTTTGCCAGGAGCAGTCCGTTGGGGTTTGCGAGGCCTATATCTTCGCTGGCGAGTATTACGAGTCGTCGTGCTATGAATTTGGGGTCTTCGCCTCCTGCCAGCATACGCGCGAGATAGTATATTGCAGCGTTGGGGTCGCTACCGCGCACACTCTTTATGAAGGCGGATATCACGTCGTAGTGCTGCTCGCCGTTCTTGTCGTAGAGGGCTATGTTTTGTTGCAACGACTCGGTCACCAGGTCGTCGGTGATGGTGAGGTCGCCCTCGTGAGCACCTGTTATTATGTCGAGTATGTTGAGCAACTTGCGTGCATCGCCTCCGGCAAAGCCGAATAGTGCGCCTGTCTGCTCCACGACTATCTTTCTCTGTTTCAACTCATTGTCCTCGGTGAGTGCTCTGTTGAGCAACTCTTGGAGTTCGGCATCGGTCATCGCTTTGAGGACATACACCTGACAGCGCGAGAGGAGTGGCGAGATAACCTCAAACGATGGGTTTTCGGTTGTTGCGCCGATGAGTGTCACTATGCCTTGTTCGACTGCTCCGAGCAGCGAGTCTTGTTGGCTCTTGTTGAAGCGGTGAATCTCATCTATGAAGAGGAAGGGTGGGGGTGTGTTGAAGAAGTGTGCTTTGCGTGCCTGTTCGATTACTTCGCGCACATCCTTCACACCCGAGGTCACTGCCGAGAGGGTGAACATACGTCTGTCGAGTGCGGTAGCCACAAGTCGTGCGAGCGTTGTCTTGCCCACTCCGGGAGGGCCCCAGAGGATGAACGAGGGTACATTGCCACTCTCGATGAATCTGCGGAACACACCCTGCTCACCGACCAGATGGCTCTGGCCGATGTACTCCTCCAGCCTTTGTGGTCGAAGTCGCTCTGCGAGTGGTATGTTGCTGCGTAGGTTGCTCATCATCTGTTGTGTTATCCACGACAAATGTATAAAAAAATTTGCAATCGGTGGCGGAAAATAATACTTTTGTATAGCACTCATCACCTAAGATATTTGCAAGGAGAGAAGATGGAGAAAAAATCACCAAGAAACAAAACGATTACCCTTTCGGCTGCTGACCGCGAGCGCCTGCACCCCCGCGTGTTGCGCCCAACCGCACCTTGCTCGGTGGCGGATGTTGAGAATCGGGTGATTGGTGGCGACCTCTTCGAGATGCTGGACAGGGTGCCCGACGGGGTGGCAGACCTTATCATTGCCGACCCTCCCTATAATCTTGATAAACAGTTTGGTGGCAACTCCTTTACGGCGCGCTCGCGTCGGGAGTATGTGGCCTATCTTCGCAGTTGGCTTCCGGCTCTCTGTAAGAAGCTTGCTCCTGGTGGCAGCCTCTATGTATGTTGCGATTGGGGCTCCTCGTCGGCTGTCGAGGAGGTGCTTGGCGAGAACCTGACGATTCTCAACCGCATTACCTGGCAGCGCGAGAAGGGGCGTGGTGCGGCACATAATTGGAAGAACAGTATGGAGGATATCTGGTTTGCCGTTGCCGACCCTTCACACTACACCTTCAACCTCGATGCGGTGAAGCAGAAGAGGCGTGTGCTTGCCCCCTACCGTGATAAGAGTGGCCCGCGCGATTGGCAGCAGGAGGGCGATGTAAAGTATCGCGCCACCTGTCCCTCGAATCTCTGGGACGATATCACCATCCCCTATTGGTCGATGGCGGAGAACACCCCACACCCTACCCAGAAGCCCGAGAAGCTCATTGCCAAACTGATTTTGGCCTCCTCTTCTGAGGGGGATATGGTCTTTGACCCCTTTGGTGGTAGCGGCACTACGGCTGTGGTTGCCAAGAAGTTAGGTCGCCGATTCTGCACTGTGGAGATTGAGGAGGAGTACTGCCTGCTCGCTCTGCGCAGGTTGGAGATGGCGGAGGAGGATGGCTCGATTCAGGGCTATACGGATGGCTTCTTCTGGGAGCGCAACTCGACGGTGGCACAGATTAGCGCGAAACGAAAAAAGAGGGGAGGACGATGAAACGTATAGGTATAATCTCCGACACTCACGGCACTTTCCCCGAGGATGTGCGTCGATTTCTGGCAGAGGTCGATGAGATTTGGCACGCGGGCGATATCGGCTCGCTGGAGTTGGCAGCGGAGATTGCCGATTTCAAACCGCTGAGGGGCGTGCACGGCAATATCGACGACTACTCGATGCGCTATTCGTACCCCACGTTCCAGTGTTTTGAGTGCGAGGAGAGGCGTGTGTTGCTCACCCATATCGGTATGCAGGGCGGGCGATATATCCCTGCCGTGGCCGAGAAGATTCGTAGCCTGAAACCCGATATTTTTGTCTGTGGTCATTCACATATCCTGAAAATTTTTTATGACCAAAAATTCGACCTTTTGAACATTAACCCCGGTGCTTGCGGGTTATATGGTTTTCACCGAGTTAGAACTGCGGTGAGGTTTGAAATCGACGGTAGAGATATGCGTAACCTCGAAGTTGTCGATTGGAAGAGGTAAAATAATTCTTTGTCCTGTGGCGTTATCTATGCGACACCAATAAGGACAAAAAATGAAAATCAAACAGTCTGAGATATTAGAGTCCCTCATTATCAAGGGGGTCGAACTCCATCGTCGCTCGCGTGGCGGGGGCGTGGTGGATGCCATCTTTCTTGCCACAATCCTGAGCGAGCAGTGCCACGCTACACGCTTGTTGCGTAGCGAGTTGAAGGAGTGGGAGCTCTACCAGCTCCGTGTGCGTCTGGAGAATGGTCTGATGCGCTATCCGCGCGCTTCGGCACTCCCCGAAACCGATGTTACTACCACCCTCGAAAATCTCTATGAGGGTATGGCTCACCTATGCCGTGCGACCCTTACCGAGGGCAAGGAGGAACGCCTCAACACGGGCCATCTGCTCCTATATGTCTTGCGTGAAACAGGACTGCTCAGTTCGCGAATTTTGTCGGACTATGCCCTTGTAGATGAGCGTGTTGAGGCTGAGGTGCGTGCTCTGCCGGCCGACGAGGATTTTTATTCGGATATGGAGTCGCATCGTTCCGAGTCACACCCGATTCATATCGCCTCTGCCTCCGAACACGAGTCGAAGGAGCGGGAGCGAAACGAGGTCTTGGAGCGATTTGGCACCGACCTGACCGCTGCCGCCCGTCGTGGCGAGCTCGACCCCGTTGTGGGGCGTGAGCGCGAGGTGGAGCGCGTGGTGCAGATACTCGGTCGTCGTCGCAAGAACAACCCGATACTTGTCGGGGAGGCGGGTGTTGGCAAGAGTGCCATTGTCGAGGGGTTGGCACTACTCCTTACCTCCGATCGTACCCCCACTCAGCTAAGTGGAAAAAAAATTTTCTCGCTCGACGTGGCGAGGCTGGTGGCGGGTACCAAGTATCGTGGTGAGTTCGAGGAGCGGGTGAGCAAGATGGTGGAGTACCTGGCTGAAAATCAAGATATAATACTCTTTGTTGATGAGATTCACAATATTGTTGGCGCGGGTTCTTCGCAAGGGTCGCTCGATGCTGCCAATATCCTGAAGCCCGCCCTTGCGCGTGGTGCCGTGCAGTGCATCGGGGCAACCACCCTTGCCGAGTACCGAGAACACTTCGAGCGCGATGCCGCCCTCGATAGACGCTTCCAGCGCGTGATTGTGGAGCAGACAACACCCGCACAGACGCTACAGATACTCCATAATCTCCGCCCCCGATATGAGGAACACCACTCGGTGCACTACACCGACGAGGCGTTGGTGTGTTGTGTGAGCCTTGCTGAACGATATATTACCGACCGCCACTTCCCTGATAAGGCGATAGACCTCCTCGACGAGGTGGGGGCGCGTGTTGCGCTCGGTGCCGATGGGGGCAGGGTGGCGGACGAGGAGGAGGTGCGCTCCGTTGTCGCTCTGGCGACGGGGATTCCTGCCGAGAGCCTCTCGTTGGGTGAACGTCAGCGACTCTCGGGACTTGCCGAGCGGCTTGGTCGCAAGGTGGTGGGTCAGCAGGGGGCTGTGGAACGGCTGGCACGCTCGGTTGTGCGTTCGCGTGCGGGGTTGGCAGATAGGGGACGACCTATGGGTGTCTTTCTCTTTGTAGGCCCTACGGGTGTGGGTAAGACATTGTTGGCCAAGGAGTTGGCGATGGCACTCTTTGACCGCCCCGATGCACTGCTCAGACTCGATATGAGCGAGTATGCCGAGCGACACAATATGAGTCGTATGATTGGCTCGCCTCCGGGATATGTGGGTTATGGCGAGGGAGGTCGCCTTACGGAGGCGGTGCGTCGTCAGCCCTACTCGGTGATTCTCCTCGATGAGATTGAGAAGGCACACCCCGAGGTCTATAACCTGCTGCTCCAACTCTTTGACGAGGGGCACCTGACCGATGGAGTGGGGCGCAGGGTGGATTTTCGTAGCACGGTGATTATCATGACCTCCAACCTCGGCAGTGGCGACCGACAAGGGCGCAGAGAGCTGGGCTACTACCAACCCGCGCAGAGCACCCGAACGAGGAGCGATGAGCAGCGATATCGCGAGGCTGTCGAGGCCCATTTTTCGCCCGAGTTTGTGAATAGGCTCGATGATGTTGTCTGCTTCGATGCGCTCGGCGAGGAGGCTGTTGGAGGGGTTGTCGATTTGGAGTTGGAGGCGCTCTTTGTGAGGCTTGCGGAGTTGGCTGTGAGGTGCGAGATAACCATCGCCGCCCGCCGATGGCTGGCTGCCGAGGGGTATGATAGTCGCTATGGCGCACGAGCCTTGAAGAGATTGATAATTGAAAAGGTGGAAAACCCTGTTGCTCAGATGATTGTGAGCGGTGCGCTCGCCCCGCAGGGCAGGATTGTGATAGATGCAAACGACACACTTACCATCACTACTCATACCCATACAACCCCCATTTCCCCTACAACCCCTACCAAACAACCCGCCTAAAAAAATGAAAATAAGCCTAAATAAATGGAAAAATAGCCTAAATAAACGTTTAAAAATCTTCATAGAAAACTTTTTTGTAATGGTAAATTGTTAGTGTTGGCTCAGGCGCAGACCCAATGCCTATGAGCCGAGTGAAGAGAACCTTGTTTAAGAATTTTTTGTGTTGGAGATATGGTTACTCGCGAGAGTCGCCATATTTTTTTCTTTAAAATCACTACCTTTGTAGGATACAACATTTTTTGACGATGATTGAACAAAAATTTAGCGAAATTGTACAAAAGAGTTTCGAGGGAAAGAGGCTCTCAAAGGAGGATGTTCTGACACTCTGGCACGAGGCACCACTCCCATATCTGATGGATGCGGCCGACCTGCTTCGTCAGCAGAGAGTTGCAGACCCTGAGGTGGTTACCTGGCAGATAGACCGCAATGTGAATATCACCAATGTCTGTATCTCGGGCTGCAAGTTCTGCAACTTCCACTGCCGACTCTCCGAGCGCGACAAGTCATATATCACCTCGCTCGACGAGTACTGCACCAAGATTGACGAGACACGTGCTCTGGGTGGCGACCAGCTCCTCTTGCAGGGCGGCTTGCACCCACACCTCGATATCGAATATTATGAGAATCTCTTCCGCTCGCTCAAAGAGCGCTACCCGTGGCTGAGGCTCAACGCCCTCGGTGCTCCCGAGGTGTCGCACATCGCCCGCATTAGCGGCATAACCCCTGCCGAGGCACTCCGTCGCCTCCACGAGGCGGGACTCGACACCCTCCCCGGGGCGGGTGCTGAGATTCTTTCACCCCGCGTGCGCAAGGCCATCTCCCCCGCCAAACCCTCGGTTGAGGAGTGGGCTGAGGTGATGCGCGAGGCACACCGTCAGGATATCCCATCGACCGCGACGATGATGTACGGCCATATTGAAACCATCGAGGAGCGTATCGACCACCTGCTGCTGTTGCGTGATATCCAGGCCGACAAGCCGGAGGGTGCGCGAGGTTTTACGGCCTTTATCCCGTGGATATTCTGCAGTACAGGTACCCGCTTGGAGGAGGAGGGTGTTGTGTCGCACTTCTCGGCCGACGAGTATCTCCGATTGGTTGCCGTCAGTCGTCTGACACTCAACAATATAGACAATATACAAGCCTCGTGGCTCACTGTCGGCAAGGAGGTGGCGCAACGTGCCCTTAGGGGTGGTGCAAACGATATGGGCTCGATTATGATTGAGGAGAATGTGGTCTCGTCGGCGGGGGCAAACAACCGCTTCTCGGCCGAGGGAATCCGCGCTGCAATCCGCGAGGCGGGCTTCACTCCGCGCCTTCGCGACCAACTCTACAACTACCGCGACGAGTCGTTTTTGTTGTAAGGGTGGCGGTAAGTGCCATAAAAATAGGTATAAAGGGCAAAAAAGAGGGCCAAAACTTATGTTCTTTCAAAAAGAAAAAGTACCTTTGCGATGTTTTTAGCCCAATATTTATCATATTGAACAATAATTTATTCTAACAATTTCAATACCAAAAAGTTAACTATTATGGACATTTCGCACATCGAACACCTCGGTATCGCAGTAAAGAGCCTTGAGGAGGCTATTCCTTACTACGAGCAGGTTCTGGGCCTCAAATGTTACAACATTGAGGAGGTTGCAGATCAGAAAGTAAAGACCGCTTTCTTCAAGGTTGGTCAGACCAAAATCGAACTCTTAGAGCCTACTTGCCCCGAGAGCACCATCGCTAAGTTCATCGAGAACCGTGGCGAGGGCGTACACCACGTAGCATTTGCTGTTAATGGCATCGAGGGCGCACTTGCAGAGGCAGCTGAGAAGGGCGTTCGCCTTATCGACCAGACTCCTCGCGCCGGTGCAGAGGGTCTGACTATCGCTTTCTTGCACCCCAAGTCGACCAAGGGTGTGCTTACCGAACTTTGTGAGGACAAAAACTAATTATATCTGATAGATTATGAGTAATATTCAGGAAAAAGTCAAGGAATTGATTAACCTCCGCGAGGAGGCTAGACTGGGTGGCGGTCAGAAACGTATCGACGCTCAGCACGCAAAAGGTAAATATACCGCTCGTGAGCGTATCGCTATGTTGCTCGACGAGGGTAGCTTCGAGGAGTTCGATATGTTCGTAACTCACCGTTGCACCGACTTCGGTATGGAGAAGAGCCACACTCTTGGTGATGGCGTTGTTACCGGTTACGGTTCGATCGACGGCCGTCTGGTTTATGTATTTGCTCAGGACTTCACAGTGACCGCAGGTTCGCTCTCGCTGACTATGTCGGAGAAGATTTGCAAGGTGATGGATATGGCAATGCGCAACGGTGCTCCCGTTATCGGTCTGAACGACTCGGGTGGTGCTCGTATCCAGGAGGGTGTTAACGCTCTGGCTGGTTACGCTGAGATTTTCCAGCGCAACGTAATGGCTTCGGGTGTTGTTCCCCAGATTTCGGCTATCTTTGGTCCTTGCGCAGGTGGTGCAGTTTACTCGCCCGCACTGACCGACTTTACCTTGATGAAGCGTGACACCAGCTATATGTTCCTTACTGGTCCTAAGGTTGTTAAGACCGTTACCGGCGAGGTTGTAACTCAGGAGCAGCTCGGTGGTGCATCGGTACACTCGTCGAAGAGTGGTGTTGCTCACTTTGCAGTTGACACCGAGGAGGAGGGTATCGCACTCATCCGCAAGCTCGTTTCCTACTTGCCTCAGAACAATATGGAGGATGCTCCTTTGGCAGTTTGCACCGACTCGATCGACCGCCTGGAGGATTCGCTCAACGAGATTATCCCCGACAACCCCAACAAGGCTTACGATATGTACGATGTTATCCGCGCTATCGTTGATAACGGCGACTTCTTGGAGGTTCACGAGGCATACGCTCGCAACATCATCACCTGCTTCGCTCGCTTCAATGGTCAGAGCGTAGGTATCATCGCTAACCAGCCTAAGTTTATGGCAGGTGTGTTGGATATCAAGGCTTCGTGCAAGGCTGCTCGCTTTGTTCGTTTCTGCGACGCATTCTACATTCCTATCGTAACTCTCGTTGACGTTCCCGGCTTCTTGCCCGGTACCGGTCAGGAGTATGGTGGCGTTATCAACCACGGTGCTAAGTTGCTCTTCGCATACTGCGAGGCTACCGTACCTAAGGTTACCGTTACCCTCCGCAAGGCATACGGTGGTGCATATATCGTGATGTCGTCGAAGCACATCCGTGGTGATATCAACTACGCTTGGCCTTCGGCAGAGATCGCAGTTATGGGTGCAAGAGGTGCTGTTGAGGTACTCGCTGCTAAGGAGATTGCAGCTTGCGAGAGCGACGAGGCTAAGGCTAAGTTGATCGCTGAGAAGGAGAAAGAGTACACCGACAACTTCTCGAACCCCTACAATGCAGCTAAGTATGGCTATATCGTCGACGTTATCGAGCCCCGTAACACTCGTTTCCGCGTCATTCGCGCTCTCCAGTCGTTGGCTACCAAACGTTTGACTAACCCTGCAAAGAAACACAGCAACATTCCTTTGTAGTCTATGAAAAAAATTCTTAACATTATCGCATTGGGGGTTGCTATGTTTGTGGGTGTGAACAGCGCATCCGCACAGGGCATCAACAATGTAAAGATCAATGAGATTCTCGTTGTAAACCAGAACAACTACGTTGACGACTACGGTAACCACGAGTCGTGGATCGAGTTGATGAACACTGGCTACGAGAATGTCAACATCGGCGGTTGCTACCTCGGTGTTGTCCTCAAAGATGGTTCGGAGGTTAAATATTATATCCCTGCCAAGGACAACCGTATGAAGCTCTCGCCGCTGAGCTATGTAGTATTCTTCTGCGAAGGTACCGACACCAAGGGTGCTTTCCACACCAGCTTCACTCTCGACAATGCCGAGAAGATTATTTTCTACAATGCAAATGGCCGTGACGTAATTGACGAGATGGTTATCACCGCTGAGGCTCGCACAGCTGACGTATCCTATGGTCGCTCGACCAACGCCGAGGGCGAGACCGTTGTCGGTGTGCTGAAAAGCACCACTCCCAATGCGTCGAACGAGAACTCGATTACCACTCCTCGTCACGAGGTGTTCCGTCAGCGCGACAAGTCGGGTGTCGTTATGACCCTGACCGCGATGAGCGTTGTGTTCTCTGCTCTGATTCTTATCTTCCTTGTGTTGAAGGCCTTCACCTTCCTTATGAACAACGACTTCGGTAAGAAGAAGAAAGCCGCTGCTGCTGCCGCTGCTGCACCTGCTGCCAAGAAGGCTTCGGCTGAGAGCGATGAGGTGGTTGCAGCTATCGCAACAGCCCTTGACCTCTACCGTCAGGATCTGCACGACAGAGAGGATATGGTTATCACCATCCAGAACGTTGGTCGTCGCTACTCGCCCTGGAGCTCTAAGATCCACGGCTTAACCGCATTACCTAATAAGAAATAAATAATCGCGTAAATAAGAGATGAAAGAGTATAATTTCAAAATTAACGGTAACGAGTACAAAGTTACCATCGACACCGTTGAGGGTGGCAAGGCCGCTGTTAATGTAAACGGTACCGACTACAATGTCGAGATTGGCGAGCAGCTCACCCCCAAGGTGAAGAAACCCGTTCAGGTTGCTCCCGCAACTTATCAGGCAACTCCCACCATTGCTGCTCCTACCGCAGCAGTATCGGCTCCCGCTACCGGTGGTGCAGGTATGCCTTTGAAGAGCCCTCTGCCCGGCGTTATCCTTGAGATGAAGGTTAATGTTGGCGACACTGTAACCGAGGGTCAGACCGTACTCGTATTGGAGGCAATGAAGATGGAGAACAACATCGACGCTCCCAAGAGTGGTGTTATCAAGAGTATTGCAAAGAGCAAGGGCGACTCTGTATTGGAGGGCGACCTGCTGTTAACCATCGAGTAGTATAACGAGTAGTAAATTATGTTTGACTTCTTATTCTCAGGCGGTTTCGGCTCGTTCATTGTCGAAAACCTCCAGCAGTTCTGGAGTTTTACGGGAATCCACAACGCCACCTCCGGTCACCTTATCATGATCGGCTTCGGCTTGTTGTTCCTCTACCTCGGAATTGCTAAGAAATTCGAGCCTATGCTGCTCGTGCCTATCGGCTTCGGTATCCTGATTGGTAACATTCCCTTCTCGCCCGGTATGCAGATTGGTATCTATGAGAACGGTTCGGTTCTCAACTACCTCTACTTCGGTGTGGTTCAGGGTGTTTATCCTCCTCTGATTTTCTTGGGTATCGGTGCAATGACCGACTTCTCGGCTCTGCTCTCGAATCCTAAGCTGATGACTATCGGTGCTGCTGCTCAGTTCGGTATCTTCGGTGCATATATCGCTGCTCTCGCCCTCGGCTTTACCGCTGCAGAGGCTGGTGCTATCGGTATCATCGGTGGTGCTGACGGTCCTACCGCTATCTTCCTCTCGTCGAAGTTGGCTCCGGATTTGATGGGTGCTATCGCTGTGTCGGCATACTCCTATATGGCGCTTGTACCTGTGATTCAGCCCCCTATCATGAAGCTGCTCACCACCGAGAAGGAGCGTACTATCCGTATGCGTCCTCCCCGTGCGGTTACTCAGCGCGAGAAGATTCTCTTCCCCATCATCGGTCTGTTGCTCACCTGCTTCCTCGTTCCTTCGGGTCTGCCCCTGCTGGGTATGCTCTTCTTTGGTAACCTGTTGAAGGAGAGTGGTGTTACCAAGCGTCTGGCTAACACTGCATCGAACCAGTTGATGGATATCGTAACCATCTTGTTGGGTGTAACCGTAGGTGCCTCGACTCAGGCAACCACCTTCCTCACCCCCAAGTCGATTATGATCTTCGGTCTGGGTGCTGCTTCGTTCATCGTAGCAACTACCGCTGGTGTATGCTTCGTGAAGTTCCTCAACCTCTTCCTCAAGGAGGGTAACAAGATTAATCCTCTTATCGGTAACGCAGGTGTATCGGCAGTGCCCGATGCAGCGCGTATCTCGCAGGAGGTTGGTCTGCACTACGATCGTAGCAACTATCTGCTGATGCACGCTATGGGTCCCAACGTGGCCGGTGTGATTGGTTCGGCGGTTGCGGCGGGTCTGTTGTTGGGCTTCCTCGGATAATAAAAAAAGCCGTAGAATCGGTGAATTTGGTGTTAGAGCCGCCTTGCCAAGTCCTCACATACGACAAGTATGCTCCGGGCTGGCAAGACGGCTCTGCCTAAAATTCCCTCGATTCTACGACTTTTTTGGCTAAGAACATTTCTCAACCAGACTTTTAAGTTTAGGGATATTAGAAAAGCGTTTACGATCCTTAAACTCCCTAAACTCCCTATCAATATTAAATAAACCAAACTATGAAAAAAATAATGATTATGTGTGCTGCTGTGGCTATGTGTAGTTGCGGTGGCGGTGCGCAGAAGCCCGCAGAGAGTGTCGAGGCTGATGTTGCAACCAAAGTTGATGTGTCGAACAAGTCGTTTGAGGAGCTCTTTGTGGAGGTTGCTCCTGCCGATTTCGACCAGAATATTTTCAAACTTGTAAATCAGGATTTCACCGTTATCACTGCGGGTGAGATTCCTGCTCACAACTCGATGATTGCAAGTTGGGGTGGCTACGGTATCCTCTTCAACAAGCCCGCAAGTTGGTGTTTCCTGCGTGCAAATCGCTACACCTTGGAGAAGATGCGCGAGGGTGAGAAATATACTCTCTGCTACTTCCCCGAGGCATACAAGCAGGACATTATGCCCTTTGGCACCGTGTCGGGTCGCGATAGCAACAAGATGGAGCAGACCACTCTGACCGCAGTTAACACCCCCGATGGTCTTCCCGCGTGGAAGGAGGCAGCGGTAATCTTCGAGTGTACTCTCTCGGCAGTTACCACCGTGAGCAAGAGCGACTTCTACACCGAGGAGGGTCAGAACTTCGTTCAGGAGGGCTTCGACGACGCCAAGGATTGGCACAAGTTTGTCTTTGGCGAGATTACCCACCTCTGGGTAGCTAAGTAGTCCTAATATATAATAGGTATATAAAAAGTCAGCGACTCCCGCAGGGGTCGCTGACTTTTTTGGTATGATACACTTATTAATACCTGTGCACCCATAGTGCGCTGTTTGCGGAGGATAGTTCTCGGCGGCGGCTGTTTGCCCCCTCCGAGGTGTCAAATACTCCTACTGCCACCAATATCTTACCGCCTGCGTAGGGGTGTTTGCTATATGCCGAGCGGCCTACGCCCAGGGCATCCTCGGCAATGAACTTATTCGCATTCTCGTTGGTGCTGAAGACACCGCCCACAACGACATACTTGCCCGCAGTGCGCTCAGCAGGCTGAACAGGGATAAATGCATCGGGCACCGTCTGAACAGCAGGTGCCGGGGTTGGCTTTGGTGCGGGAGCAGGAGTAGGAGTAGGAGTAGGAGCCGGTGCAGGTGCAGGAGTTGGTGCGGGTGTGGGCTGTGCCACCTCGGCAACTTTTGGTTTCTCCTCAACTATCTCTTTTTCAGCCTCTTTTGTACTCTCTAACTCTTCGGCATACCCTTCCAAGCTTGCCACGATAGCCTCCTCGGTTATCTCGCCATCCACAGCCTCGGCAATCACATTTACTACCTCTTCGGCTCTCTGCTCATTGTTCACAATCCACCACCAACCACCGGCTGCACCCAGAGCGATGCACGCCATAAATATATAGGGCAGGGGTGAGCGACGACGATGCAGAGTTACGGGGGCGGGTTGCCAGGGGTTGAGTGCCTCGCGCTCAAACTCGTCGGTGGGTGTGAAGAAGCCTTTGCGCAGCGAGCCAACGCCCTCAATTTTCACCTCCGAGCCACTTCGCGCCACGCGCAGCCACTCGCCGTATGCCTCAGTGGCTACCTCTGCGGTGAGTCCATACTCGCTGACCATCATCTCGACAAGGGTGCGCACCTTCCTGTCGGCGCGCGATGAGAAGCGCACACGACGCGAAGCGTAGGTCACCACCTTGCCACTCTGAGTGGTCGGTGTCTGCTCCACGCGCAGTGTTCCCACCTCGGGCAGCACCACACTCTCGCCCGAGGCGAGGATGTTGTAAAGGAGTTTATCAATCGCCTCCATACTCTATTTCTGTTTGGCTCTCGGAGCCTCCACCTTGGCTGCTTTGGGCTTGGGAGGGGTGATACCGCGCGCCTCATCGATATTGATAGGCTCGCTACGCAAACCCTTAATTATGAATACAATACCGGCGATGACGAAGGGCACGCTCAGCCACTGTCCCATCACGAGAGTCATATCATTCTCAAACGCAACTTGCGGATTCTTCACAAACTCGATAAGGAATCGCGAGAGGAAGATACCAATCATACCCACACCAAACATCAGGCCTGGGTGCTTGGTGCCTGCATCGCGACGGTAGTAGAACCAAATCATCACTGCGAAGGTCACCAGGTAGCAGAGTGCCTCATAAATCTGGGTGGGGTGCATAGGCACGGTCTCGCCCGCGCGCTCGAAGATAAAGCCCCAGGGCAGATCGGTCTGCACACCATAAATCTCGGAGTTCATCAGGTTACCAAATCGCACACCCGCGCCACCGATAGCCACCGGAATCATCACTCTGTCCAGCGCCCAGATGAGTGGCAGTTTGTTCTTGCGCGAGAACATCCACAGACCGAACAACATACCGAGTGCCGCGCCGTGGCTCGCCATACCTCCCTCGCGGAGGTTGAGTATGCGGAGAGGGTTGGCCAGATAGATTTCGGGCTGGTAGAAGAGGCAGTGGCCGAGTCGTGCACCGATGATGCAGCTCAGCGCGCCCCACCAGAAGACGGAGTCGAGTACCTTCTCGGGGAGTCCCTCGCGCTGGATGAACTTCTGGAAATACCATACGCCCCACATCAGCGCAAGTGCCCAAAACAGACCATAGTAACGGATGTCGAGCGAGCCGATGCTAAACATTGTCGGATCTACGTTCCAACGAATTGATAACAAGTGTTCCATATTTCTTATCTCTTATTTCTCGTTATAGATTACAAAGATAAGAAATTTTCTTAGACTCCACATTGTTGTCGTTATGCTTAGAAAAAAATAATTACCTTTGTGGTTATGATTGATAGGGCAACAGTAGATAGAATTTATGCCGCCGCCGATGTCGTCGATATCGTCAGCGACTTTGTCACACTCAAACGTGCGGGTGTGAACTATAAGGCGTGTTGTCCGTTCCACTCCGAGGATACCCCCTCGTTTATAGTATCGCCCGCCAAGGGTTTGTATAAGTGCTTCGGTTGCGGAAAGGGTGGCAATGCCGTCACCTTCGTAATGGAGCACGAGAAGATGACCTATGTCGAGGCTCTGAAATTTGTTGCCAAGAAGTACGGTATCGAGGTCGAGGAGCGCGAGATGTCCGACGAGGAGAAGCAGCGCAACGACGACCGTGAGAGTATGATGGTCGTTAACAGTTGGGCCTACGACTATTTCAAACAGCAACTGAGCGATACCGATGAGGGTTTGAGTGTGGGCAAGAGTTATCTTCGCCAGCGTGGATTTACCGACGCCACCATCGCCCGCTTTGGTCTGGGCTACTGCCCCTCCAAGGGCGACCAGATGACACAGGCGGCTCTCTCGGCAGGCTACAAGGAGCCATTCCTCACGGGTACGGGTCTGGGTATCAAGCGCGAAACGGGTGGCTGGTATGATCGTTTCTGTGGTCGTGTGATCTTCCCCATCCACTCCATCAGCGGCCGAGTGATAGCCTTTGGTGGTCGTGTGATGCGCAAGGACGACCGTACCGCCAAGTATCTCAACTCCCCCGAGAGCCCCGTATATAGCAAGACCAACAGCCTCTACGGCCTCTACTTTGCCAAGGCGGCCATCACCAAGCATAACTACTGCATACTTGTCGAGGGCTACACCGATGTTATCCAGATGCACCAGAAGGGCATTGAGAATGTCGTTGCCTCGTCGGGCACATCACTCACCACCGAGCAGATACGCCTGATTGGTCGTTTCACGCGCAACATCACCGTCATCTACGATGGCGACTCGGCGGGTATCAAGGCTTCGCTTCGTGGTATCGATATGATTCTGCGCGAGGGTATGAATGTGCGTGTCGTTCTGCTTCCCGCACCTGAGGACCCCGACTCGTTTGCTCGCAACCACACCTCCGAGGAGGTGCGCAACTATATTGACACTCACGCCGAGGACTTTATCTCCTTCAAGGCCAACCTGCTGATGGAGGAGGCCAAGGGTGACCCTATCCGTAAGTCTGAGCTGATAACGGATATCGTGCAATCCATCTCCGAGGTGCCCGACAAGATTCAGAGGTCGGTATTTGTTAAGGAGTGCGCCAAGAGGATGGATATCTCCGAGCAGGTGCTGCTCGACGAGGTGGCACGTCGCCGTATGCTGGGTGTCGATAAGGGCGCAGTTGAGTTTGTCAACAACTTCCGTCGAGGTCAGCAGTTTGCCGAGCGTACAGCTCCATCGGTGGAGGAGCAGTTGGGTCATGTGCAGCCCGGTAGTGGTATTGCCGAGGTGGAGAAGGAGCTCGTGTCGTGCCTTCTGCTCTATGGTCACCAGAACTTCGAGATGCGCGAGAGTGGCGGCTCACGACTGCTGCTCAATGTGGCGGACACAATCTTCCGCAGTATCGAAATTCCCCCCTGCACCCCCGTTTATCGCACGATTTATGAGGAGTACTACCGCCAGTGGGAGGAGCGTGGCGTGGGCGAGAAGGTTCCTGAGGATATCTTTATCTCCTACAACGACCCCGAGGTGTGCAATGTGACGGTGGATATGCTCACCGCCGACAGCAACTACTCGCTGAGCAACATTTGGAAAAAACACGATATATATCACGATAGCGAGGAGGCGCTGCTCTCCTCACGAATCCCTCGTCTGATTTTTCTCTACCAATTCAAGGCGCTGGACAGTACCGTTGACGAGTTGAAGAAGAAGCTTGCTACGGAGGAGATTACAGATGACGAGGTGGATGCTATCCTGGGACAAATCAATGATATTAACAAGGCGCGCCTTGAACTTGCGGGCCGTATCAACCGACTGATTGTATGAGTGTAGATAAGGAGAAAAAGAACAATATAAACATCAAGAACAAGAAGGCATACTTCGACTATGAGATTTTGGAGGAGTATGTTGCAGGCATTCAGCTGGCGGGCACCGAGATTAAGGCTCTCCGTCAGGGCAAGGCCTCGCTTGTCGATTGCTATTGCTATATGTCGGGTGGCGAGATGTTCGTGCGCGGTATGAACATCGCCGAGTACGATTGGGGTACCTACAACAACCACATCCCCAAGCGCGACCGTAAATTGTTGCTCAACCGCAAGGAACTCAACAAGATAGAGCGTACACTCCAGGATAAGGGTATCACTGCCGTAGGGTTGCGTATCTTTATCAACGAGCGCGGTTTGGCCAAGTTGCTAATTGGCGTGGCGCGTGGTAAGAAGCAGTTTGATAAGCGCGAAACGCTCAAAGAGAAGGACGCCAAACGCGAGATGGAGCGATTTACAAAACGCTAACACCAGAGAAAGATGAAGAAGATAATATTGTGCATCGAAACAGGCACCGACATCTGTTCGGTTGCGCTCTCCGAGGAGGGCGAACTCATTGCTCTGCGCGAGAGCCGCGAGGGTCACGACCACGCCCGCAATGTGGGTGTTTTTGTAGATGAGGTGCTCGCCGAGAACAACCTCCGTCCAGACGATTTGGCGGCCGTAGCCATTGGCAGAGGCCCAGGCTCATATACCGGTCTGCGTATCGGCACCGCCTTTGCTAAGGGAATGTGCTATGGTCTTGATATTCCGCTTATTGCAGTGGACTCGTTGGAGGCGATGACACGCATTGCCGCCGAGGACTATGAGGTGGGTACACTCGAGAGCGAGGATTGGAGCAGTGCGTTGCTCTGCCCGATGATTGACGCTCGCCGTATGGAGGTCTTCTGTTCGGTGTACGACACCGCCTTGAATGCCGTTTCGGGGGTGGAGGCCAAGATTATAGATGAGAACAGTTTTGCAGAGCTGCTCTCAGGTGGCAAGGAGTTCTTTATATTTGGTAGCGGAGCGAAGAAGTGTTGTGAGGTTATGGGTGCTCCGAATCTCAAATTTGTTGAGGTGTCGCCCTCGGCACGCGGACTCTGCAAGGCGGCATACGAGAAGTTTGAGCGTGGCGAGTGTGAGGATATCGCCTATTTTGAGCCCTTCTACCTCAAAGATTTCGTAGTAACCAAGAGCAAGAAAAACCTTCTGGAAGCAGTAGCAAAGAGTAGTAACAAATAAAACAGAACCGAAAATGGGATACCAGGAAGAGAAACAAAGACAGCTCGATATGCGCTATATCCGTATGGCGAAGGTGTGGGCCGAGAACTCCTATTGTGTTCGCCGTCAGGTGGGTGCATTGGTTGTCAAGGATAAGATGATTATCTCCGATGGCTACAACGGCACACCCTCGGGTTTTGAGAATGTGTGTGAGGACGAGAACGGCAAGACCAAGCCCTATGTTCTTCACGCCGAGGCTAACGCCATCACCAAGCTCGCCAAGAGTTCCAACAGCGGCGAGGGAGCAACCCTCTATGTCACAGCCGCACCCTGTATCGAGTGCTCCAAACTGATTATTCAGGCTGGTATTAAGCGAGTGGTTTACTGCGACGACTACCATTCGACAGACGGCATCGACCTGCTGCGCCGTATCGGTATCTGCGTGGAGCAGGTGCAGTTGCTATAATTTTTTTGTAAACACTAACCTAAAACAACCACAAAGGGGTCTGAAACCTTTTGTGTATAGACTATGAACACACCTAAACGACTTGCCTCGCTCGATGCGTTGCGTGGCTTCGATATGCTCTTTATTATGGGCTTTGCACCCTTTGTGATGGCTCTCTGCGGCCTCTTCGAGGGTGGATTTTGGGAGGGCCTTGCGGCTCAGATGGAACACGTGGAGTGGAACGGCCTTGCCCACCACGACACAATCTTCCCCCTATTCCTCTTTATTGCGGGTATCTCCTTCCCCTTCTCGCTTGCATCTATGCGTAGTAAGGGATTGACTGATAAGAAGATATATCTCCGTATTGCTCGCCGTGCCGTGACACTCGTTCTGCTCGGCTTTGTCTATAACGGCTTCTTCAAACTCGATTTTGAAAATTTCCGCTTGGCAAGTGTGCTGGGTCGAATTGGTGTGGCCTGGGGTGTGGCTGCTCTGTTGCAGATGCTCTTCTCCTCCCGCACAAGGGTTGTGATTGCAGCCTCTGTGCTTGTGGTCTATGGTCTTGTATCTCAGTTTGTTGCAGCACCCGATGCTGTGGCAGGTGCCGATCCTCTGTCGCTTGAGGGGTGCTTTGCAGGTTGGGTGGATCGTATGCTTCTGCCCGGCAGTATGTATCTCGGCTCGATGGACCCCGAGGGTATTTTCAGCACCATCCCCGCAGTGGTGACGGCAATGCTCGGTATGCTCACAGGTGAGTTCGTTCGTCTTCCCGAAGAGCAGTTCTCGGGCAGGAAGAAGAGCGCGATGATGGCTCTTGCGGGAGTGGCATTTGGAGTTGTAGGTGCGCTGTGGAGCATTGCTCTGCCTATCAATAAGACTCTGTGGTCCAGCACATTCGTCTGTGTGTTGGCCTGCTATTCGTTATTGCTCTTTGCCTTGTTCTACTACATTGTCGATGTGCGTGGCTGGCAGAGGTGGAGCCTGCCACTGAGGGTTATCGGCCTCAACTCGATAACTATCTATATGGCGCAGGCGATTTTCGACTTCAACGGCCTAACCCGCTACTTCTTTGGCGGTGTGGCGCGAATCTGTGGTGACGATTGGCGTCAGGTGATTATGACGGGCGGCTACCTGCTGATTAGTTGGCTCTTTTTGTGGTTCCTTTATCGCAAAAAAATCTTCCTTAAAGTGTAGTTTTCCGAAATTCGCACACCGAAGACCTCATTTTATATATAAAAATCGCTATATTTGTAGATGTTCTGCTCACAGCAGAGTAGTTTTAACAAATAGATTAGATAGTTATGATGAGCGTTTTACCTCTCCTCTTTTTGGTTGGCCGTATCGGTGTGACCGAGATTATTGTGCTTGTGGCAATTTTTGTTATCCTCTTCGGTGCCAAGAAGATACCTGAGCTTATGCGTGGTGTTGGTCGTGGTGTCAAGGAGTTCAAAGATGCTGTAAACACCGACTACTCCGCCGAGGAGAAGAAGGAGGCTGAGAAGCCCGAGGAGAAATAGTTTTCTTTTGTCCCAACTTTTTGACAACCCTCCTTTACAGGGCTGTCACTCTCTACTATGGCCAAGCAGAATAGCGACGAGATGTCGATGTGGGAACACATTGAGGCTCTGCGACCCCATCTGGTGCGCAGCGTCTGTGCTGTTTTTGTCTTCTTTGTGCTGGCCTTTGTCTGCAAAAGTTTTATTGTCGATGGGATTCTGATGGGGCCTCAATCGGCAGACTTCCCCACCAACCGTCTGCTCAACTCCTTTGTAGAGCGCTGGGGTATTGAGGGGCTGGCTGTCAATGCCACAACCTACGACTTTATCAACACCTCGGTCGCAGGTCAGTTCAATATGCATATGCGTCTGGCACTGATTGTGGCGTTGATTCTGGCTGTGCCCTGGTTGCTGTGGGAGATATGGCTCTATGTGCGTCCCGCCCTCACTCAGAATGAGCGCAAGGCGTGTCGTGGGTTTGTCTTTTGGTCGTGTCTGTGTCTGGGTGTCGGGGTGCTCTTCGGCTACTATGTGATGTCGCCTCTCGCGCTCAACTTCCTGCTGAACTACCAACTCTCCCCCTCGTTCGAGAATATGATTGATATCGGCTCCTACTTCTCGACGGTGACCAGCAGTGTACTTGCGTGTGGCGGAGTCTTTATGTTGCCACTCGTTATCTACTTCTTGGCGCGTATGGGGGTTGTGAGTGCCTCTTTTCTGAGTCGCTATCGCAAGCACGCCTTCTTTGTGCTGGCCTGTTTCTCGGCCATCATCACTCCACCCGATATTTTCAGTATGACCCTTGTGCTGATGCCGTTATACCTCCTCTATGAGTTGGGTATCGGCATTGCCCGACGGGTTAACAGGTAGCTCCGGAGAACTCTGTCGGGTTAGAGATAATTCCACTCATATTCGATTCCGCTATCCGACACGGAGATAACCAGATACTCCGGTTGCTCTGCCTCCTCGCGTATTGTTCCGACTATTGTATATCGCACACCGCCAAAGGTCAGGTCTTCGCGAACGTGGTCGTGGCCCTGCAGGCAGAGGGTAACATTGTGTTTGCTGAAGAGCTCGAAGAGGGCTGCACTCTCCTCCAAAGGCATATTGCCGGAGGTGTTCTGGGAGTTGTCGATGTAGAAGAGATTGGTGTGTTTCAGCACAATGCAGTGGCGATATTTCTCGCGCTCGGCAGCGAGGAACTCTTCGAGCCACTCCATCTGTTTGTTGCCAAGTGTGCCCATTGCCGAGTCGAGGGTGATGTAGAGATCTCGCCCCGAACTATGTTCCACCTCAAACCAATAGACCGAGGGGCCTATCAGCTCGACAAAGTTCTCCCAGCCCGAGAAAAAGAGGTCGTGGTTGCCCAAGACCGAGAAGATGGGGGTGTTGAGGGGTTGGCTCTCCTCAATATGCTCGATAGCCTCCAAGTAGCGAGGCAGTACATTGCGCCTGTCTATACAATCGCCCAGCACAATGCCTAACGGGGCTTCGGGGTTGTTGCGCATCAGCGTAGTGAACTGGCGCAGATTGTTGTAGGAGTCGTCGATATGCGTATCGGCACAGACATAGAGCTTATACGACTCCTCAGCCTCTATGCAGGCAACCGACTTACCTTTGGTGAGTGCCATACTCTCCTCGAAACGGGTATTCACCATATCGCTGTTAGGCACAAACATACCCTTGATATCCAACACATCGCAACCTGTGCAGAGTATTGTCACCAGGCCCACGCAGACAATCCATCTTACCATCTGTAACATACCCCTATCTGTGTGAAAAATTGATAATAGTTGCTCGACATATTAAACATACCGGCGGGCTTATAGTTTATGCTCAGGTCGATACCCAGCCTATCGCTTGGGCTCCAGCCACCCTCAACGATATATGTTGGCTGGTAGTGTCGCTCCAACTTGTAGATACGACTATTGGTGAATATCACATTGAGTCTCCACCTCTCACTCTCGGGCAGACAACGGAAACCTGCCTCGTAGTATATATTAAAGGGCTCTCGAAGGCTCTCCCCGCCCATTGCTATTGTGCGGTGGTAGTAGCCAAGGGTCGCCCACAGGCTCTTTCTGTCGAGTGTTGCGCCCGCGCCAAATGCGTAGTTCGCCACACGGCTCTGCTGTGTGTAGTGGAGTAACAGCTCGCCAGAGAGTCTGCCGAAGGGGTAATCTCGGTGGAGCGACGGTCGCAGCTCGGTGGCTATGCGCCCAATGGTGTTGTATTCGCCACCTCCGCGTACACCCCAATTATTGTGGGCGTAGCCTGCTGTGGCAGAGAGTGCCGAATAGGTGCCGAACACCACATTGTGGCCTACCTCTGCTCCGAGAGAGAACTCTCTCTGCTGAGCGTGAGTCGTGCCGAGTGCAAATAGAGCGATGGAGAGTAGTATGATTGCTCTTTTCATCCGTCTTGATGATATTTCTCTACGAGCAATGGAGGATTACCCTCTATTGTTCCGTGTATCTATTTGGTCTTCTGTGGTTTAGTTTGCAACTACTGCCGAGTCCTCAGCCAGACGCACTGAGTGAACAATCGCCTCCAAGCCGCGGATGTAGTTGCGCTTGTCGCCGTCGGGGTGGTAAACGTAGCAGTCGATAACCACGATGCGGTTGTTCATCACGTCGCGTGTCGAGTAGGTCACTGCGGGGCCACCCATAAAGTCATTCTCGATATCCCAGAAGGAGCGCATCTCTGCCCACTCACGACCATTGATGGTCATATACTTAACCTCGGGAGGGAACATATCCTGAGTGGTCATATAGGAGCCGTCCGATGGGCCGGGGATACGTTTCATAAACTCGTTGCGGCGCGCCAGCATACTCTCCATCAGGAAGTCCTCGCGACCCTCGTAGGGGTAGGTATAGATTGCAAAACCCTGGCTTGCAAGAGGATACTCGTACGAAACCCACATAAAGTCGTTGCCCACAGTGCTGCGTTTGCGGTAGCCGTTGGGCAGGTCGATGGTGATGTCGAACATCTCTTTAATCTCCGAGCCAAGACCGGCCTGACGATACTTCTTGTTGCCGGTCAGTGTTCTGGTCAGCTCCTCCTTCTCGAAGATGTCAATCAGAGGCTGGCGGTTGTTGTTGATATACTCCAGGAGTGCAGCGTTGGAGGGAGCTTTGAGCTGCACGATAAGCTGTGGCGACGCCCAATAGTCGCGGATGGCGGTCGAGGTAGCCTCGGTGAGGGTGGTATCGACCTCTACGGTGAGGATGTTGCGGTGCTTGGCGAGCACATTGCGCAGGTTGGTCGGCACAATACGCATTGCATCCATAACAGGCTCATACTGATTGAGATAGTCGCACGCAGTACCGTAGATACTTTTCAGTGTATCGCCCACAGCGGTATTCCAAATGGGGGTACCACACGAGATTACCATCTCGTAGAGTCCGCCGGTCGATTTAGGTTTGCCTGTGGGGTTGAGCGACTCGGTGAGGTTACACGAGGTAGCGCCGATGAGGAGCACACCGAGCAGCCACGCTTTTGGAGTAATTCTTGCTTTCATATTTTGTTGTTCTTTAATTGCTCTATTTAAGATTCTACAAAAGTAGTCAAAATTTTGGTTTTCAATACATCAATAGAACTAAACTATAGTGTCCGGTTTGGGTGAAAAACCATTTTTATCATAAATGTAACGAAAATTCGTTAAACTCTCGTATATTTGTAGAGTGTGAACAAAAATTTGGAGGATGAAGGTTACAGCACCAAAGTTTATAAAGCGTATGATGCCTGAGCTCATTTGGGGGTTGGAGGATGACGAGCGTGTCTTCCTCACCTTTGACGATGGGCCTACACCGGGTATCACCGAGTATATTCTCCAACAGCTCGAAAAGTATAATGCCAAGGCGACCTTCTTCTGTCTGGGTAAAAATGTGGAGATGTACCCCGACCTCTATGAGCGTATCATCGCCGCAGGGCACAAGGTGGGCAACCACTCATACAGCCATATCAAGGGGTGGGGGCGTAGCGAAGAGGAGTATGTGGAGGATGTCGATTTTGCCAACCAGTTTGTCCATAGTGACCTCTATCGACCGCCCTATGGCCGTATCACACCCGCACAGGTCAGGGCGCTCGCTCCGCGCTACCGATTGATAATGTGGGATGTGCTGAGCCAGGACTACAACCGCAATATCTCCCCTCAGAAGTGTTTGAACAAGGTCTTGCGCCACGTCAAGGCAGGCTCGGTGGTGGTATTCCACGACTCTGTCAAGGCCTACAAGAATATGCATTACGCACTCCCTCGCACCTTGCAGTATATCAAGGAGCAGGGTCTGCGCTGCTCGACAATTGAGTTATGGAAGGGCTGAGGGTTATAGTTGCCGTGAGTGGTGCGAGCGGCTCAATCTATGCTCGCAGGCTTTTGGATGCGCTTGTGGCAAGCGATGAGGTGGCCGAGGTGGCACTTATTTTCAGCAGCCACGCCCTTGCCGTTGCCGAGCAGGAGAGTGTCTGCCTGGAGGTGGATAGCCCGAAGGTGAAGATATTCGATAATAGCGATATGTTTGCTCCGCCCGCCTCAGGGTCGGCCGATTATGACGCAATGGCGATTGTCCCCTGCTCGATGGGGGTTGTGGGGCGTGTGGCCTCAGGGGTCTCGATAGACCTCATATCGCGTGCGGCAGATGTGGTGTTGAAGGAGAGGGCAAGGCTGGTCGTTGTGCCACGTGAGGCTCCGTTGAGCACCATCCACCTGCGCAACCTCACCACACTCTCGGAGTGCGGTGCGGTGGTGATTCCTGCCTCGCCATCCTTCTACTCGCGCCCAGCAACCATCGAGGAGCTGACCGATACAATCGTCGAGCGTGTGGTCAAACATCTGGGCCTCCACACTCCTCATTATAGTTGGGGAAAGTAATGATTTGAACAAAAATTAACCATAAAAGAACCGAACAAAATGTTTAATGCAGAGATTTATAAGGCAAGACGCGCCGAGTTGCGTCGCCGTATTGGTAGCGGTCTGATTCTGTTGCCCGGCAACAGCGAGGCACCGCGCAACTATTTTGACAATGCGTATGCTTTCCGTCAGGACAGCTCGTTCCTCTACTACTTTGGTTTGCAGCAGCCCGACTTGGTTGGTGTGCTCGACGTGGATAGCGGTGAGGATATGCTCTTTGGCGACGATTGCTCGATTGACGATATTATCTGGATGGGTCCCCAGCCCTCGATGGTAGAGCGTGGCGCGTGGGTAGGTGTTGAGCGCACCGCACCGCTGGCTGCTGCTGCCGAGGTGGTGGGCAAGGCTATCCGTGCCGGTCGCAAGGTGCACTTCCTGATGCCCTACCGCGGTCGCACGGTGTTGCAGGTGGCACGCCTGACAGGTATCGACCCTCTGCGTATGGTGGAGCACCTCTCGCCCGAGTTGGCGGTGGCTATTGCCGCTATGCGTGAGGTGAAGGGCCCCGAGGAGTTGGAGGAGTTGGAGAACGCCTTCGAGGTGGGCTATGCTATGCATACCGCCGCTATGAGGGCTACCCGCGAGGGTATCTCGGAGCGTATGGTGGCTGGCGAGATGGAGGGTATCACCCATCAGCTTGGCGAGGGTGTGTCGTTCCACTCCATCGTGTCGCAGCACGGCGAGACTCTGCACAACCACTCGCACGAGGGTATCCTCACCAATGGCAAATTGCTCTTGGTGGATGCAGGTGGCGAGTCGGTGAACAACTATTGCAGCGACCACACCCGTACCTTCCCCGTGAGTGGAAAGTTTACCGATGTTCAGAGAGATGTATATAATGTGGTGCTCCGCTCTCACGACAGAGTTATCGAGGAGGCTCGCCCGGGCAAGTATATGGATCTGCACAACCTGGCCCTCCGCACCCTTGTTGAGGGTCTGGCAGGTCTGGGCTTGGTGAAGGGTAACCCCGACGACGCCTTTGAGGCAGGCGTGGCAGGCCTCTTTATGCCCCACGGGCTCGGCCACGGTATCGGTCTGGATGTGCACGACTGCGAGAATATGGGTGAGCGTGGCTTAGGTGCCAACTTTGCCCCCATCGCCGCTACCGGCAAGGTGGATAGCTGCATTATGCGCTCGGCGTGGATGCTCCGCCCGGGCACTGTGCTGAGCGACGAGCCGGGTATCTACTTCATCCCCGCACTTATCGAGCAGTGGAAGGCAGAGGGCAAGTGCAAGGAGTTTGTGGCGTACGACAAGTTGGAGAAGTTCTACGACTTTGGCGGTATCCGCATCGAGGACGACCTTGTGATTACCGAGAACGGCTGCTATCAGATTGGTCGCGACAAGCATATCCCCGTCACCGTTGAGGAGATTGAGGCATATATGGCCAAGTAGGGTCGCCCCAAATAACAGAGAGAGCCGAGCGAACCCAGTTCGCTCGGCTCTCTCTTATTGTTGTACTTGTTACTCGGCGAGTCGCTCAATCTCGTAGGCGGCCAATCCCGACTCCAGGAACTTGATAAAGCCGTCAACACTGAGGTCGTAGGCGCGAGGCTCAACGAGCACTTTACCCTCGGGCGACATCAGCACATAGTAGGGCTGAGCGTTCACCTGGAACTCGGTCAGGGCGTAGTGCGAGTTGATATCGCCAAGGCGTTTGAGGGTCTTGCCGCTCTCGGTGACCACCCAATCCTCCTCGGCAACCACCTTCTTGTCATCAACATAGAGGGCTGTCACAACATAGTTGTTTCGGAGGTGGTTGAGCACGCGCTCATCCGACCACACACGCGCCTCCATCTCGCGGCAGTTCACACAGCCGTGGCCGGTGAAGTCGATGAAGATGGGTTTGTCCTGCTTCGAGGCGTACTCCTTAGCCTCGTCGAGGTCGAAGAAGCCTTCGAGGTTGTAGGGGAGGTGGAGGAAGTCGGCATACTTGCGACCCGAGCTCTCGCCACTTGCGGAGGTGGTAGCAGCCACAGGGCCGGCATACTTCTCAATCACAAAGTCCTGAGTCTGAATGGGGGGCATATATCCCGACAGACCACGCAGAGGTGCGCCCCACATACCGGGAATCATATATACTACAAAGGCAAATACGATAATCGACAAAATCAGACGGGGAACTCCGATATACTTCACCTCGCTGTCGTGCTTGAATTTCAACTTACCCAACAGATAGAAGCCGAGCAGGGTGAAGATTACAATCCAGAGTGCGAGGTAGATTTCGCGGTCGAGGATACCCCAGTGGTAGGTCTGGTCTGCCACGCTGAGGAATTTCAGACCAAGAGCCAACTCCACAAAGCCGAGCACCACCTTCACCGAGTTGAGCCAACCACCGCTCTTGGGCAGTGTGTTGAGCAGCGAGGGGAAGAGTGCGCAGAGCATAAAGGGCAATGCAAAGGCAGTCGAGAAGGCGAGCATAGTGATGATAGGTGCCCAGAACTCACCCGAGGTGGACTTGATGAGCACAGTACCCACGATAGGGCCGGTGCACGAGAAGGATACGAGCACCAGGGTCAGTGCCATAAAGAATACGCCACCCAGACCGCCACGGTCGGAGTTGCTGTCCGACTTGTTGACCAGCTTGCTGGGCATCACAATCTCGAAAGCACCGAAGAACGATGCTGCGAAGACCATAAACACAGCGAAGAAGATGAGGTTGGGCAACCAATGCGTAGCCAGCCAGTTGAAGATATTGGCAGTCACTGCATCGCCACCCACTACGCGGGTTATGATGATGAGTGCAGCGATAGGCAGGGTGTAGAGTGCCACGATGAAGATGCCGTACATAATCGCCTTGAAGCGGTTGGCAGCCTTGTTTTTCGAACTTTTGAGGAAGAACGACACGGTCATAGGCACCATAGGGAATACACAGGGGGTGAGCAATGCCATAAAGCCCCAGAGGATAGCCTCGATAATCATCGACCAGAGGTTCTGGGTAGTGCCCGAAGCGCTGTTGTCCTCAGCCTTGATGGTTGCTGCGGAGGCGTTGGGGTTGCTAATCTTGACGCTCAGTTTGCTCTGCGACGAGGTGCAGTTGCCACCATCCTCGCATACATCGGCCTTGATGAGCACATCAACAGTGGTTTCGGGTGCGGTAACCACCACCTTCTGCACAAACTTGGGACGACCCTCGTAGGAGCCGACATCCTTCTTGAACATCTCCGAGTAAGCAACGTGTGCCTCCTGCTGAGGTTCGGTGTCGCCCACCAACTCGGCACCAGCCTTGGGCGCAAAGAGGATTTCAAGAGCATTGGGGCCACCGGTGTAGGGGCCGAAGTCGTAGATGTGCCAGCCCGGGGCGATAGTGGCCGTAAGGGTGACGGCGCAGGTGTCGCCCTGCAGGGGCTCAACAGAGTAGCGCCACGAAATGTTCTCATTTGCAGGCATCTGACCACTCAACACAAAGGCCGAGAGGAGTGCCACGATTGTTCCAAAAAATTTTCTCATATTCTTTTTTACCTTTTTATCCTTTTTTTGTTGTGCAGGTGTGAGGCCACACAGCACAATGGACGGGACTCTATATTATACCTATTTTATATAATTAGAGCCTACAAATGTACGCTTTTTTTGGATAATAGCGACTATTATAGGTGCAATCAATAAAAATTGGCTATCTTTGTCACTGTTTCAGTGTTGTTTATGGCACAAAACGATAACCCGAAATCAAAGTGTAAGAATAAGATGAAGAGAGTATTAGGCATTGGAAATGCCCTGACAGATTTTTTGGTCAACCTGAAAGATGATAATGTACTTGCCGAGTTCGGTCTCGGTCGTGGCAGTATGACTCTGGTTGAGTCGGAGCAGCAGCGACTGATTCAAGACCGCACAGCGTCACTCCCCCACACCCTCTCGCTGGGTGGCTCGGCGGGCAACACCATCCGCGCTATGGCACAGCTTGGTGCAAAAGTGGGTCTGATTGGCAAGGTGGGTCTGGACTCTACAGGTCGTTTCTACGAGCGTGCCTTGGAGAATCTGGGTATCGAGCCTTTTGTTTTCCACGGCGTAAATCGTTCGGGCCGTTGCCTCTCGCTCATCTCGCCCGATGGCGAGCGCACAATGGTGACCTACCTCGGTGCAGCACTCGAACTCTCGAAGGAGGATGTCACCTCGAATATCTTCAATGGCTACGACTGCCTCTATGTTGAGGGCTTCCAGGTTCAGAATCACGATGTTATCGAACACGTTGTACGCTCGGCAAAGGAGCAGGGACTGAAAATCGCCATCGACCTGGCAAGTTATAATGTGGTGCTCGAAAACCGCGACTTCCTCTTGCGTCTGGTCGATGAGTATGTGGATATCATCTTCGCCAACGAGCAGGAGGCCGCTGCCTTCTCGGGTGAGGAGGAGCCTGTAAATGCATTGGAGTTTATCTCGAAGCGATGCGAATTGGCTGTGGTGAAGATTGGTACTCGTGGCGCACTTATCAAGTGCGGTGGCGAGGTGCTCCACGTTGGCATTATGGCTGCTGCCAAGCGTGTTGATACCACCGGCGCTGGTGACTTCTACGCTGCCGGCTTCCTCTACGGTATGTGCGAGGGCCTCTCGCTCCGCCAGTGCGGTACTATTGGTGCTATTGCCGCAGGTAAGGTTATCGAGGTTGTGGGTACCACCTTCGGCGAGGAGGTATGGGCCGACATCTACCGCCTGGTAGAGAAGGTTAAGAGCGAGCAGTACCTCTTCTAAACCAGAGATTTATGAAAATCGAATTAGAAAACATAGAACTCTATGCGCGACACGGCTGCTACGACCTGGAGAAGGTTGTGGGTGGTCGTTTCCGTGTGGATGCCGAGGTGGAGGTGAGCTCACCCGAAACCGACCGTGCTGCCGAGGAGGACAATGTGTGCGGTCTGGTCAACTACCTCGACCTTGTGGCGATTGTTGAGGAGCAGATGGCCATCACCTCAAACACCATCGAGCACGTCGCGCTGCGCATTGCCGATGCGATGAAGGCCCACTCCGATGCGATAACCTATGCCAAAGTGCGAGTGTCGAAACTTGCCCCGCCAACAGGTGGCAAGATGGAGCGAGTGAGCGTTGTGGTGGAGAGATAAAAAATATGAATTCAGGGATAGCAAATTATGAAAATAATTTGCTATCTTTGTATAAATTAACCCACTAAACCTGATTTACTATGACGAACTCTGCTCCTAAGAAGGGCCTTTTTGGTCGTATCTTCACCCCATTTCGTACGATAGTTTCCTTTCCGTTCAGTAGTGAATTGGAGCGTCACGGTCGCTTTACACTCCCTGTAATTGTGATTGCGGTGGGTGTTATGTTGGCTACGATTATTGGCTTTACCTCCTTCTTGAAGCCACTCCATCCCTCGTTTGACTCCCAGACCGCCAAAGCGATTGCCGCTGGTGCTATCTACGACGATTTTCTGACCGACGATGGCAAGCAGATTGGCTCTGTTCGCTCGGGCGAGGAGGTTGAGCTCTTGGCGTACGGCACCGGCTACTTCCAGATTCAGACCGCCTCGGGTGAGCGTGGTTGGGTAGATGCGGCAACCATCGACCGCAACTTTGTGGTGGCCACTAACGACTACGATGAGTTGGAGTTGGGTGCGCCGATTACCTTTGTGGGCTACGAGAGCGATAGCCACTTCGATGTGGTGGTGGCAGACTCTGAGGGTACACATCACACCATCCACAACTACGACTGCTTCCCGACCAAGGCATACAACCTCCCCTCGTTGGGGCTCGACGACTCCTACTCGCGTCGTTATATCTACGTCACCGAGCGATGGATGGAGAAGCGCTTTGCGGAGGGAACGGAGTATGAGGAGATGGCCGATAGTTTCTATGGCTACCCCGTGGTGATTGACAATGTCGATGCCTCGACCAAACGTGTGCAGTTCCCAGTGCGTGTCAAGGATTTCAAGACAAATGTGCTTCATCCTAAGGTAATTGCCACTTTTGTAGATGACAAGTTGGCGAGTTACGAGATGACCGAGGATGGCAAGATACCCTTTGTGGAGCGTTTTATCCCTCTGGGTGGTCGTATCGCATCGACAGGACTCTACACCAAACTGCGCAGTCGCCCCTTCTTGGTGGCTCCCGAGTACAAGGATGTTGACGATGTAATCAAAGAGAATAACGACGGCAAGTCGATGTCCAATGTGTTGCGTATTCTGCTGATTGTTGTCCTTGTGGGGGCAGCCTACTTCGTGGTGCTGGCCCACCTGATGGCGTGGCCTATGGTATTCCACCTTATCGACCGTATTCCGGGTATGCCCAACGATGTCGGCGAGTGGGCATTACTGCTCTCTCTGCCCGTAGGCTTGATATTGCTATATATGATATATGTACCCCACTGGATTATCTTGGCGGTGGTCTTCTTCCTCTCTTTTGCCATCATCCGCAATCTGAGTGGTTGGTTTATGTATAGCCATTGCCGCCATTGCCACACCTACTACAACCTGCGCTCGGTGGGCTATGGCAAAGCACGCGAAAAACACTACGACGAGGTTGTTCGCCATACCACGGTGAAGGTGACCAAGCGAGGAGGCAGTGTGGTAAGTCGCGAGGTTGTTGGTGGGCACGACGAGGTGATTCACCACAAAGATGTTTTCCAGGCGGAGTATCTTGTGTGTGAACACTGCGGACAGAAGATAATGATTGGCATCGAGAATAACAATCCTGTCTCCTATACCCTCATCGACGAGTGGCCAACGAAGGCGGAGGCATAACCAAGCCGACTATTATTGTAACAAACTTTTGCACAGTAGCCGACGAGTTGCTGTGCAAATTTTGTCTAAACTCACAACATCCTATAAATGAACATATAACGAAATTGTTAATTTGTTGTTCATAAATTCAGAGGGAAAATATACGCCTTTCCGCAAAAAGGATGCAACTTTGTAACTGCACGCGAACGCCCTTTCCCGTTCGAATTAGTTATTGATTATTAACCATTTACACGTTGTACTATGTCTGATAAAATGGACAAAGGCGGTTCGGTATCGACTGACGCGATACTCAAATACGAAGATGTATTGGCCGCAACGAAGGAGTACTTTAAGGGTGACGACCTCGCCGCAATGGTGTGGGTAAACAAGTATGCCCTCAAGGACTCGTTCAACAGGCTCTACGAGAGCACACCCGAAGAGATGCACTGGCGCATCGCTAATGAAATCGCTCGCATTGAGAGTAACTATGCTAACCCGATGAGTGCGCAGGAGATTTTCGACCTGCTCAAAGAGTTTAAGTATGTTATCCCTCAGGGTGGCCCTATGACGGGCATAGGCAACAATCTCCAGATAGCTTCGCTCAGCAACTGCTTTGTTGTGGGTCACCGCAACCCCGCAGACTCCTATGGCGGTATCATCCGTATCGATGAGGAGCAGGTGCAGCTGATGAAGCGCAGAGGTGGTGTAGGTCACGACCTGTCGCACCTCCGCCCATCGGGTACTCCTGTTTTGAACAGCGCGCTGACAAGTACCGGTATCGTACCTTTTATGGAGCGATACTCCAACTCGACACGCGAGGTGGCGCAGGATGGTCGTCGTGGTGCGCTGATGCTCACCCTCTCCATCAAGCACCCCGATGCCGAGAAGTTTATCGATGCTAAGACCGAGCAAGGAAAGGTGACAGGTGCTAACGTCTCGATTAAGATCGACGACGAGTTTATGCGTGCAGTTAAGGAGGGAACAATGTATCGTCAGCAGTTCCCCATCGATGCCGAGAATCCCCTCTACTCAAAGGATATCGACGCTAAGGCTCTGTGGAACAAGATTATCCACAACGCTTGGAAGAGCGCAGAGCCCGGTGTCCTCTTCTGGGATACCGTCATCCGCGAGTCGGTGCCCGACTGCTATGCAGACGAGGGCTTCCGCACAGTATCGACCAACCCTTGTGGCGAGATTCCGCTCTGCCCCTACGACAGCTGCCGACTTCTCGCACTCAACCTTTATAGCTATGTAGATGCTCCCTTCACCGCCGAGGCTAAGTTCAACTTCGAGAAGTTCCGCCTCCACGTGGAGAAGGCAATGCGTATGATGGATGATATCATCGACCTCGAGTTGGAGAAGGTGGATGCTATCTACCGCAAGATTGGCAAGGATCCTGAGGATCTCGATGTTCGTCGCGTAGAGCTCTCGCTCTGGGAGAAGATTCGCGAGAAGGCTATCAAGGGCCGCCGTACAGGTCTGGGCATCACCGCCGAGGGCGATATGCTCGCAGCACTCGGCCTCACCTACGGCACTGACGAGGCTATCGACTTTGCCGTTAAGGTACAGAAGACCCTCGCTATCGAGGCTTACCGCGCATCGGTGAAGATGGCACGCGAGAGAGGTGCCTTCCCGATGTACGACAATATCAAGGAGGAGAACAACCCGATGATTGCCCGCATCCGCGAGGCAGATCCCGCACTCTACGAGGAGATGATGCAGTATGGCCGTCGTAACGTGGCTATGCTCACCATCGCACCTACCGGTACCACCTCGCTGATGTCGCAGACCACCTCGGGTATCGAGCCTGTCTTCCGCCCCGTGTATAAGCGTCGCCGCAAGGTGAACCCCACCGACCAGAATGTGAAAATCTCGTTCCGCGACGAGGTAGGCGACTGCTTCGAGGAGTACTACGTATTCCACCACAAGTTTGTGGAGTGGCTGCGCATCACCGGCTTCGATATGAGCCGCCTGTCGGAGATTACCGACGACGAACTCGACGCACTCGTGGCTAAGTCGCCCTACCACAAGGCTACTGCCAACGATATCGACTGGGTGGCTAAGGTTAAGATGCAGGGCGCAATCCAGAAGTGGGTTGACCACTCCATCTCCGTAACCGTTAACCTCCCCAACTCGGTGACAGAGGAGCTTGTGGCTCAGGTGTATATGACCGCTTGGGAGAGTGGCTGTAAGGGCGTTACCGTATATCGCGACGGCTCGCGCGCAGGTGTGCTCGTTGACACCAAGAAGAAGGGTGGCGAGAGTGCAGCAGCCGAGACCGACTCCAAGCACCCCATCCACCGTCCCAAAGAGTTGGAGGCAGATATCGTACGCTTCAAGAACGGTAAGGAGGATTGGATCGCCTTTGTGGGTATCTACAACGATCGCCCCTACGAGATCTTCACCGGTCAGATCGAGGAGGATGTGCTCTACATCCCCAAGAGCGTGAAGAAGGGATATATCGTGAAGGTACGCGAGGAGGATGGCACAAAACGCTACGACTTCAAATATACCGATAAATATGGCTACCCCAACTTCATCGGCGGTATCTCGCGTATGTTCAGTATGGAGTTCTGGAACTATGCGAAGCTGATCTCGGGCGTGCTCCGCAACGGTATGCCTATCGTCGATGTTGTTAACCTCGTTGAGGGCTTGCAGTTCGACAACGACGCTATCAACACCTGGAAGAACGGTGTGGCACGCGCCCTGAAACAGTATATCAAGGATGGCACCAAGAGCAAACGCAAGTGCCCCAACTGCGGCTCCGACACTCTGGTTTACCAGAACGGTTGCCCCACTTGCCACTCGTGTGGTTGGTCGAAGTGCGGTTAAAAAAACCATCTGATTGGTGATTTTGGTGTTGCGGGTGCTTGAGAAACCTCTCACATACACAAAGTATGCATCGAGGCTTCCCAAACACCCGCGCCTAAAAATCCCTCAATCATAAGGCTTTTTAATTCAAGATTCAAGATTCAAGATTCAAAATAGATAAAAACTGAGAGTAGTCTAGAACTACTCTCAGTTTTTTTGATAGGGCGGATAGGAGTAATAGGAGTAATGGGAGATTAAGGAGTTTAAGGATTATCCCTAAGTTCTCTACACTCTCATTTCACTTTTCCTCTTTCCTCTTTCCTCTTTGCTCTCTACCTATCAATTATCAGGCGGTAGCCGACACCTCGGATATTGAGAATCTGTACTTTGGGGTCGGCGCTGAGGTGGTGGCGCAAGCGTGAGATAAAGACATTGAGGCTTCGCATATTGAAAAACGAGTCGTCGCCCCACAGCTCTTTGAGCAGTGCCGAGGATTCGACAATCTTACCTTCTTGTTTTACAAGTCGCCTCAGCACCTCAGCCTCGCGTGAGGATAATTTTATAACATTGGCACCCAGCGACAAGCAACATTTCTGATAATCAAACGAGTAGAGCCCTATTGTATAGTGTGCCTCCTCTTGCTTTTCTACCTTGCTACGTCCCACAAGTGCGCGGATACGCACTATCAGTTCGTCAAGAGCAAAGGGTTTCTTCAGGTAGTCGGCAGCCCCCAACTCAAATCCGTGCACCACATCCTCGGTCGCAGAGCGGGCTGTGAGGAACATTACAGGGGTCTGCACTCCCTCTTTGCGCAGGTTCTCCACCATCGTATATCCGTCCATCCGCGGCATCATAATATCGCTGACAATCACATCAGGTTGCTCAGTGCGAGCTTTGCGCACTCCCTCTTCGCCATCGAAGGCGAGCACTATCTCCATACCGCGGTTGGAGAGTGTGTCGGCGAGTATCTCCGCCAACATACGCTCATCCTCTACCAAGAGCACTTTTATCTTACTTTGTTCCATCGCTCGGCAGTCTAATGATTATTGTTGTGCCCTCGTTCGGGCTACTCTTTGCGCCTATCGTGCCTCCGTGTCGCTCCACCACACTGCGGGCATAGTAGAGTCCCAACCCGTTGCCACGCACATCGTGTCTGTCGCCCGAGGGTACACGATAGAACTTCTCGAAGACGTGAGGCAGGTGGTGTGGAGATATACCCGGGCCATTGTCGCTAATAGAGATGATTGTTGTGTCACCCTCTTGTGCGCAATGCAATACTATGTGAAGTTCGCCCGTGGAGTATTTCAGCGAGTTGTCGACAATGGTGGATAGGGTGTTTGAGATGTGGAAACGGTCGCAATGAAGTCGGGTTGCCTCATCGCACTCTACCTCTACACTCACCCGTGCACCACCACGCGTTCTGGCCTGCTCGGCAATCTTTTGAAGCAGAGGGAGGATCTCTACATCCTCAACCGAGAGCGGCATAGCCTCCTCGGAGAGTGAACTATCGAGTATATGTTGCACCATATCAGCGAGTTGTGAGAGCTGAGCATCGATAATTCGCAGGTAGCGTTCCTCGCGCTCGGGTGTATTGTCCTCGGGGAAGTTGATGAGCGCATCGGTCGCCACGCGTGCCACCGATATAGGTGTTTTCAGCTCGTGGGTTATGTTGTGGGTGAGGTTACGCCTCATCTCCTCCAACGAGCGGTAGCGGAAGAGAGTGCGCCTGAGGTAGATAAACGAAGCGGCAAGCACCGCCACCATCACCACCGACGAGAGTATCAGCAGCCACATATCGCCCAGCATTTCACGACGTGGAACAGAAATCGTAAGGCGCAGGCTGAACATCCCGCGGTCGTCAATCTGTGTCTCGAAGGTCCAGGGGGTGAATAGCCAATCGGTATTGCCGCTACGCATCATCACTTTGTCGCCGAGTGTGTGATTGATGACCTCCAAATAGTAGGGCTGATAGACCTCTAACTCTTTGAGGTATGGCTCAAACCAGGTGGCGAAATCGGTAAGGTCTATATAGATGTTGCGCGAGAGGCTTGTTCCGGGCAGGTCGCTATTGCGGAACGACTTGTAGATTGTTCGGTAGGTGGCCGACTGCACGCGACGCTGGAAACTATCCACATTGTCATTGTAGGTCTTCCACACCCACGCACACTGCACAATGGTCAGCAGGGCGAGAGCCAGAGTGACCACCACCGATACAATGCTGAAACTTCGTTTGTTGAGCGTCTGCACCATAAATAATATATAGTGTGAAAAATACCTCCACAACAAAAATAGTCAAAAATCCCTGAGCCACCAACGCTGTTAACATTTCTTAACACTTCTTAACACCTCGTTAACCATCGTCCGCCGATTCCAACCCTATCTTTGTGTTGGAAATAGAGAAAGAACACATTTTTAACATACAAAAGAGTACAAAGATGAAACACCTAAGACATTTTTTCAATCTGCTATTGCTTCTATCGCTGACAAGTTGCCATACAACCCACTCGTCCTGTGGAACGCTCTTCGTGTGGGGTGGCGATATTGAATATAGGGTAGTGGAGTATGTGGCATCGCTGACGGGCAAAGAGAATCCCCACCTGCTTTTTCTGCCCACCGCAAGTGGCGACCATCGTGACAATATTGCCCGTTGGGAGTCGATTTGCGACCGACTCGGAGTGGAGAACTCGGTGCTCGGGGTGTGGGTCGATTCGTGGAGTGGTACCACCTTTGAGCAGACCATCGCAGAGGCCGATGCTATTGTGATTGGCGGAGGAAACACCCTCAATATGCTCGGCATTTGGCGAGAACAAGGTATTGATACTCTGTTGATTGAGGCCTTGGAGCGCGGAGTGGTGATTGCGGGCGGCTCGGCAGGAAGTATCTGTTGGTTTGATAAAGGTATGAGCGACTCTCGTCCTACGGGGTTGAGTCTTGTCGATGGATTAGGTGTGCTACCAATGAGCAATTGCCCTCATAACGACCAAGCGGAGCGACGCGCACTCTATCACCAGCTTATGCTCGCGGGTGAGTGTGGCGAGGGGTATGCCCAAGATGAGAAGTCGGGCATCTTGTTTCGCAATGGAGAGGTGGCAGAGGCTGTGAGCTGGTCGCCTGGCCACCACTCCTACCACGTTACCCGCCATAGGGGCGAGATTGTAGAGCACCAATTGCCTGACCGACTGCTAATTGCAGAGGGTGCCCTGGCAGAGGGTACTTTTACGAAGATGGAGGTGAACACCACGCTCCAACAGGCAGGAGAGGAGGAAGGTATATTGGGTGAATTTGCCCGCGTGGCTGAGAAGATGCTGGGTAGCGAGAGCGTGATTAGCAATTTGTACCAGTGGGAGGATATGATTGCCGTTGTCCACGATAGCTACCTGGGCGTGTTTGGCAGCTATGGTCTATGGTATGGCTATGTGACTGATGGGGTGGTTAAGTTGGCCGGCGAGGATCTGGCTCAGTCGGTGGGCGAAGCAGAGTTGATGTTCCGCGAGAAGATAGAGATTATTCGCAAAAACTTTATAATGAGAGAGTAAAATTGTCTATTTTTACAAACATAAAATCAATGACTATGAAACAACTTCGATTTTTGGCTTTGTCGGTTGCCGCTCTCACCTTGTGTGCAACTACGCTGGTGGCGCAGAACGCCCCCCAAACCGACACAGAGGATAAGGTGCTCTATATGCTTGACGGGAGAGTCGTAAATAAGGAGGTTATTGAGAAATACTCTGAAGAGATGATTAAAGATGTCAATGTGATTGAAAACATTGAGAGTGTCGTGATGGTAAAGAGCTACCCTGGTGAGGTGATGGAGAGAATCAGTGCAGGTTCGGGGCACAGTAAGGGTCCGGATTCCGAGTTTATAGAAGTGTTTCTTGATTTCTCGGAATTCAAACCCAAAGAGTATATTGGCGATAAATATGTGGTGCGTATCGATATGAGCAAACCATTCCCGAAGCGTCCTGAGCCAGAACCTGTCAAGAGTCGCGAAGAGAGTTATTACGATCTACTAAAATACGATGAAGAGGGGCGACTATATATTAACCAAGAAGAAGTCCTTTTGCCTTTTAAGGATTCTAAGGTAGGTCCGAAGCTTGAACCTGTACCTGTTCCGGAAGGCGTGGAGCCTTTTGTGCAGATTTTCGACAAAGATGGCAACAAGGTCGATATGGATATTAGAGATATCACTCCCGATATGATTGGTTCAATGTCTGTCCAAAATCCGGGAGGCCTTGTTTTGATTGATGGCGAAGAGCGAGAAAATGTCGCAGGAGTTGTGTCAATTCACTTAAAGTGACTTTTGTAGCTCTTTTTATGGAGAATTGTAATAACCGCCGAGTTGGGATAAAGCCAACTCGGCGGGTTTGCTTATAGAGGGAGATTAGGGAGATTAGGGAGTTTAGGGAGTTTAGGGAGTTTAGGGCCTCTCCTTACTCTCCTTAAATTAATCCTGCTTCGCACTCTTTTTGTTGCTCCCGCTCTGCATAGTCTGCAAGCAGCCTCTGCTCTCGCTTAATCGCAACATTCCTTAAATTCTTTAAACTCCCTACAAAAACAGAGAGTGGCGCAATACCACTCTCATTGTTCCAAAAAAAGTCATATGATTGAGGAAATTTTAGGCGCGGGTGTCTTGCCAGCCCGGAGCATACTTTGCGTATGTGAGGACTTGGCAAGGCACCCGCAACACCAAATTTACCAATCAGATGGCTTTTCTACTTCTCGTCAGTGTGCAACTGGTTGTACTTCTGCCAAGCCAAAGCCGATGCGCCGAGGATAGCAGCGTTTGCGCTGTCGATACCCGAGGGCAGGAGTTTGATCTTGTTGCGGAAGTTCTTCAGCATATACTGCTCCATATACTTCTTGGTAGGCTCGAGGATATACTTACCCGACTTAGCCAGACCACCGAAGAGGAACACTGCCTCAGGCGAGGTAACAGCAACAGCAGCAGCGATACCCATACCGAGTACCTCACCGGTGCGCTCAAATGCCTCCAGAGCAACAGCATCGCCACGAGTTGCAGCCTCGTAGATATCTTTCGACTCGAGGTTCTCGATGGTGAAGTTGTTCAACTCGCTGTTGCCGTTGGTCTCTGCCAATACCTCAAATACGGTACGCTTGATACCGGGAGCCGATACGTAAGCCTCCAAGCAACCACGGTTGCCGCAACCGCAACGACGGCCGTTCTTCTCAACACAGATGTGGCCAAGCTCGCCTGCGAAGCTGTCGTGACCGTAGATAACGTCGCCCTTCGATACGAAACCACTACCCAGACCGGTGCCGAGGGTGATTACGAGGAAGTCCTGCATACCCTTTGCGCCGCCGTAGTACATCTCACCGAGAGCTGCTGCGTTAGCGTCGTTGGTCATTGCAACGGGAGTCGAGGGGAAGTGACGCTTTACCATCTCAACGAAGGGGATGATAGTCAGGTCGTTGCCTGCTTTATCCTTCCAGTGGAGGTTAGCGGGGTTCTCGATGTTGCCGGTGAAGTAGTTAGCGTTGGGAGCACCAATGCCGATACCTGCCAACTCGTACTCAATCTTTGCTACCTTCTTCAGGTTGTTGATATCCTGGCAAAGGCGATCGATATAGTCGTCAAATACAACAAAATCTCTGGTCTTGAAGCTCAGAGTGCCATAGCATTTACCCTCGTTATCTACCAGACCCGAAACGGTGTTGGTGCCACCAATATCGACACCTACTGTAAGTTTTTTCATACTGTTTTTCGTTTTAAAAGTTAGTTTTTTAAAAAGCATTATACTATTGTTATTTATTTATTCGCTTGGTCATTTTTCCTGTTTTGGCATATTTCACCAAAATTATCTCTCAAAAGTATCTATTTTTTTTGAACATTTCAAAGAATATTAATCTTTTCGGATGTATATTTGCAAAAATAAAGGAGAAAAACGATGAATACACTTAAAGAACTCACAAAAGCGGTTGCAGAGTATATCGACACTCTCGAATTTCCCGAAGAGCCTGCGGGCCTCTACGAACCTATGCGCTACTCGCTCGAAGGTGGTGGCAAGCGTCTGCGTCCTATGCTCACCGTGGCTGCCTGCAACATCTTCTCGGACAATCCACAATCTGCCTTGCCGACTGCTGCTGCCGTTGAGGTATTCCACAACTTCACCCTGCAACACGACGACATTATGGACAATGCCGATGTGCGTCGTGGCAAGCCCTCTGTCTTCAAGAAGTGGGGCGAGAACACCGCACTCCTCTCGGGTGATGCGATGATGATTTTCTCCTACCACCTCCTCCAGCAGACCGCTACCGAGTATCTCCCTGCGGTCTTCGGCTGCTTCAACCATATGGCACTAACTGTGTGCGAGGGTCAGCAGCTCGATATGGACTTTGAGGAGCGCGACTCGGTGAGCATCGAGGAGTATATGACGATGATTGACAAAAAGACTGCCGCACTTTTGGCGGGAGCAACAATTATAGGCGCGATTCAGGGCGGTGCGGACAACCAGAACCTCCGCAAACTCTTTGTCTTTGCCACCGAGCTTGGCTTGGCGTTCCAGCTTCAGGACGACCTGTTGGACAGCTATGGCACCGAGGCTCAACTTGGTAAGCGCATTGGTGGCGATATCTTGGAGGGCAAGAAGACCTTCCTCACCATCACTGCACTCGGCCAGGCCGATGAGCGCACCCGCAAGGAGCTGACTGCATTGCTCCGCAATGGCGAGATAGAGCCACAGGAGAAGATTGCCAAGGTGCTCGCCATCTACGACTCGTTCGGCGTGAAGGAGAAGACCGAGGAGGAGATTGACATCCACTTCTCGAAGGCTATCGCCTCACTCTCGTCACTCACAGTAGCACCCGAGCGTATGGAGCCTATCCTTGAGTTGGCGCGCAGTCTGATGAACCGAAATCGCTAAAAATCCGACCGATGAGACGTAAGGATATTGAGATAATGGCCCCTGTTGGCAGCTACGAGTCGCTTGTGGCGGCTGTGGCTGCGGGTGCAAACTCGGTATATTTTGGCATTGGTGCGCTCAATATGCGTGCCGCATCGGCTGCCAATTTCGGGGCAGACGATATGGCGGAGATTGTTGAGTATGCTCACTCGCACGGGGTGAAGGCCTACCTGACAGTCAACACCATTATATATGAGGAGGAGATTGCTCTGATGCGCACGGTGCTTGATGCGGCGCGCGACTGCGGAGTCGATGCCGTCATCATCTCCGACCAGGCGGCTATCGAGTATGCCTCACAAATCGGCTTGGAGGTCCATATCTCTACTCAGCTCAATATCTCCAACAGCGAGACACTCCGTTTCTACTCTCGTTGGGCAGACGTGGTGGTGCTGGCAAGAGAGCTGTCGCTCGAGAGGATTGCTGCCATCTCGCGCAAAATCAAGGAGGAGAATATCTGTGGCCCATCGGGCGAACTCGTTAAGATAGAGATGTTTGCACACGGTGCAATCTGTATGGCCATTTCGGGCAAATGTTACCTGTCGCTCCACGACAACGGCTGCTCGGCAAACCGTGGTGCCTGCCGTCAGATTTGTCGCCACGCCTATACCCTGCGCGACAAGGAGGAGGATAAGGAGATTCGCGTAGATGGACAATATCTCCTTTCGCCCAAGGATTTATGTACGGTCGATTTCCTCGACAAGTTTATCGAGGCGGGTGTGAGCGTGCTGAAAATCGAGGGTCGTGCCCGCTCGGCAGAGTATGTCAAGAGGGTGGTGGAGTGCTACGACGAGGCACTGCGACTGATAGAGGCCGGCGAATATACTCCCGAGAGTGCCGAGGGGCTGAAGGAGCGTCTGGCGACCGTCTTTAACCGTGGCTTCTGGGGCGGCTACTATCTGGCGCAGCCCGCTGTCGAGCTGAGCAATCGCTACGGCTCGTCGGCTACCGAGAAGAAGGTCTATGTGGGTAAGATAACCAACATTTTCAAGAAGATAGGCGTTGCCGAGGTGGCTGTCGAGGCCTCACCTTTTGAGAGTGGCAGTCGTGTGGTGGTGCTGGGCAAGACCACGGGTGCTGTCGAGTTTGAGGTGGGCAGTGTCTATGTGGATGAGAAACCCGCCGATGTGGCACCGCAAGGGGTGTTGTGCTCGATAGAGATTCCCGAGGGACTGCATCGTGGCGACAAGATTTATAAGTATGTAATCGAGAAGGCGTAACCCTCCTTCTCGATTTTTTTCTTCTACGTAGCTGTCGGCTCAGACCCGTAAATCGTGGGATGGTTTTTGATTGAGAGCGAGGCAGAAATGCGCAAAATTTTGTTTTTTCAAATAAATGGCGTATCTTGGTCTGTTGAAAGCCGAACATAAATTTAGCACAAACAACAATTAACTTTTATATTAACTTAAAATCTATTTGACAAATGGCTGAAAATCAGAAAAAACAGAATTTCACGCTTCCTATTATCGTGATGTTCGCTCTGTACTTCATGATTGCATTCGTTACCAACTTTGCTGGTTCGATGGGTGTTATCGTACAGAATCAGTTTGGTGCAAGCAACGCTATGGCACAGCTGGGTACTCTGGCTAACTTCATCGCTTATGCTTGTATGGGTATTCCCGCAGGTCACCTCTTGAAACGTAAGGGTTACAAGTTTACCTCGATGACCGCAGTTATCGTTGGTTTCGTAGGTGTTGGTATCCAGTTCCTTTCGGGTCCTATGGCATCGTTTGCTGTCTATGTATTGGGTGCATTCGTTGCTGGTTTCTCGATGTGTATGTTGAACATCGTTGTTAACCCTATGCTGAACACCCTCGGTGGTGGTGGCAAGCGCGGTAACCAGCTCAATATGTTCGGTGGTACTCTCAACTCGCTTGGTGGTACTATCGCTCCCGTATTGTTGGGTTATCTGATTGGTGGTCAGGCTGCTACTGCACAGGTTGCTGATGCTGCTCCCGCTATGATTATCGCTATGGCTATCTTCGCTGTTGCATTTGTGGTTATCGTTCTTACCAAGATTCCTGAGCCTCATATGGAGACCGCTGAGGAGAAGGCAGCTCGTCTGTCGGGTAATGTTGCTAAGGATCCCATTGGTCCTTTGTCGTTCCGCCACTTTGTACTCGGCGCAGTTGCTATTTTCTTCTATGTAGGCGTTGAGAACGGTATTCCTAACACCGCTAACCTCTTCCTCTCGAAGGAGGTTGGTCCCGATGTGGCAGGTACCGTTATCTCGGTTTACTGGTTCCTGATGCTCGTAGGCCGTCTGCTTGGTAGCCTCGTTGCAGGTAAGGTATCGAGCAAGGCTATGTTGACCACTATGTCGACCGTTGCTCTTGCATTCGTACTCTGCATCATTATGCTCCCCGGCACTTTGGTAAATATGCCTATCGTTAACGTGGCTATTCCTTTGAACTTCTTGTTCGTGCCTCTGTGCGGTCTTTGCACCTCGATTATGTGGGGTTCGATCTTCAACCTCGCTGTTGAGGGTATCGGTAAGTACACTCCTCTGGCTTCGGGTATCTTTATGACTCTCGTTTGCGGTGGTGGTATCCTGCCTTTCGTACAGAACCTCGTTGGTGACTGGACTTCGATTACCGCAAGTTACTGGGTAGTATTTATCGGCTTCGCTTATATGTTGTTCTACGCACTTGTAGGTTGCAAGAATGTAAATAAGGACATCAAAGTTGACTAAAAATAAGCAGTAAAAAAGGCGAATTTCGGCGTTACTCTCGACTCGGCGATGCTCATTTACAAAAAGTAAACTCCGCTCGCCTCATCATCGAAAGCCTGGAAATTCATCCTTTTTTACGACTAATTTTGGAAGACGAGATATTTTCTCAAACGATGGTACTGACTTTATGGTCAGTACCATTTTTTTCGTATCTTTGCGAGAGGGTTAGTCAAGTTACCTTACTCACATTGCAGGAGGGCAACATTGATTGGCGGTAGAAGGTCAAGTTACCTTCCCTAAGATAAGTTACCTTACTCACATTACAGAAGGTCGGCATTGATTAGCGGTATAGGGTTAATTTACCTTCCTAAGATATATTAGCATTAACCACTTAATGTAACGTTTAAAAATGTTTGTAGCGCAGCAAAAACGTAAGGAGAATATTGCGGAGTATATACTTTATTTGTGGCAGCTGGAGGACTTGCTCAGGGCGTTGAAGTTCAGCCCTGATGCGGTGTGGAGTCACCTTGTTGAGCCGAGTGGCCGTACCGACTTGGAGAAACAGCAGTTGCTTATGTGGTACACGGAGCTTGGCAGCCTGCTCAAGAGCGAGGGCAAGAGCGAGGGTGGCCACTTGGACCATACTATGCACCTTATTGGTGACTTGCAGAGTTTTCACTACCGCCTTGTAGAGATTCCCGAGGGGGCAAAGTATAAGGAGGCTTTTGAGGCGCTGAAGGAGGAGCTGCCGAGACTGCGCATTGTGCTGGCCAAGGACGGCATATCGGATATGGAGCTGTGTTTCAGATCGTTGTATGGCGTTATGTTGTACCGTATGAAGGGCGACGCCGAGCGCAGCGAGGCTCTTGCCGACGTTGTGGGTATGATTTCGCCCGTCATCGCATTGCTTGCCGACGCCTATGGTAAAGCCGAACGAGGCGAACTGAACCTGTTTCAGGAGTAAGGAAATATGTAGAATTCAAAATGCAGAATTGACTAAAAGTGAGAGTGGTTCGATACCACTCTCACTTTTTGATGGGAATTTAGTGAGTTTAAAGAATTTAGGGAGATTAGTGATAACCGATTAGACTCTTTGTGCAATAATTGGGATTTTCGGGTTTACCCTCGTAGAGGGTACGATGAAAAATAGATATAGGGAAGCCAAGTTTACTTGAACTTCCCTATATCTATTTTTTGTCGTAATAGCCACTGAGGCTATTCCTAAACCCGCTAACTAAATAGCACAAAAGTTTTTGGTTCCGCTTTTTACAAAAAGCGGAGAAAGGTTTTTGCGGAACTTTTCACAAAAAGCGACCAAAAAACTTATTAACCGATCCAGGGTTTGATAACGCCGAAGAGCAGCAGTGATACTACGAATGTCACGACGATATTAAATCCTTGTGCTGTCAGGAAGGCTTTTAGTGGTTGGCGGTTCTCTTTGGAGAATATATCCTTGAATTTTGTCTCCAGGCCTATGCATACGAATGCCACGCTGAACAGGGTGGTACTCATACTCTTAGCCATCTTGCGGTTCGCCTCGAAGTCGTCTGTGGCGAAGAAGATGCTAAAGACGAGCGATGCGAGGATAAAGCCCACGACAAACTTTGGGAAACGGCCCCAGATGATTGCGGGTGTTGGGCGATCCATACCCTCCTTGCCGCGATATGCCCAGTAGAGCGAAATGATGAAGGCTGCCAGGCCGAGCAGTACGTTTTGTGACGACTTGACAATCACCGCTGTCTTCTCGGCTGTCTCGCCGAGCAGCGAGCCCGATGCTACTACGGCACCTGTGGTGTCTATTGTGCCACCCATCCACGCACCTGCCACCTCCTGGATAGCTGTGGGGTCGGATAGGATGAGGGGCAGCAGTAGTTTGGCAATCCACGGCATCAGATACATCATCGGTATTGCGCACACGAGCACGAGCGATATTATGTAGCTCAGCTTCTTGCCGTCGCCCTTGATGGCACCTGCGGTGGCAATGGCTGCCGATACGCCGCATATACTTACTGAGGAGGCGAGCATAGTTGCCATCTCATCGTCCACCTTATATCTTCTGCGCGATACGTGGAAGGCGAAGTACCATACGCAGCATACCACGATAAGTGCCTGGAGCAGTGCGTACAATCCCGAGTGGACCACCTCGCCGAAGAGGATTGTTGCACCGAGGCAGACGATACCCACCTTGATATAGAACTCGCTCTGTATTGCGGGCTTCAGCCATTCGGGCACGCCAAATACGTTGCTGATTATCAGTCCGAATACCACCGCAAAGAATACTGCTTCGAGTCCTATCTCTTTAATAAAAGGTATGGCGGCAGTCATCTGTGCGAGGAGCGTCAGCACAAAGATTGTCAGGAAGGAGAGTAGTACTCCCTTCACCTTGCGCCCCATCGCAAAGTTGGTGAGGTAGGTGAGTGCCAGGAGGAATATAAAGATATAGCCAGCATCGAGCCAGTTAGCACCTGTGGCGAGCGATTTGGGCATCGAGGGCATCAGGTTTGGGAAGAGCAACGCAATAGCGAGGATTACCGCTCCGGCAAATACGATAACCCAGTCTTCCGATTTCAATGTTCGGAGTAACTTTTTCATCTTATTTTATGCTTTGTAATCAGTAAAACTTTATCTTTTGTATTGGCCTAACCTGCTGGGTTAGAATTGGATTGTCACCGCGCCGCCAACATTGTTGAGGTAGTCGCTTCTCCCCTCGGGTTGCATCAGCTGATACTGGAATCGGAAGAGCACCTTGTTGCTTAGGCGGTAGGCCAGGCCTGCTGTTATGGCATTGGTCTCGGAGATATGCTCACCCTCACTGGTTTGCAGGTACAGCTGTTCGTACTTGCCAAAACCATAGAAGCGAGGGTTGATGTTGTAGCCGAGCAATCCATATCCGCCTGTAGCCTGCATAGTGTTGTCGCTACCCCAGAGGAACTCGGCGCGTGAGAACAATTTGTCAGAGTCGTACTTGAAACCTGCGGCAAAGCGGTTGTAGGCCACGTGGTTGTTGTTCTCCGCGAAATTGCCGAGGTAGAACGAGCCCGAGATTGCCAGACCATCGAGTGGAGTGTTGACAATCAGACGACCGACATAGTCTTTGTACTCGTCTGCGTCGGCCTTGTTTGTGCCCGAGCCATTGAAGATACCCACCGAGTACTCGGCAACCTTGTCTTCGCCAAACGAGCCGTAGAGGGCAACGCCTATATCGCGACCGCCACAGAACGTGCTGATGGGCAGCGAGCCGTCAAATGTCTCGAGAGAGGTGGGCGAGATGGGGTTTTCGAGCGAGAAGGGCAACTTGAACTGACCAAACTGCACGTTGAGTGCATTGCTGAATTTCAGACGACCATAGGCATCGCTCACTTTCGGTGTGCCGGCAAGTGCCAGCTGCACCTTGTAGTCGAAGTTTGTTCCGAGGTCGCCGGCCAGCGAGAGATTCATGTAGCGCAGGTTAAATGATGCGCCGTTGCCCTCTTTGTAGAGTGCGTTGCTAATAATAAAACCCGAAATTTTAGGTGTAGAAGTCACCGCGGGTACCTCGTCGTTAGTTCCTGCACTTGCTGCTGACCCGCTACTCTCTGTTGAGGCCGTTGCTGTTGCAGAGTGAAGAAGAAAGGTGGCCACCATAGATGCCACAAACAAGAGTCTCTTCATAGCAATTCGTGTTAGAAAATTATACTGATTACAAAGATGAAATTTTTGACGATAAGATGAATGAGTTAAAATACCCATTTTGAAGCAAAGAACCTCTTTCCGCTATCGAAAAAAGGTTTCTTGCTATTTTGGTATGGGTGCTCCCTGAGAGGCTGGGCGAGGTGATGGCCGGTGCTCACAGGCGCATCAGACAACTCTATTTGAAGCTGCGGAAGTGGAGTCCCAAGACACCCCAGAAGGCCTCACCAAATATGGAGCTGCTCATCTTGGAGGTACCTTTGGTGCGGTCGATAAAGACAATCGACACCTCTTTTATTTTAAAACCTTTGCGCCACGCGGCATACTTCATCTCGATTTGGAATCCATAGCCGTGCATTTTGATACGGTCGAGATTGATGGTTTCGAGCACCTTGCGCGAGTATCCCACAAAGCCTGCCGTGGCATCCTTGACGGGCATACCTGTCGCAATCTTAACATAGCGCGATGCGCACCACGACATCAGCAGGCGCGACATCGGCCAGTTGACCACGTTGACACCCTGCGAGTAGCGCGAGCCAATCACCACATCGGCACCGTCGAGAGCCGCGCGATAGAGGCGGAGCAGGTCGTCGGGGTTGTGCGAGAAGTCGCAGTCCATCTCAAAAACATAGTCGTAGCCCCTCTCCAGTGCCCAGCGGAAGCCGGTCAGGTAGGCAGTGCCGAGGCCGAGTTTGCCACTTCGCTCGATGAGGAAGAGGTGGTCGGGGTGGTTGGCCATCTCCTGCTTGATGATGTTGGCTGTGCCGTCGGGTGAACCGTCGTCAACAAATAGGAGGTCGAAGGATTCGCCAAGCGAGAAGACGCGCGAAATCATCGCACCAACATTTTCAATCTCGTTGTAGGTAGGGATTATGATAAGTTTTTTCATCTCTTTTTCTTCTGTATATGGGGGTTTGCCCTTAAAACTCACAAATGTACGAAAAAATTGTCTAACTTTGTACAGATTTTTTCCGTTTTGCCGATTAACGTGGTTTTCGGAGATAACAAGTTACCTTTCAGCGATGGCACACACCCTTAATCTCACCCTCACCCCGCGACAAGCGGCCTCCGAGGAGCAGTGGCTCCCGATAGCGTTGCGCCAGATTGGCGCACAACGTAGCCAGCTGGCTCTGGCGCGTGTGGTGAAACGCTCGGTAGATGCACGTCATCGCACCCCGAAGGTGTTGCTAACTGTTGAACTCTATATTGATGGCGATGAGTTGCCGCCACCCGTGCACTTCGATTACCCCAATGTGGAACACGGGCGCGAGGTGATTGTGGTGGGCGGAGGCCCTGCGGGACTCTTTGCTGCCCTGCGCTTTATCGAACTCGGTCTGCGTCCCATAATCCTGGAGCGTGGCAAGGAGGTGTCGGAGCGCAAGAGAGATATCGCCCGCATAGGTCGAGGCGGAGAGATAGACCCCAACTCCAACTACGCCTTTGGCGAGGGTGGTGCGGGTACCTTCTCGGATGGTAAGCTCTTCACCCGCAGCAAGAAGCGTGGCGACTACAATCGCGCTCTCCAATCGCTCGTCTTCCACGGCGCACAACCCGAGATTCTCTACGAGGCACGCCCACATATCGGTACGGACAGACTGCCGAAGATTATCGAGAATATCCGTCACACGATTCGTGAGTGTGGTGGCGAGGTGATTTTCGACTGCCGAGTGACCGAGATTCTTGTGCGTGACGGTGCAGTGCGCGGTGTTCGCACGGCCGATGGTCGCCAGTTCGACAGCGAGGTGGTGGTGCTTGCCACCGGCCACTCCGCACGTGATATATATTATACACTCCACAACAGTGGCATCCGCATCGAGGCCAAACCTTTTGCTATGGGTGTCCGCATTGAACATCCGCAGGAGCTTATCGACACCATCCAATACCACTCTGCCGAGTGGCGCGAGGTGTTGCCCGCAGCCTCCTATTCGCTTGTGGCTCAGGTGGGTGGGCGAGGCGTATATTCCTTCTGTATGTGTCCGGGCGGTGTGATTGTGCCTGCGATGACTGACTCGGCGGAGTGTGTGGTGAATGGTATGTCCTCATCGGCGCGAGGCTCGCGCTGGGCAAACTCGGGTATCGTCACCGAGATTCGCGAGGAGGACTACGGCTATCTGCGTGCCGAGTGGGGCGAACTTGCGGCACTCCGATATCAGCAGGAGATGGAGAGCAGGGCACGAGCGGCAGGTGCCGAGGGACAGAAGGCCCCCGCACAGCGTGCCACCGACTTTGTGGCGCATCGTCGCTCCTCCTCGACAGCCCGCAGCTCTTACACCCCGGGTTTGGTGTGTGGCGATATGTGGGAGTGGATGCCGAGGGTGGTTGCCGAGTCGCTCAGGGGCGGTCTGATTAACTTCGACCGTCGTATGCACGGCTTCCTAACCAAGGAGGCGACACTGATTGGTGTGGAGTCGCGCACCTCGACCCCCGTGCGCATACCGCGTGATAAGGAGAGTCTGCAACACCCCGAGGTGGCGGGTCTTTATCCTACGGGTGAGGGTGCAGGCTATGCCGGAGGTATCATCAGTGCCGCGCTCGACGGTGAGCGAGTAGCGGAGGCTGCAGCAAAGGCTCTTAAACTTTGTTAGCACGCGTAGGAGTTAGTCGGTGAGAGTCCGTCTGCGAGATGAGAAAAAATGTAAAAAAATATGGAAATTGTAAAGAAATATTTTGGTGATAGTCTGACTGCAAGGCAGTTAGAGCAGTTTGAGAAGATGAGGGAACTCTATGCGGAGTGGAACGCGAAGATTAATGTTATCTCGCGCAAGGACTTCGACTCGCTCTATCTCAAACACGTTCTTCACTCGCTGGCTATCGCTCGTGTGTGTCAGTTCGAGGCAGGGGCGCGCATCCTCGATGTGGGGTGTGGCGGTGGCTTCCCGAGTGTGCCGCTGGCGGTTATGTTCCCCGAGGCGCAGATTACGGCAGTCGATTCGATAGGCAAGAAGATAAAGGTTGTCGAGGAGGTGAGCCGTGGTCTGGGACTGAGCAACTTGAAGGCTGTGAATGCCCGCGTGGAGAGCATAGAGGGTAAGTTTGACTTTGTGGTCAGCCGTGCCGTGGCTGTCACCTCGAGCCTTATGCAGTGGACCTGGGGCAAGATTGAGCGTGGCGAGGGTAAGGGTACTCTGCCCAACGGTATGCTGCTCCTGAAGGGTGGTGATTTGGCCGAGGAGCTCGCCTTGGCACGCCATAGGTTTGATATTTACCCTATTAAAGAGCTCTTCGATGAGGAGTTTTTTGCCGAGAAGGTGGTGGTCTATGGTCGCAAATAGGGCGGTCTGTGAGTAAAAAATGGGGCGTAAAAAGGTGTTTTTGAGGAGAAAATAGAGAAAAATGCAAAAAAATTTTTGTTAACATCAAAAATGTTATACCTTTGCACTCCGCATTGCGAATTATAAAAAGAGATAAGACAACAAAAAATATTTAAATAGCGCTATGAAAAGGACTTATCAACCCTCTAAGAGAAAGAGAATTAACAAACACGGCTTCCGTCAGAGAATGTCGACTGCAAATGGTCGTAAGGTTCTGGCTGCTCGCCGCGCAAAGGGCCGCAAGGTTCTGACCGTTTCGGACGAGATGCGTTTGAAATAGTGTTAATTCACTTTGAGAGATAGGTTGTTTCGGGAGAAACAACCTATTTTTTTATTGCGTTTGGCTATGTTAGGAAGGGATAGTAAAGCCTCATCTTGCTAATTGACACCTCGACACCTGCCTGCTCCGCAGGCAATTCAAGATTCAAAATTCAAGATTCATAATGATACAACCGAGAGGTATTCATATATCTCTCGATTGTTGTTTTAGGGAGTTTAGGGAGAGTAGGGAACTTAGGGAACTTAGGGATAGTCCCTAAACTCCTTAAATTCCCTAACCTCCTTAATCTCCCTTTTATTGAAAGTCGCTGTTGGTGAGAATTGCAGTGCGATTTCATCGCACCTCAAAATAACAAAAGGTTGGCTTGACAGCCAACCTTGTTATTTTGAGGTGCGAAGCGGAATCGAACCGCTGTAGCAGCTTTTGCAGAGCTGTGCCTAGCCACTCGGCCATCGCACCAAACGGAGTGCAAATATAAGTAAATTTTCATCACTCACCAACCCCCAACCCCTTTTTCCTGCAAAAAAATGTTTAAAAACCTATTTTAGCCCTCTCGGATGAGGATTTTACCATAAAAAAATTTTAACTTTACATCTTGTTAGTACCACTTTTGCCGACTCATTGCTGATATGAAAATCGAGGATTTGGCACTTACCCTACTGCCAGGGCTGGGGCCGAGAAGCATTGCACAGCTTCTCGACTACTTCGGCACGGCTGCCACTCTCTTTGCCCGTTCCCGTGCGGAGCTTGCGGAGGCGGGGCTCGCCGAGGGGTTGGTGTCGGCTATCCTCTCGAAGCAGACCTTCGCCGAGGCGGAGGAGATTATGAGCAGGATGGAGCGCGAGGGTGTGCGGGCTGTGGCCTCGACGGATGAGGAGTTTCCGCCACTGCTCCGCGAGTGTGACGACTATCCCCACCTCCTTTATTATAAAGGTAACATTGCCCCTCTCTCGGGGCGAACACTGTCGGTGGTGGGTACGCGTACGATGACGCCCTATGGCGGGCGTATGACAAATCGTCTGATTGCCGATCTTGCAGAGATGGTGCCGGAGCTCTCGGTGGTGAGTGGCTTGGCCTTTGGTGTGGATGGTGAGGCGCATCTCGCGGCCCTTGGTGCGGGATTGCATACGGTGGCTGTCCTTCCCTCGCCTGTCACCTCGGTCACTCCGCGTACACATCAGAAGCTGGCCGAGAGTATCCTCTCGGCGGGAGGCGCTCTGGTGAGTGAGTATCGGAGTGGGGTGGTCAGCAGGGGCACCTTCTATATCCCGCGCAACCGTATCATTGCGGGTTTGTCGCAGGGTACGCTGGTTGTTGAGTCCCCCGCAAAGGGTGGCTCGCTGTATACTGCCGAGATGGCCTACGGCTACAATCGTGCTGTGATGGCGCTGCCTGGCAGGGTGGGCGACCGCTCGTCGGAGGGGACAAACCAGCTTATCGTTTCGCGTCGTGCCGCTATGGTCTGCTCGGCTGCCGATGTGGTGCGTGAGGTGGGATGGGATGTCGAAGAGCGCGCGGTGGTGGTTGCCGCACCTGAGGAGAGCCTCCGACTGAGCGAGGGCGAGATGCATCTGCTCGGTTGCTTTGGCGAGGGCGAGAGCCTGGCTGTCGATACCCTTGTTGAGCGTAGCGGTATGGCTGTCGCCTCGATAAATGCACTGTTGGTGGGACTGGATATTGCGGGTGTGGTGCGACAATTGCCAGGCGGACGCTACGAAAAGGTGTAGCCCTTATTTTAAATAGGTATATATAAAGAGAATGATAGATACACATAGCCATATATATTGCGAGGAGTTCGACACCGACCGTGCCGAGGTGATTGCTCGTGCTTGTGATGCGGGAGTTGAGGCCTTCCTCCTGCCCGCCATCGACTCTGAGACTCACGAGCGACTGCTTGCTACCGCCTCCGACTACCCCGACCACTACCCGATGATGGGTCTGCACCCCACCTCGGTAGCCGACAAGGAGAGCAACGAGCGCGAGATGGCGATTGTGGAGCGACTGCTCAATAGCCACGATCACCGTTTTGTGGCGGTGGGCGAGGTGGGTATCGACCTCTATTGGAGCAGTGAGTACCGAGAGGAGCAGATGGAGATTTTTGCCCGACAGGTGGAGTTGTCGCTCCGCCACGACCTGCCGCTGGCTATCCATGTGCGCAATGCGTGGCCCGAGGTGCTGGAGGTGCTCGACGGCTTTCGTGGTCGTGGTGTGAGGGGTGTCTTTCACGCCTTTGCCGCTGAGCCCGAGGTGTGGCGTGCGGCACGCGAGATGGGTGATATGCTCTTCGGCATTGGTGGCGTGGTGACCTATAAAAAGAGTATTCTGCCTGAGGCTGTTGCACTTATGGGGCTGGAGGAGATGCTGCTCGAAACGGATGCTCCCTATCTGCCCCCTGTCCCCTATCGTGGCAAACGCAACGAGAGCAGCTACCTGCAATATACCTGCGCCAAGGTTGCTGAGATTAAGGGTGTTGCGGCCGAGGAGGTGGCTCGTCAGACCACGGCAAATGCCCGACGTATGTTTTCGATTTGATAACCAAATAGTTATGTAGCGATGAAGATTGTAAATGGTGAGAGTAGGCGACGTAGAGTCCTCTTGATTTATACAGGTGGCACAATCGGTATGAAGACAGACCCCGATAGTGGCGCACTCGTACCCTTCGACTTTACCCACATCCATCAGGAGTTCCCTGTGATCCAGCGACTTAATGTGGATATTGAGGTGCTTCCCTTCGAGCCTATCGACTCGTCGAATGCCTCGCCTGCATTGTGGCGCGCCCTGGCTGCCAAGATTGAAGAGAACTACAATGTTTTTGACGGCTTTGTGGTGCTGCACGGCACAGACACAATGTCCTACACCTCTTCCGCCCTCAGCTTTATGCTCCACGGCCTGGCAAAGCCGGTGGTCTTTACCGGTAGCCAGATTCCGATTGGCGTACTGCGCACCGATGGGCGTGAGAACCTCATCACCGCTATCGAGATTGCCGCTGCCACCGACTCGGAGGGTAGGGCGCGAGTGCCGGAGGTGTCGCTCTACTTCCAGAATCGCCTCTTCCGTGCCAATCGCTCCACCAAGCAGAGTGCCGAGAGGCTGAGCGCTTTTGCCTCTTTCAACTACCCGCCACTTGCCGAGGTGGGAGTAAATATTGCCTACAACGATGCGGCAATCCACCACCCTGCCGAGGATGAGTCCTTTGGTGTGGAGTCGTCGCTCGCCTGCGATGTGATGGTTGTAAAGATTTTCCCCGGCCTGACCAAGCAGACTCTTAACGCTATGCTCTCGGTCGAGGGAGTCAGGGGTGTGATTCTCGAAACCTATGGCTCGGGTAATGCGCCGAGTGGCGATTGGTTTATCGGCTCGTTGCGCAGAGCTATGGAGCGCGGGGTGTGCGTGATGAATGTAACACAGTGTGCCGATGGCAAAGTCGATATGGAACTCTACGAGACAGGTCGCCGTATGCAGGAGCTCGGAGTGGTCAGCGGAAGGGATATCACTTTGGAGGCAGCAGTGACAAAAATGATGTTTATGTTGGGTCGAGGAGTGAGCGGAGAGGCACTAAAATCGGCCTTAAGAACATCTTTTAAAGGAGAAATGAACGAATAAATTTTTTTGTTACGAAAAAAAATTTGTATATTTCGGGGATTTTTGACGTGTAATAGGTTTTGACGGGTTGGTTTAAGAGTTCGGAAAGACCGTTTACGTGTTGGGAGAAGGCTTGATAATTCTCTGGTTTGCAGGGAGTTATGAGTTGGCGGAATTGGAGAAATGACCGAGTGGCTGAAGGTGCGCGCCTGGAAAGTGCGTATACCCCAAAAGGGTATCGTGGGTTCGAATCCCGCTTTCTCCGCAAATTTTTTTGAAAAAAAATAGAATAACAACAAACTTTAAAAAACACATAAGTCTAATTAATCTTAAATTTAAATTATGAAAAAACTTTTTCTGATTCTGTCGATGGCAAGCGTAATGAGCTTCGCGGCAGTTAACGTTTATGCACAGGATGCTGAGGCTGCTGCTGCTCCCGAGGCTGTTGAGGCTGTTGGGGCTGTTGAGGCTGAGGCTCCCGCTATGGATCCTGAGGTTGATGTAGAGGGTGTTGCTATGCACCAGGCTATTAAGAGCAAATTTATCGAGGGTGGTGCTGGTTGGATGACCCCCGTATTGCTCTGCTTGATCTTTGGTCTTGCTATCGCTGTTGAGCGTATTCTCTACCTGAGCCTTTCGAAGATTAACACCAAGAAGCTTATCGCTGACGTTGAGGCTGCTTTGGCTGAGGGTGGTATCGAGAAGGCATTGGACGTTTGCCGTAACCGTCGTGGTCCCGTTGCAAGCATCTTCTATCAGGGCTTGAGCCGTTACGATCAGGGTCTGGACGTAGTTGAGAAGTCGGTTGCTTCTTACGGTTCGGTTCAGATGGGTCTTATGGAGTCGGGTCTGACTTGGATCAGCCTCTTCATCGCTCTGTCGCCTATGTTGGGCTTTATGGGTACTGTAGTAGGTATGGTAGGCGCATTCGACTCGATCGAGGCTGCTGGTGACGTATCGCCTACTCTCGTAGCAGGTGGTATCAAGGTCGCTCTGCTTACCACTCTTGCAGGTCTTATCGCTGCTGCTGTTCTTCAGTTGTTCTACAACTACATCGTTAGCAAAATCGACGGTCTGGTTGTAACCATGGAGGATTGCTCGATTACTTTGGTTGATATGTTGACCGCTTACAGCAAGAAATAATTTAACCACTATCTTTTAAAATCCGATTAAGACTATGAAGTGGACTAAATATGTACAGCTCGTTCTGTTGGTTTGCGGTGTAGCTGTGTTTGCTTATTTCCTCTTTGCAGGTGAGGCAGCAGTAGGCGCAATGCTGACTTGGGCTTATATCATTTTGGGTCTCGCTCTTGGTTCGGCAGTAGTATTCCCCATAGCTGGTATGTTCTCCAACCCCAAAGGCGCAATCCGCACTTTGATTGGTTTGGTAGTAGCAGTTGCAGCTATCTTCGGTCTCTACTCGCTTTCGAGTGCAAGCCCCATGGTGCTCCCCAACGGAGACGTATTTGACAACGCAGCAACTCTGAAATTGACCGATACCGGTCTCTATATCGCTTACATCGTTTTGGCAGCATCGTTCGCAGCGATTCTGTTCGGCGAGTTGAAGAGTGCCTTTAAAAAATAGTAATATCTATTATGGCTATTAATAAAAAGAAAACACCGGAAGTTAACGCAGGTTCAATGGCGGATATCGCCTTCTTGCTCCTTATCTTCTTCTTGGTGGCTACCACAATGAACGTTGACTCGGGTATCAACCGTACGTTGCCTCCCTGGGTTGACGAGGAGCAGCAGGATGCACCTCCTATCAAGGAGCGTAACATCTTGAAGGTCTTTGTGAGTGCCTACGACCAGTTGATGGTTCAGGGTGAGCAGATTCACATCTCTCAGCTGAAGGATAAGGCAAAAGAGTTTATGTTGAACCCGTTTGACGATCCGAATCTTCCCGAGAAGGAGACAGTTACCAATGACATCCTTGGTAGCCACGTCGTTTCGAAGGGCGTTATCTCGTTGAAGGCTGACCGAAGCACCACTTATAACACCTACGTTAGTGTGCAGAATGAGCTTTCGCGTGCGTTTAACGAAATTCGTGACGAGCTCGCAATCGAGAAATTCGGCAAACCCGTGGCAGAGCTTACTGATGACCAGCGTAAAGCCGTTAATGAGGCTATTAAGTTGTCCATCTCCGAGGCCGAGCCCAGAGATTTAGGAGCTAAGTAAAATTATGGCAGTAATTAAGAAAAAAGGCGGCAAAGAGGTACCACCTATTTCGACAGCCTCGTTGCCAGACGTTATCTTTATGATTCTCTTCTTCTTCATGGTATCGACCACGATGCGTGAGGTTGAGCTCCTGGTGATCTTCAAGGCACCTGAGGCTACCGAGGTACAGAAGATGGAGAAGAAATCATTGGTAAGTTATATCTACATCGGCCCTCCCACGCTTGCTCAGCAGGCAAAGTGGGGTTCGTCGCCCCGTATCCAGCTCAACGACAGCTACCGTTCGGCAGCTGAGATTGGTGAGTTCATTGCATCGGAGCGTGACAAACTCGACGAGGCTGATCGTAACTCGATGACCACCTGTATCAAGGCAGACCGCGATACCAAGATGGGTATTATCACCGACGTTAAGCAGGAGCTTCGTCGTGCAAATGCTCTGAAGATTAGCTACGCTGCTGCGAAGGGTCAGAGTTTCTAGTAGAAATTCTAACTGGGCATCTGCCCGAAACATAACACAGAAGAGGGAGTCGGTTGGCTCCCTCTTCTGTTTGCTTTTATGCCGTATAGTTGGTGCATTCAAGCACTTTCCTCGATGGTTCTCTTGATGGGTTTCGCCTTGTGCGAAGTAGCACCTACTCCCTTACTTGTTTGTCGGGGAGTTTAGGGAGTTTAGGGAGTTTAGGGAGTTTAGGGAGAAGTCGGAGGCCAAGCGGTCTTAGGAAGACAACTCCATGGAACAACTCCTTGGCTCACAGAACGACATGGCTACGATCCGACTTGATGGGTTTCGCCTTGTGCGAAGTAGCACCTACTCCCTTACTTGTTTGTCGGGGAGTTTAGGGAGTTTAGGGAGTTTAGGGAGTTTAGGGAG
>JAZUCV010000009.1:0-23465 GCA_045639285.1 Tidjanibacter sp.
TGACGGTAGTTACCACCACCCACTGCAAAACCGCTACCGGTTGTCATCGACTGGGGCGACAGACGCATAATGTCGTTCATACTACGGCTGAGCGAGGGAGTGTTAGCGATAGCCTCACGCGATACAGCGGTAACGGCACCAGCGTTAGCGGTGCGCATATTGCTGTTGGGGCCGTCAGCCAATACGACGATGGTCTCCATCGACTGGCTCTCCTCAACCATCTGAACATCATAGGTCAAAGTCTCTGCCAACGATGCGGTTACACCCTGACGCTCCAAGGTGCGGTAGCCGAGCATCTCGACAGTAATGGTGTAAGGACCACCGGGACGGATGTTACCCAGACGGTACTCACCATTGGTATTGGCAACAGCATAGTACTCTGTGCCAGAGGGAGTGTGCACTGCGATAACGGTTGCACCCACCAGAGGCTCGCCGTTAGCGTCAGTAACCTTACCGCTCATATTCGAAGTGGTTACCTGTGCCATAGCCACAACGCTTGTGAGCAGCGCAAACATCAAAACGTAAAGTTTCTTCATACGATTTTTTGTTTAGTTAATAAATGTGAATAATTAGTTGTTTAGTTCAATTTTGGTTGTATCTCTTTCGGGCAAAGCCCGTTGCTTTCAAAATAAAACGAGGCTTCCACCTTTGGAAGTCCCGCCTAAATCTACGATTCCCCTGCCAGAGTATAGTTATTACCCTGTCGTCGATAATTCTGTATATTAAACTCACCCATCTCTTCTCTTCACTTTTACCCCACTCTCTTATCGGGAATCTCTATTCGGCGACAAATGTACGACAAACAGACGAGATTTCCATAATATATAGGTAAAATTTTAATAAACATTTTTCTAACATTATGTAACTAAACAGCCAAAACCCATATTATTTTTGTGCTAAACCAACTTAACAGATTATATTTTTTTAGCATTATGAGAGAGAAAACCTATCGCTACGCACTTGTGGCGACCTTTGTCGCGACCCTGCTCCTCGGCTGGCACCTCGCCTTGGCTGAGAGCAAGAACACCCAACTAACGGCCAGGCTAAACGAAAAAGTTTCGGAGCAACGCACCCTCGCCCGCTCCGTGGAGCACTACCGCACCCTCGCAGGAGAGAGTGCCGCCTCGGCCGAAGCCCTGCGATTGCACACCGCCGAACTCGAACAACTGCGCGCAAAGGATGCCGAATTGATACGCTCACTGCGACTCCGACTGCAACGCATCGAGAGTGTTGCGACAACCGCCATCGAGGGAGATTACCGGATTGCCACCCCGATTGTAAGAGATACGGCCTTCCTTGCCGACAGTATGCACAAACCCTCTGTTATAGAACACTTTGAGTGGAGCGACGGCTGGGCTACGGTAAAGGGCAGAATTGAGGATGATAGCGTAAGTTGCGAGATAGCGACAATTGACACCATACACCAGATTGTCCACCGCGTACCCCACAGATTCCTTTTCTTCCGCTTCGGCACCAAGGCCCTCAGACAAGAGATTATCTCCGCCAACCCCCACAACAGAATTGTCTATGCCGAGTATATCGAGGTGGAAAGATGAAAGGTGAAAGGTGAGAAATGAGAAATAAGAGGTTAGGGAGTGTAGGGAATTTAAAGAATTTAGGGAGAGTAAGGAGAAGCCCTAAACTCCCATAATTCCTATTACTCCTATTACTCCTATCCGCCCTACAAAAATACCCGAGAGCAATTCGATATTGCTCTCAGGTTTAATTCATTTTGAATCTTGAATTTTGAATTAAAGAAGTCATATAATCGAGCTATTTTTAGGCGAGGGTGTTTGGGGAGCCGCGCAGCATACTTTTCGTATGTAAGCGGTTACCCAAGCACCCTCAACACCAAAATAGCCGATTAGATGGCTTTTTTAGAAAGGCATGTCGTCAATCGGCGCCTCTTCAAAGGAAGGCATAGGTGCTTCCTCAAAGGAGGGCATAGGAGCCTCGACGGGTGCAGCCTTGGAGAGCTGCCAGCCGCGAACCTCGGTGTACCAACGACCGTTATACTCACGGCTCTCGACATTCACGCTAATCTCGCACTTCTCGCCCTCGCGCAGAGAGGCAGCCTCTGCCGCCTTGTCGCCCCAGAAGGAGATGCAGACCTTGCGCTTGAAGTCGTCTGCCTGCTCGAAGATTACCTCCTGCTTGGTCCACTCACCGCGCGCACTTGTACCACGCACAGGTGCAAGTACCTTATATACAGTAGCTTCTACTTTCATCTTTTTTACATTTTACGTTGTTAATACTAATTTGGGTTGTAAAGGTAAAGCAAAGGTATAAAAATAAAACAAAAAAAAGGTTGGCAGACCTGGCCACCAACCCTTTTTAGTGCAAAAAGTTATTGCTTACTCAGTCTTTACAACCTCGATAAGGTTAACCTCGAAGAAGAGGGGCTCGTTGGGGCCGATCTGCTGACCTGCACCATTCTCGCCATAACCCAACTGCGAAGGAATCCAAAGGTGAATCTTGCCACCCTCGCCTACCAACTGCAGACCCTCGCCCCAGCCGTCGATAACGCCATTGAGGGGGAACTCAACGGTGTCAGCACGCTGATACGACGAGTCAAAGATGGTGCCATCTTTGAGCTTACCCTCATAGGTAACGCGAACAACATCATCGATAGTGGGCTTCACCTCGTTACCTGCTGCAAGCACCTCGTAGAGCAGACCGCTCTCGGTCTTCTGTACGCCCTTCTGCTTCTCAATATCAGCAAGATACTTAGCCTCTGCCTCCAACTTCTTAGCAGGGATGCGAACGCTGAAATACTCGTTCAGGAAGGCATAGGTCTCCTCCTCGCCCATCTTCTCCTTACCGTCGCGGAGGTCGATGATAGCGGCGATTACCTGGTCATAATCGAGGGTGTTGTCCATAATCTGATTACGCTGATTGAGGAACAGACCCAAGTCATAGCCTACTCCATAAGATACCGAGTCAAGCTCGGTTTTCAGACTCTTCGAGCCGCTGTTGCACGAAGTGAGTGCTGCGATTGCAGCAATTACAATAAGTACTTTTTTCATTTTACTTTTAATTATTTAATGTTGTATTATTCAGAATCTTAGATGAAGAGTAACTGCATCACCACATATACGGGCAGAAGCACTACAAGCGAGAAGCGAGTCATATATCCGAAGAAGCTGGGCATCTTGATACCGCTACCCTCGGCAATCGACTTAACCATAAAGTTAGGACCATTGCCAATATAGGTCAGCGCGCCAAAGAATACCGAGCCCATCGAAATCGCCTTGAGCAACATCTCGGGTACGCCAGCCACCAGGTTAGCACCCTCAACCACAGGCAGACCCTGAGCCACCGAGTAGAAAGCCACAGCGGTAGGAGCGTTGTCGAGGAAGGAGCTGAGCATACCTGTCGAGTAGAAGAACTGCCAGGGGGCACTCAGACCGAGCGAAGCGGCATTCTGGTTGAGGTAGAGAAGCGCGGGGGTCATAGTGATAAAGATACCGAAGAAGAGCACTGCAACCTCTACAATAGGCTCCCACGAGAACTTATTATCCTCACGAACCTTCTTCTTGGTGGTCACGAGCGAGAGAACAATCAGCACTACAAGGGCAATCTCACGCAGGAATCTTACATAGAGAGGTGCGTGGTGGTCGCCCATAGCGGGGATATAGCTCTCGTTGATAAATGCAACCGAGGCAACAACACCTGCCAGCCACAAGAAGTTGAGTGTACCGGTGATGTGGATAGGCTGTTTCTGGGTAGCATCGAGCTTCAGGTTCACCTCGGGCTCGCGCTTGTGGTAGTAGCTATCAACAAAGAAGAAGAGGACGAGCAACACAATACCCACAAATGCCCACTGAGGCAACATATTCAGGAACCAGGCGAAACCGGCACCGCGCAGGTAGAGCAGGAACAATGGTGGATCACCCAGAGGAGTCAACAGACCACCGCAGTTTGCCACCAGGCCGATAAAGAACAAGATGGTGTGTACCTTGTACTTACGCTCCTTGTTAATCTCGATAAGAGGACGGATGAGCAACATTGCCGCACCGGTAGTACCCATAATCGACGCCAGCACCCAGCCAAGTGCGAGGAGTGCGGTGTTGGTTGCGGGCTTAGCCTCAATATCGCCACCGATGTGAATACCGCCAGTCACCACAAAGAGTGCGCAGAGCAGGATGATGAAGGGAACATAGTCGAACAACATCTGGTGCTCGAGGTTGCTACCCAAGCCTGCACAAATCAGGTAGATAGCAGTGGGAACACCCAGGATGAGCGACACGATAAGTTTGTTGCGATTACTCTCCCACCAATGCTCTTTCACCAGAGGGATAATCGCAATGCTGAGCAACATCAGCAGAAAGGGAATCAATGTCCAAATTGCAACTTCCATTTTTTTGTCTTTTTAATTATATTTTACTGTTTTGTGTTCGATTTAAGTGTCTGACAGCAAAGCTTGTAGAGCATACGGGCACCCACATTGGCATCCAGGTCGCCCATCTTGCCGCAGGCTACCTCCACAAGATCGAAACCTACAATCTGTCGGCCACTGCGCACAATGCTCTTAATCAGATGCACCGCCTCACCAAACGAGAGTCCACCCGGAACAGGAGTACCTGTCGAGGGGCAGTTGTCGGGCGAGAGGCCATCGATATCGAAACTGATATAGACCTTCTGGGGGAGTGCCGAGACAATATCATTGCATATTGCAGCCCACGACTCGCCAGCATAGCGACGCTCGTCGATGGTATCCTGCTCAAAACTTATCACTCGCTCATCACTTGTCGCAAGCTCCGCTTCTGCCGAGCAGAAGTCCCTCACACCCACCTGCACCAGACGGCTCACACGAGGCACCTCGGAGAGTACGTTGAACATAATCGAGGCGTGCGACTGAGCGAAACCCTCGTATGCCTTTCTCAGGTCGCGGTGCGCGTCGATATGGAGCACACCCACCCCTTTGTGGTGCTTGGCCACAGCCTTGATAACGCCGAGCGGCGTGGAGTGGTCGCCACCCACAAGGCCCACAATCTTACCTCCGCCGAGCAACTTGTCGGCCTCCGAAAATAGCTGAAGTGCCAGCTCCTCGGATGCGGTATTTATGCGCTCTAACTGCTTCTGTATCAGATAATCTCCAATACTTGTAGAGCCGTGCTCAAGTCCTTCGATGATACGCTTTGCGATAACCCTGAGGCGAGCGCTGCGGTCTTGAATCGAGTAGTCAATATCGGCAGTCGCAATACCACGCTGCCAGATGTTAGGACAATCGGGGTCGTAGAAGTCGAGCTGGGTCGAGGCCTCAATTATGGCATCGGGTGCAGAGGCCGCACCACCACCATAGGAGGTTGTCACATCCCAGGGCGCAGAGAGCAACACCAACTCCGACTCCTCCACTGTAAAGGGAAAACCGAAGTAGTTGCCATTATTTACACCCACATCATCGGGGTTGAAACTTTTGTTGTCCATACCGAATAACTCTGTTTAGTTGCCAGCCCGCACGACAGGACCAGACCAAAGGACAAAGGTAATCATTTTTTCGATATCACCCACACCTATTAATAAAAAGAGAGCCATATAGTGGCAAAGAGAGAACCAAAAACGAAAAATTAATAACATATTAGATTAATTTGATAAAATATATTAAAAAGATTTGGAATTTACATTTTGTTGTTATATCTTTGTAACATCATTAGGGCAACAACCTTTCGCTTGCTCGGCAATGAGCAGCAAATCAATGGTTGTTTTAGTGATTCTTTCATAATCAGTATTTTAAGTTGGGGGTTTTGGAGTGTCGTGAGACACTCCAAACTTTTTTTATATAAGAACCTTTGTTGATACTGACAACCCTCAGCCAAAACCCAAGCACGAGCGTTTTTTTTTTCGTGAAAAGGTTTTCTTATCATTATGAGCCTGAGGAAAATAGGGAGATAGGGATAATCCTTAAACTCACTAAACTCACTAAACTCACTAAACTCACTAAACTCCTTAAACTCCCTAAACTCTTTAAACTCTTTAAACTCTTTAAACTCTTTAAACTCCCATAATTAATCCTACTTCGCACTCTTTTCGTTGCTCCCGCTCGGCATAGTCTGCAAGCAGCCTCTGCTCTCGCTTAATCGCAACGTTCCCATAACTCCCATCAAAATAAACGGTCGTGCCCGCTACTTCCGAAACCCACAATCGGTCGTACCCGCTATATTTGCCTCGGCTCTGCCGAGGAGTAAGGCCCCCTCTAAGGAGGGGGATTTAGGGGGTGGGTAAACGCTTATGGATGTGCCTGCTTTGCAGGCACACCCCCCGCCGAGGCGGGGGCTTGGGGGTGGGTCAGGCTTGGATTTGCCTGCGAAGCAGGCAGGTGTCGCGACGCTGAGCAGAGGTTTTCGGTCATTTTACCTTACTAACGGCTCTGAGCAAAATGAAACAGTGAGAGCAATTAATTGCTCTCACTTTTTATCAATTTTGAATCTTAAATCTTGATCTGTTAACTTCCACTACAACATCCCCAAAACCTTTTGTAGCCCTACACCATTCGATCCCTTCACCAAGACAAGTGCTCCGGCAATAGGCTTGCGGGTCAGGTACTTTTCAAGTTCTACTCTGTCAGCAAAGGTATGTACGGTGCGTGGCGTACCTCGCTCGGCAGGCGCCACCTTCGAGAACTCCTCGCCGACGAGCAGCAGTTCACCGGCACCGACAGCGTGACGCGCAGCAGCAAAGGCCTTGGCGTGCTCCTCACGGCTCCACGCACCCAGCTCGAGCATATCGCCAAGTATCGCCACCTTTTGCGTCATCCCCTCAGGCAGGGGCATCTTCGCGAAGTTGTGCAGTGCAGCCTCCATACTTGACGGGTTGGCATTATAGCAGTCGGCAATCACCACATTTCTCTCCGAACGAATAACTTGCGAACGATTTATGGTAGGCTCATATTGGGCTATCGCCTCGCGCATCTGTTCCTGCTCCACCCCGAAGTGTGCACCAACAGCCACCGCAGCTGCAATATTGAAGAGGTTGTACTCTCCGACCAGGTTGCTCTTCCATCCCTCAACCGTTGCCGGCGAGTAGGGTGTCACCTCCATTTTGGTACGCTCCTGCGCCATAGCCGTCAGCACCTCATCGGCACTATTGACAAAGGCGCGACCACCCTGGGCGGTCAGCCAGTCGTAGAGCTCACCCTTGCCACGTCGAATACCCTCCACGCCACCGAAGCCGTCGAGGTGGGCACGACCGATATTGGTTATTATGCCGTAGTCAGGCTCGGCAATGCCACATAGTGCAGCAATCTCACCACAAGCGCTGGCACCCATCTCCACCACAGCCACCTCATCGGCCGAGGTGAGCGAGAGGAGGGTCAGGGGTACGCCGATATGGTTATTGAGATTACCGCGGGTCGAGGCCACACGATATTTCTTGGCGAGCACGGCTGTAAGCAACTCCTTGGTTGTGGTCTTGCCATTGGTACCCGTAACGGCAACAACGGGAATACGGAGCGCACGACGGTGCATACGCGCAAGCTCCTGGAGGGTTGTGAGCACATCGTCCACAACAAAGTAGTTCGCTCCATCGGGACACATCGACACATCATCGACAACAGCCATCACCGCACCATCGGCAATTGCCTGAGCAGCAAAGCGGTTGCCATCAAATTTATCGCCACGCAGTGCGAAGAAGATTGAGCCTTCGGTGACTTTACGACTATCGGTTGTCACCTGAGGATACTGCTTAAAAATCTCGTATAATCTGGTCAGTTTCATCACTTTTCATATAAGGCAGATTAGATGAAGGTGTCGCCCGTACGATAACGCACCGTGGCGATAAACTTCTTGATATCCTGCTCGTTACTCTTGGGACATATCATCAATACATCGTCCGTATCGACCACGATATAATCCTCCAAACCCTCAATAACGGCTATCTTGTTCTCCGGCAGACGCACCAGACAGTCGTGGGTGTCAAAGGTTATACAACTCTCAGGCGAGGTATTGCCATCCTCATCCTTCTCGGAGTACTGATAGAGCGAGCCCCAGGTCCCGATATCGCTCCACCCGAAGTTGGTACAGCGCACAAAGACATTATCACTCTTCTCCATCACGCCATAGTCAATCGAGGTACCTCGAAGCTCGGGGTAGATACGCGCGATTTGGGCGCGCTCATCAGATGTTGCATAGCTACCTTTTGCCGAGGCAAAGAGCTCGTAGGTGTCGGGCAGGTGGGTGTGCAGCTCGTCAAGAATTGCATCGGCACGCCACACGAAGATACCCGAGTTCCAGAAGAACTCACCACTCTGCACAAAGGCTCTTGCAAGCTCAAGGTTCGGTTTCTCGGTAAAAGTCTTAACACGTTGGAAACCATCCTGCTGAGTCGGCGACCCAACCTGAATATAGCCATAGCCCGTATCGGGGCGAGTCGGGTTGATGCCTACGGTCAGCAGTGCGCCTGAGGCGGCTGCAAACTCCATACACCCAACCATCTCACTGCGGAACTTGTCAACATCAAGGACAAGATGGTCCGAGGGGGTCACAATCATCGTCGCCTCGGGGTCGAGTGCCGCAATACGAAAGGCGGCGTATGCGATGCAGGGGGCAGTATTTCGACCTATCGGCTCGGTGAGCACCTGTTCGGCTCGGAGCTCGGGCAATTCGCGCAACACCTGTTCGGAGTAGGCATCGTTAGTAACCACCAAGAAGTTCTCGTCAGGGATAATAGTGCGAAACCTCTCGAAGGTGTGGCGCAGGAAGGAGCAACCCGTGCCGAGGATATCCAAAAATTGTTTGGGACGCTGACGTCTGCTGAGTGGCCAGAATCGAGAGCCAACTCCGCCCGCCATAATCACACAATAGCGTTTATTATCGTTCATTATAGTTTTAGTTTGTTTTTCTGTTCTTTCAGTCCTAAAAGTTGATTTGCAGTGCCGACTGCAAATGGCAACAAACAAATATACAATTTATTTACGAATATTTCTTACCTTTGTGCCATCTTTTTAAATAAAGGTATAATGTTGCTATGAAAATAAAACTTTTTACCATACCCAACCTGATTACCCTCGGCAATCTCTTTTGCGGCTCGGTTGGCTCGGTGCTGACTGTTGCACACATTTGCGGTGAGAGTTATTCGCTTGCCCTCCCCTTCTATCTGATGCTCGGCTCGGCACTCCTGGACTTCTGCGACGGCTTTGCTGCACGACTGCTACACCAATATAGCGAGGTGGGCAAAGAGCTTGATTCTCTGGCAGATGTGGTTAGTTTCGGTCTGCTGCCCTCGTTGCTTTTTATGGCTCTCTTCTTGGAGATGGGAGGCTCGCCCGCGTGGTCGCTCATTACCCTGATTGTGGTACTATTCTCCGCACTGCGCCTTGCCAAGTTCAATATCGACACCACCCAGACCGACTCGTTTGTCGGCCTTCCCACCCCTGCGTGCGCACTCTTCGTAGGCTCGCTCGCCTGGCACGTTGCCGAGAAGGGGGCTGCAATCAATCCCTGGATTATCCTGGCTCTGACGGTGGTGTTTGCAATCCTTCTGCTCGTTCCGATGAGGATGTTTTCGCTCAAGTTCCACGGCTTTGCCCCCAAGGGTATCAACCTGCTCCGCTACTCCTTCCTGGCACTCTCGGCTGCGCTGATTGCACTCTGCGGACTCTCGGCTGTGGCCTGGATAATAATTCTCTACATTGCTACGTCTATAGTAATGAACGTGGTCGGCAAGGGCAGAGATTAGGTTTTCCGATTTTTTTACTATCTTTGCGGGCTGTAACTCGTTAATTATAACGTGCAACGACTTCTGAAACATATCTGCTTGGGGCTGATGTTGGCCCTTTTGGTGAGTAACCCATCGAGGGTATTTGCTCAAAACCTGCGTACCTCCGACTATGGTCGAGGCAACATCGAGGCGATGAACAATGCACTCGAGCAGGTCGGCTCTAACCCATACGCAGCAGCCACCGAATATGACGAGAACGGCAACCCCATCACTCCCACCGAGGAGGCCGATTCGGCAAAGGTAAAAATCAAGAAACCATTGGAGTCCTATTTCTTCTCCGACTCGTTGCGTGGCGAGCGTTTCATCCACTGGAACATATCGACTAAGACCAACAATATCAATCTTTTACCCATCGATACCCTGCTCGACGATTTCCAGTCAGACTACCTCTTCTTGAAGAAGGACGTAGGCGACGCCTACCTCGGTCCGCTTGGTGGTGCGAGTGTTCCGCTCAACTTCTTCCGCCGTCCCGACAGTAGGAATTTCAACTTTGTCGATGGCTATTATGCCTATCTCTTCACCCCCGAGAATGCTCCCTTCTACAACACCAAGGAGCCTATCACCCGCCTCGGTTATATCAGTGGCGGTCAGAAGAAGATGATGGAGGAGAACCTCAATGTAGTCCACGCCCAGCAGATTTCACCCTCGCTCGGCTTCAACGTAACCTACAACAACCAGAACACCCGAGGTATCTATAATTGGCAACGCTCAAAGGTAAAAGATCTCTCGATGGGTGTCTCCTACACGGGCAAGCGCTACACGCTCCACGCGGGTTATATCTTTAATAGTATATCTCGCCGAGAGAATGGTGGTCTGGTTAATGATTGGGATATTACGGATACCGTTCACGAGTCGTCGCTCAATATCCCTATGCGCCTGACAGATGCAGAGAACGAGGCACGCAACAACACCTTCTATCTTGTTCACTCGTTGGGTGTTCCGATGGTGCGTATCCTCCCCGAGGACTTCTCGATAGCAGGCAAGCCCTCCTTCTATATCGGCCACGCGCTGATATGGGAGAAGTGGGGCAAGAAGTACTCCGACACTCGCCAAGGCACAATTTATGATGTTTACAATAAGCAGGGCGAAAAACTGAGCACCGAAGAATTTTATACAAATTGGTATATCAATCCCAATTATACCAATGACACTATTGCCGAGTCCCTCCTCTCCAACCGCATCTTCCTGCAGTTGCAGCCGTGGAGCCGCGAGAGCCTTGTGGCAGTTGTTGATGCCGGCATAGGACTCGATGTGCATAGCTACTACCACTTCCGTATGGATGACTACCTCACCGGTTTCCGCAAACACAACGAGGAGGAGTTCTATGTGTATGGTGCTGCACAGGGTAAATTTAAGAAGTATTTTGATTGGAACGCAGATATGCGTTTCGTACCGCTGGGCTATCGCTCAGGAGATATTGAGGCCGGAGGCGATGTGTCGCTGAGTCTCTACATAAAAGATCGACCTATCACGCTCTCGGGTGCTTTCGATTTCTACAATCGCACCCCCTCCTACTGGAGTCAGAGCTACTTCTCGAACCACTATGCGTGGTCAAACTCCTTCGCCAAGGAGAATGAGTCCCGATTGGAGATTACTCTCCGCGCTCCGCATTGGAAGGCGGAGGCCGGTTTGTATCAGAGCATTCTTGGCAATCGTGTCTATTACGATGCCGCTGCTCTGCCACAACAGGCCTCAGATGTTGTGAGTGTATCGGGTGCCTACCTCCGAAAGGATTTTGCATTGGGCAAATTCCATTTCAACCACAGGGTAATGTTGCAATGGAGCACCGATCAGAAGGTTGTCGCGGTGCCCTTGGCGTCGGCCTACCTCTCCTACTATTGGGAAGGCGAGGCTGTACCCGATGTTTTAACACTCAAAATCGGCTTGGATGGCTGGTGGAATACCAAGTATTACGCCCCCGGCTACAACCCTGCCACTATGCAGTTCTACAATCAGCGCGAGCAGGAGATTGGCGAGTATCCTATGATAAACGCCTTTATTGCAGCGCAGTGGAAACGAGCACGACTGATATTGCAGTATCAGCACGCGAATCAGGATTTGTTTGACACGCGCGCATTCTTCAACATACCGCACTATCCGCTGAATATGAGAGTGTTAAAATTCGGCATATCGTGGAACTTCTACGATTAAAGTGTCGCTTCTGCGCAACGGAGGCTGCCCACAGATGTTTGACAGATGCTTTTTTATAATTTTTTGATTAGCGACAACGAAAGTCGCAACAGAGAAACAAACCAACTTAATTTTTTATTCAGAAAGGTTAGCAAGGTAGTGGTATTAGCAATGGCAGTGATTGTTATTGCAAGTTGCCACACCCCCAAAAGTTCTCAAATAGAGACCCCTATTGAGGCAGACGGAGTTCTCTCGCTTGCCGTTGGGTCATATACGCCTGGCAATATGGTGATTGCCGGTGAGCGTTACGGCTACCTCACCGAGGTTGTCGACCATTTTATCGGCAGCAGGTCGCTGGGTCTGTCGCTCAGCGAGTGCCTCCCCTTGAACTCCATCATCGAGGGACTCGCAGATGGAGAGTTTGAGGTTGCCGCGCTGCCCACAGCCATTAGTCAGAGGTTGCTCTCGGCCTACCCTTCGGAGCCATATATGACCACTCGTTATGTGGTTATGGGTCGCGCAGGGGAGAACGGAAATATCACCTCGGCCGAGCAACTATCGGATTTATTGGCAGATAACGACATCCTTGTTGATGCATCGCTCACCGATTCCAAACTATACAACACTCTCCTCGACCAACACCCCGAGGCACGTTTCTACATCTCATCCACAGCAGGCTATACAACCCCCACCGCCCTAAGCAGGGAGGAGTGGGACCTTGTGATTTGTCAGCAGACAGATGCGGCAGTGGCAAGTGCTGTCAAGCCCAACCTCACAGCTCTCTATACTTTTGAGGATGAGGTGAGTATGAGTCTTATATTTATCAACGATGCGGGCGCAGAGCAGTTCCGCCATTGGAAGAGGGAGTTTGAGCGCTCATCGGAGTATGCTTCATTGTCCTATCTCTACAAAGAGCGCGGTCTGATTGGCGAGATTGCCGCCCTCCGTCGCACTGCTTCTCGCGTTGTTGGGGGTATCTCCATTTGGGATGATCTGCTCAAGAAGGTCTCCGAGAACGAGGGTGTTGATTGGCGTCTTCTGTCGGCCATTGCCTACTCCGAGTCGCGTTTCCGTGCCGATGTAGTATCAAAGCAGGGCGCTGTCGGCCTGATGCAGGTGATGCCTTCGGTGGCTCGTCAGTTTGACGTCACGGGTGAGGAGCTGGCCAATCCCGAGACAAATATTACCGTGAGTGCCAAGCTGTTAAAGAAGATTGACCATACTATCGATTTCGGCGACGAGGTAAGTGCCTACGACCGTATGGCTATCGTCCTGGCTGCCTACAACGGTGGCGTGGGTCGTATCGGTCAGGCTCGCCGCCTGGTGCAGTCCGAGGGTGGCAACCCCGACAGCTGGGAGGAGTTGTCGCAGACCCTGCGTCTGATGGCCGATGCCGACTATATCGCCTCCAAGGGTGGTTCGGTGCGCAAGTTTGGCGGTAGCGGGCAGACCCTTGCATACGTGGCTCAGGTAATAGGCCGTTACAATATCTATTGCGAAGCGGTACAGTAGTGACGTTTTTTTTAGATGGTTTCTTATAATTTAGAGGTATTACTGTAATAATATTACAGAAATTTACGTTAACTTTGCAGTCGCCTTGTGCAAAATCTAAACGCAACAAGGGTAATTAGATATAGAAGGCAAAAAAGGAAAAAATAGTGAAAAGAAGTATCGCATATAGCATCCGTGCAACATTTGTTGCAATGTTGGCTCTCACCCTCCTCGCTTGTAAACCCAAGCCAGTGGATGAGGATAAGCTCGAACCTCGTGTTAAGTTACAGACCTATGCAGAGTTCTACCCCGAGAATGGTGGTTTGGTAAGTCTGCCCGTCAGAATCTACGATGTTGACGAGAAGGAGTTCCCCGTAACCGTTACCTTCACTGTCAAGCCTTACAACGATGTGGTTGTAGATGAGTGGATTGCATTGCAGGATAAGGGTAACTATACCGTAACCTTCGAGAAAGGCTCGACGGAGGCTCCTATCTACTTCTATATGATTGACAACGACGTGTTGCAGGAGGTGACACCCTCTATCGAGTTCACTCTCGTATCGACCAGCACTCCCGCTGCGCCCATCGAGAAGCCTAACTACACCATCATTCGTATCACCGACGACGAGAAGGCTCCTCGTGTAGCGTCAGGTCAGTATGACGCACGCTATACCCTTCCCGCCGAGGTTGAGACCACCCGCGAGGAGAGCGGCTACTTCCCCCTCACCATCGCCAAGACAGGCAAGTATGAGTATGTAGCCTACGGCTGGATGGGTCTGAACCGTCCCCGTCTGGTTGGTACCTTCGACCCCGAGGCTAAGACTCTCACATTTGATGGTACCGACTACGATATGAGCACCGACGATGCAAAGGTATCGGCATTTGGCAAGGCATACTACTATAACGACTTGGAGATGAAGGAGGTGCTCGTATTCCGTGGCTCGGGCTCGGATGGCAAGGGTGCGATTGTACTCAACACCGATGAAATCGACGTGGATGAGATTGGCTATATAACCACCTCTGCCACCTCTGCAAGTTTCGATATCCACACACACAACGCCGAGAATAAATTGCCCGGCGAGTTCCTGGGTATCTACGACAAGATGCCCGAGGGCGCACTCTTCAAGCACAAGACAGTAATCGACGAGGAGAAGTATGAGGAGGAGGATTTGGAGAATGACCCGACTACCAATGAGAATCAGGAGGTTATCAGCCGTTCGCTGAGAGCACTCCCTGTTCCTGCAGGTCTTATCGAGATTGCCGAGCCCTTTACGGTAGTTGAGTAACCGTTTCAGCCAAAAGAATAAATAGCATAGCCGACTAATGAACTTAGTCGGCTATGCTATTTATGGTAACTCGTTAATCGTTATCGATTCCTACGAGGCTTTAAGAGCCGATGGGTTAGCCTCGATGCGCTCTTTCGCATACTCCAGCTTCACACGGAAGGTCTTGCACTTCTGCGAGGGGATATCGAACATTGCGTCGGTCATAATGGTCTCGCAGATGGAGCGCAAACCACGCGCACCCAAACGGAACTCGACAGCCTTATCCACAATATAGTCGAGCACATCATCATCAAACGAGAGTTTTACGCCATCGAGAGCGAAGAGTGCCTCATACTGCTTAATGATTGCATTCTTAGGCTCGGTAAGAATCGAGCGCAATGCGGTCTTATCCAGCGGATTGAGATATGTCAGCACGGGCAGACGACCCACAATCTCGGGAATCAGGCCAAACGAGCGCAGGTCTGCAGGAGTGATATACTGCATCAGGTTCGAGCGGTCGTACTCGCGTACCGAGGAGTTGCGATAGCCGATGGCGCGGCTGCCGATTCGGTCGGAGATACGCTTCTCGATACCATCAAACGCACCACCGCAGACAAAGAGGATATTGGAGGTGTTTACCTGAATAAACTTCTGCTCGGGATGTTTGCGACCACCCTGGGGAGGCACATTCACCACCGTACCCTCAAGAATTTTGAGCAGGGCCTGCTGCACACCCTCACCCGACACATCGCGAGTGATTGAGGGGTTGTCGCTCTTGCGCGCAATCTTATCGACCTCGTCGATAAAGACAATACCGCGCTCGGCGAGTGCCACGTCGTAGTCAGCCGCCTGCAAAAGACGCGAGAGGATACTCTCCACATCCTCACCCACATAGCCCGCCTCGGTAAGTACGGTGGCATCTACAATGGTGAAGGGGACTTTGAGGAGTCGGGCAATGGAGCGCGCCAGGAGGGTCTTACCCGTACCTGTCTCGCCGACCATAATAATATTCGACTTCTCAATCTCCACATCGTTGCTCTGCTCGCCGGCACCCTTCTGGAGTGCAAGAATGCGCTTGTAGTGGTTATATACAGCCACAGCCAGGGTCTTCTTTGCCGAGTCCTGACCGATGACATATTTATCAAGAAACTCCTTAATATCAGTAGGTTTCAGCAGTTCGTCTGCCGACAGACCGGCCACTGTTGCGGGCTTGGCCTTCGCCGAAGCGTTACGTTCCTCGGCCAGAGCCATATATCCGCGCTCAATGCACTGGTCGCAGATGTTAGCTCCCTCCTCGCCGGCGAAGAGCACGCCTACCTCCGTAGCAGGCAGACCGCAGAAGGAGCAGTGTTCCACATTTTTCCTATTATTACTCATCTCTTTTTCAATTACTTGATAGACTTACGGCTAACACAAATCTCGTCAATCAATCCGTAGGAGCGTGCCTCCTCGGCCGAGAGCCAATAGTCGCGGTCGGCATTCTGTGCAATCTTCTTGTAGCTGGTGCCCGAGTGGTGAGCCAGGATTTCGTACAACTCCTTTTTGAGTCGCAGAATCTCGCGTGCCGTAATCTCGATATCGCTCGCCTGACCCTGCACACCGCCCATCGGCTGATGAATCATCACTCGCGAGTGAGGCAGTGCCATACGACGGCCCTTTGTTCCGGCAGCCAGGAGGACGGCGGCCATACTTGCCGCCATACCGGTACAGATTGTCGACACATTGGGCGCAATGAGCTGCATAGTGTCGTAGATACCCAAGCCCGCCGAGACGCTACCGCCGGGGGAGTTGATATAGATTTGCACATCGCTCTCGGGGTCGTTCGACTCCAGGTAGAGGAGCTGTGCCTGTATGATGTTTGCCACGTCGTCATCGATGGGTGTACCGAGGAAGATGATACGCTCCATCATCAGACGCGAGAACACATCCATTGCCGCCACGTTGAGTTTGCGCTCTTCGAGGATTGTGGGCGAGATGTAGGCAGCACTGATTTTGCTGTAGGCATCGAGTGCCGAGCCGCTTACGCCTGGCTGCTCGATAGCAAATTTCTCAAAATCATTTCTTTTCATATTTTTTCACATTTAAGTTTCCGCTCAAAGGTAACAAATTACAATGAATTTTTAAACTCCAGACAGTAGGCTGTGAAACTCAAAGTCTAAAACCTCCGAACAAAAATCCGAAAAAGATACCCGACACTCACTGCGTCGGGTACCCAATCTGTTATGCATATCCCATACCACACAGAGAGTATGAGCCTATACCTATTATATAATAAAACACCTTAGCGGGTAATTTCAGTACATTCAGAAACCTCCGCCCGAAGCCTGTTTTACTTCTTTGCCTTCTTAGCAGCAGCCTTCTCCAGCACCTTAGCCAGGTCGTCGCTGTTCACGCTCTTCTTCGACACGCCAACCATAGGCTCGATAACGTCGAGTACCTTACGCTCGTAGAGCTTGTCGAGTACCTTGTTAGCCTCCTGCTTGTTCGAGAGAATCTGCTTAGCGTAGTTGGTGAGCATCTCGTCGCCGATGTTGAGCATACCGTACTGAGCGAACTGAGCAGCAGCCAGAGCCTTTGCCTCGTTGTTCATATCCTCCTCGGTAACGGTGATGTTGTTCTCCTTCACGAAGTGCTTCTGGATGGTGCTCCACTTCATCATCTGAACGAAGCCCTCGAAGTCCTTCTCGATCTCCTCCATAGTGTACTTACCCTCGTTGATTACGAGCAACCAACGCTTGAGGAAGTCCTCGGGAAGGGTGAGGTTTGCCTTCTCGATAACGAACTCGCGGAGGTCGTTAGCAAAGATATAGTCGCTCTCCGACTTCATCTCAGCAGCAATCTGCTTGTCGATGAACTTCTCGAACTCGTCTGCGCTCTTCACCTCGCCGCCGGGGAAAGCCTCCTTGAAGAACTCCTCAGTGAGCTCGGGAGCAGCGAATTTGCGAATCTGGGTGATTACCATATTAAACTCGGGCTTCACCTCTGCAAGCTCCTCAGCCTTTACGCCGAGCACTGCAGCACGCTGCTGCTCAGTGGGATAGAGCTCGTTTACGTTAACAATCATCTGATCGCCAACCTTCTTACCCATAAAGGGCTTGCGAGCCTCCTCGCTCATCGAGATCAGACCAACGTATGCATCCTTAACCTCGATTTCGCCGTTGTTAAGCTCCACGCTGAGTGCCTCGTCCGAGGTAACAGCCTCCACGTCAACGAGTTTGCCGTAGCGGTTGAGGTAGTTTGCACGGTAGCCCTCGCGCATCTCGTCTGCGGGTTTGATATTGTAGCGGGTAAGTTTCTCCTTGGGGTCGAACTCAATCTTCACCTCGGGAGCCAAACCGAGCTCAAAGATGAAGTCGTGGTCGGTATTGTTATCGAAGTCGAATGCGCCCTGCTCATCGCTGGGGAGCACATCGCCCATATAGTCGATATTCTCTTTCTCGATGTAGTCGAAGCAGCTGTCCGAAGCCAACTTGTAGGCGGTCTCAGCCACTACACCTTTGCGGTACATTTTGTTAATCAACGACATAGGCACCATACCGGGGCGGAAGCCGGGCATCTGTGCTTTGCGCTTGTAGTCGCGCAGTTTCTTCTCAACCTCAGCGGCATAGTCAGCCTGCTCAACGGTTACTTTGATGAGAGCTGTCTGGTTCTCTCTGTTTTCTCTTACGATTTTCATATCTTATTGTCTGTTTGTTAGTTGCACATTCGGAGCCAAAATTTGGCCTGCAAAGATACACATTTTTCTCTGGTTTTCACATCCATACCTTATATTTATTTTAAAAAGGCCATTTTTCGGATGAATGTGGTGTTAAAAATTCAACACCGGCGGTGAAAACAGCCTTAATTTTCACAACCTCTTTCAACCCCTTTTTTGTGTCGGAAAAAATCATTATCTTGCATCATCTTTCCGACCCGTTAAGAACTCTTTTTCGGAGAGGAAAGTGGCGGAAATAGGAGAAAAAGTCGCCCTGTGCAGCAAGTCCAAGTTACGATTTGTAACTTTTACCGGGGCAAATGATTACAGGTTTAGGTTGGTTTTATCTGATTTAGGGACACATTATCGTTCCTGCGGGTAATGAGGGAGTGCTCACCCACGCCAAACGGCACATATAGGAGTAAGTGTGGCACAAAAAAATCATTTTACCTACCAATAAATTGTAATCAACCTATTTTGAATTGGTTATATTTTGCAGTAATTTATATTACTAATGTTATATTTTATAACACTGCGTAGATTTTTACTCGAAATTATTTGGAAAATTAAACCAAAGCACCTATTTTTACGCACCTATTGCCCCTACTCAAACGCCTAAAAACCGTATGGGTTGGGTTACGATTTGAAAGAAAATAACCAGTATAGAGGCGCCGCGAGGCACCGCGCTACTACAAACTACAAAACTGAAAAACTGAAAAACTAAAAACAACTAATTATTTAACAACTAAAAATTAATCGTATGAGAAAATTTGTACTATCAATTTGTGCAGTTCTGATGTGCGGTTTGGCCGTTGCTCAGAACGTGCGAGTATCGGGTACGATTAGCGACAGTGATGGACACGCCTTGGTTGGTGCGTCAGTTGAGGTTAAGGGTAACTCCAGCCTCGGTACTGTTGCATTGGACGGTGGTTCTTACACCATTTCTGTTCCAAGCAGTGCAACACTGATTTTCTCCTATATGGGTATGACCCCTCAGGAGATTGCAGTGGGTGGCCGCACCACTATTGACGTGGTGATGGTTGCTGATGCGCAGCAGATGCAGGACGTAGTCGTTATCGGTTACGGTTCGGGTGTGGCTGCTGAGTCTGTTGTGGGCTCGGTTAGCTCGGTTGCAAGCCAGAAGCTTGCCAACACTCCCGTTGCCAACGTGGCTGACGTTCTCCAGGGTAAGATTCCCGGTATGCAGGTCTTCACCGACAGTGGTGAGCCTACCGCAGGATCTACTATGTTCGTTCGTGGTGTATCTTCGATGAACGCAAGCACCGATCCTCTTTACATTTTGGACGGTACTCCCGTATCTTCGAGCGTGTTCCGCAACCTGAATGCAAACGATATCGAGAGCATCACTCTGTTGAAGGACGCTGCTTCGACTTCGATTTACGGTTCGCGTGCTGCAAACGGTGTACTTTACATCACTACCAAGAAGGGTCGTACCGGTATGGAGCCCGTTATCAAGATTCAGTACCAGGGTGGTTTCTCGACTATGGTTGAGAACAAGAAGTTCGAGCTGATGAACTCGGCTGAGCAGATTCAGTTCGAGGAGATGCTCTACCCCCACCTGCTCACTGATCCCGCTTGGTTGACCAAGAAGGAGTATATCTTGCGTAACAACTTCAACTTCGACTGGAAGAGCTATGCTTACTCGCAGAACGCTGCTGTAACCGGCATCGACGCTTCGGTAACTGGTGCTACCAACAATACCACCTACTACATCTCGGCTGGTTATATGGACACTGAGGGTATTGCTCCCCGTTCGGGCAACACTCGTTACTCGTTCCGTACCAACATCGACGCTAAGATTCGCGATTGGTTCAAGATGGGTACCAACGTAAACCTTACTTACGCTGATTATCAGACTGCGATAACCGGTTGGTACACTCAGAGTGTTGACGGTCTGGTTTACGGTCAGGCTCCCTACAACGCTCCTTATGAGATGATTTTCAATGAGGAGGACGGTACTATCACCCTTGGCGAGGAGTTGGAAAAGTTCTCCTTCGCAGACAATATGTACAACCCCTACTACTATTATGAGAAATTCCCCACCAAGAACAACCGTATTAGCCTTTCGGGTAGTGTTTACGAGGAGATCACTCCTATCCAGGGTCTGACCCTCCGTGCTACTCAGGCTATCGATGCTTCGGACACTCGTGGTAGCTCGTGGCGTTTGCCCAGCTATGCAGGTAACTTAGGCAACGGTCAGCGTGCTGAGTCGTTCTCGCGCTACTATCAGCTGACCAGCTCGAACACTGCTGAGTACAAGTTCGACCTTGGTGACAACCACTTCACCTTCCTTGCTGGTCACGAGTCGATTGTAGGCCACAGCAATGGTTTCGGTGCAAGCATCTCGGGTCTTACCGACGATCGTCTGACTATGATGACCGCAGGTACCGCTTCGACTGCTGCTATCTCGAGCCACACTATGGTTGACGAGGTAAGCAACTCGTTCTTCGGCCGTGTAAACTACGCATACGGTAACCGTTACCACATCGACGCATCGTTGCGTACTGATGGTAGTTCGGTGTTTGGCCGTAACGCTCGCTGGGGTACCTTCTGGTCGATTGGTGGTATGTGGAATATCAAGAATGAGGACTTTATGCTCAACGCAGACAAGGTTAACGACCTCCGTCTCCGCCTTAGCTACGGTACCACCGGTAACTCGGGTATTGGTAACTATATCGCTTACGGTACTATCGGTACCGGTCCCAACTACAACGGTCAGGCAGGTACTACCATTGATAACCCCGCTAACCACGACCTTACTTGGGAGACCGTTACCACCGCCAACTTGGGTGTAACTGCTCGCTTGTTCAACCGCGCTTCGGTTGAGGTTGATGTTTACAACCGTGTTACTTCGAATATGTTGATGGATGTTCCCTATTCGGCTGCTACTGGTTATAGCTCGGGTTATGGTAACGTAGGTAAGCTCGCTAACACCGGTTTCGAGTTGCAGGCAAGCTACGACCTCTTGCAGCGTCCCGATATGTTGTGGACCGTTTATGGTAACGTTTCTTACAACTACAACGAGATTCTGGAGCTCTACAACGGTATTACCGAGTTCGTTGATGGTGCAACCGGTCTGAAGTATGGCGTAGGCCACGCAGTAGGTGAGTTCACCGGCGTTCACTTCGTACGCGTAGATCCTCGCGATGGTATGCCTATCTGGTTGGATAAGAACGGTAACGAGACCAAGCAGTACAGCGACGCTAACGAGAACTGGTTGAACCTTAGCTACAACGCTAATTGGTCGGGTGGTTTCGGTACTTCGTTCACCTGGAAGGGCTTCACCGCAAGCGCAGACTTCTCGTGGGTTGGTGATCGTTATATGTGGTTGAACGAGAAGTTCTACACTGCTAACCTTAACTTTGGTAGCATCGGTCAGACTCGTTACGAGAAGCGACTGCTCAATATGTGGCAGAAGCCCGGTGACATCACCGATATTCCTCGTGCTGGTACCAAGTTCAACTTCGACTCGACTGTATATAGCAACGCAGCATTCTTGCGTTTGAAGAACGTAACTTTGTCGTACAACGTTCCCGAGTACTTGCTCAACAAGACCGGTTTCGTTAAGGGTGCACGTATCTTCGCTATCGGCCGTAACCTGTTGACCTTCACCGATTATCTCGGTTTCGACCCCGAGTACTTCAGCAACGGTTCGAAGGGTACATACCCCGGTACTCGTCAGTACACACTTGGTGTTGAACTCACTTTCTAATCACTAATAAGGAAATAAGACTATGAAAAAGATATTTGGATTTGTAGCAGTTGCTTTTGCAGCTCTGAGCCTCTCCTCGTGTGATTTGGAGAAGCTCCCCTACACCGCGATTGAGCAGGATATCGCTTTCCAGAGCGTACAGGACTTGACTAACTATCGCGTAGGTTTCTACTCGCCTCTGAAATCGCTCACCGTTGGTGGCCGACTCTATATGGAGGATCTCCGTGCCGATATGTTCCACGCACTGGCTGACTTCGGTAACTACGTTGGTCTGCCCTACGCTTGGATTATGGAGAGCACCGACCAGGACGCTGAGAGCCTCTGGTTTGGCGACTACGGCGTAATTACCAATATGAACTATGCTATCAATGCATTCCCCAAGTTCTTGGAGGACTATGCAAAGGATTTGGACGAGGAGGATGTTGCTCTGGTTAACAAGTACATCGGCGAGGCTCGTATGACCCGTGCTATCGCTTACCTCGACCTGGTAACCAAGTTCAGCAATGCTTACGACCCCGCTACTGCAAGCACCGACCTCGGTGTTATGATAACCGATAAGTATGCTCCCACCTCGGACAACACCAAGTACCCCGCACGTGTATCGTTGGATTCGACCTACCAGTTCATTCTCAACGATCTCAACGAGGCTGCTAAGGTGATTACCACCAAGGGTGCTCCCAACTCGGTTTACTACACCGCTGACGCTGTTAAGGCTCTGAAGGCTCGTGTAGCACTCTATATGCAGGATTGGCAGACCGCTTCGACTTTGGCTCACGAGCTGATCAGCAGCGGCATCTACCCCCTGGCAGAGGGCGACGACTATGTAGATATGTGGGTTAACGACGAGTCGAGCGAGAACATTATGCTCGTAACTATGTCGTTGCAGGATGCAGGTTCGGCTACCGGTACCTACTTTATCTATGACAACGATAAGGGCGACGGTACTACTCCCAATCCTCAGTATATGCCTACTCAGGCTCTCTTGGATCTCTATGTTGATGGTGACATCCGTTTCGATGCCTTCTTTGCAGAGCACCACGTAACTACCGAGGGCTTCGGTGAGGACGACCTCTGGTTGTTCTACAAGTACACCGGCAACCCCACTCTCCGCACTGGTGCTAAGTGGAACTATATTCAGATGGGTAAGCCCTTCCGTATCTCGGAGCAGTATCTGATTGCTGCTGAGGCTGACGCTCGTTTGGGTGGTACTGCCGTAGCTAACGGTGCTGCTGTTCTGAACGACCTCCGCGCTGCTCGTATCGATGGTTACACCACCGAGGATTATATGACTGACGCTGCACTCTTGTCGGCTGTTAAGGCTGAGCGTGCTCGCGAGTTGGTTGGCGAGGGCTTCCGTATGCAGGACTTGAAGCGTTGGAATCAGAATGTAACCCGTGGTGCGAGCCAGTCGCCTTCGACTCAGATGATGAAGACT
>JAZUCV010000010.1:0-24181 GCA_045639285.1 Tidjanibacter sp.
ACCCTCGCCCTCGCCATTGAAACGCTTCTTGACGGAGTCCTTGGCCATCATATAGTTAACGGTGATGTGCTTGCCGATATCGCGGATGAACGCCAGGAAGGAGAACTCCTTCATCCAGTCGTAGTTGTTCACCATGATAGCCGCATTGGGAGCGTCGGAGTCGAAGTCGATAAGTTTCGAGAGCTGACGCTTGATGGCCTCCTGGTTGTGGCGGAGAGTCTGCTCGTCGAGCAGGTTTCTCTCAAGCGACTTGCCCGAGGGGTCGCCAATCATACCGGTAGCACCACCCACCAGAGCGATGGGACGGTGACCGCAGTGCTGGAAGTGTTTGAGAATCATTACACTTACAAGGTGTCCGATGTGGAGCGAGTCAGCGGTGGGGTCGATACCTACATAGGCGGTGGTCATCTCCTTTGCGAGTTGCTCCTCCAGGCCGGGCATCATATCCTGAATCATGCCTCTCCACTCTAACTCCTTAACAAAATTCTTTGCCATTTTTCTACGTTTTTGTCTATATTATCTTGTTTCTATTTTTAGTCTGTTTGCGGTTTACTCAACCTCCAGGTCGAGGCTGCGAATAAGCTCCTTCAACTCGGGGTTGCGCTCCACCAGATAGGCGTAGCGGTCTTCGCGGGTGATGGGGCGGGAGTTCTCCTTGGTTTCGTTAATCGTTATCTCCACCTCAATCAGGCCGTCGATGCCCGACACCTCGGCCATAGTGCCTACAATCTCGCCACGGTTGCGCATCAGCTCCTCATATAGTGGCAGTGAGGGTACGATGGCGCAAATCTTATTCTCGCTCACCGTCATTGCCGAGAGAGCAATCGCCAGACGGGGACGGCTGCCCTTCAACTTCTCGAGGAATGCGTCGCGCGAGGCTGTCATCTTCTCCTCGCTCTGCGGGTCGATATGTGTCGGGCCCTTCTCCTCGGCCTCTATCTGCTCGGCGTGTGCGCCACTCAGCACCGCACCAATCGAGACACCCAACATCGCTGTCGAGGTCGCCCTCTGGGGCGCGGGTGCAGGGGCTGCCTGCTGAGGGGCGGGTTGTGTGGCAGCAGGTGCTGTCGGTGCGGGATTCTCCGCTGCCTTTGCGGGCGCTGGTGTTGCAACCTGCACTCTATCAATGCTTTGCGCGCCTGTCGCTACGTCGGGCAGTAACTCGGGCAGGGTGAAACCTACCTCGTCAAAGTCATTTTTTTTTTCGCCCATCGAGCAAGCCTTCATAAGACCCAACTCAATGTGCAATCGTTGATTCGTTGCCGAGCGAAGCGTTATCTCAACCTCCGAGAGTAGCGACATCAGGTCGAAGAGCGCGTCGGGGCTCCACTCGCCGCTCTGCATCTTGTACCTCTCGGCTATCGAGCCACTCAGCTCGAGTAGCGACACCGTCTGCGGACTCTTGCAGATGAGCAGGTCGCGCAGGTGGTCGAGCAGACCACTCAGGAAGGTCGATGCGGAGAAACCGCTACGCAACACCTCGTCGAGCATCAGCAGCAACTGCTGGTAGTCGCCCGACTTGATAAGCGCGAGGGCGCGGAAGTAGGTGTCGTAGTCGAGTACGTTGAGGGTGTGTGCCACACTCTTGAACTCCAGCTTGCCACTGCAAAATGCCACCGCCTTGTCGAACATCGACAGTGCGTCACGCATTGCGCCATCGGCCTTCTGGGCAATCAGGTTGAGCGATTCGTCGTCGCTCTCAACGCCCTCTTGGCCGGCGATATATCGCAGATAGTCAACAGCATCCTCTACCTTGATACGATTGAAATCGTATATCTGGCATCGTGAGAGGATGGTGGGGAGTATCTTGTGTTTCTCGGTTGTTGCGAGGATAAAAATAGCGTGTGCAGGTGGCTCCTCGAGCGTCTTGAGAAATGCGTTGAAGGCTGCCTGCGAGAGCATATGAACCTCATCGATGATGAAGACACTGTAACGGCCAACCTGGGGCGGGACACGCACCTGGTCAATCAGATCGCGAATACTGTCAACACCTGTGTTCGATGCTGCATCGAGCTCGTGGATGTTGAAACTGCGTCCCTCGTTGAAACTCTTACACGACTCGCACTCGCCACAAGCCTCGTTATCAGCGGGGTTGGAGCAGTTGATGGCCTTTGCAAAGATACGGGCGCAAGTGGTCTTGCCCACGCCACGCGGACCGCAGAAGAGATAGGCGTGAGCGAGTTGCCCGCGCTGTATCGCATTCTTGAGTGTGTCGGTCACCTGGCTCTGACCAACCACCGAACGGAAGGTGGCAGGGCGATATTTTCTGGCCGAAACAATGAAGTTATCCATATTTCTTTACTTTTGAAAAGTTATATGATTGAGGAAATTTTGGGCTTCGTGCAGTGAGGCTAACCGCGCATACTAAGTGTATGTAAGGTGACGACTCACAAAGGAAGTGCAAAATTTACCAATCAGACAACTTTTAGATTACGATGTTGATAATCTTACCGGGGACTACAATTACCTTCTTGGGTGCTGCACCGCCGGTGTACTTCTGAGCCATCTCGTCAGCCAATACTGCCGCCTCGATCTCCTCCTTGCCGATACCGAGGGGGAGGGTCTTCTTGAAGCGCAGCTTACCATTGACCGATACGGGATACTCGAAACTGCTCTCAACCAAGTAGTCGGGGTTGCACTCGGGATAGCTTGCGGTGCATACCGAACTCTCGTTGCCCAGAGCGTGCCACAACTCCTCGCTGATATGGGGAGTGAAGGGTGCGAGCAGTACCACCAGCGGCTCCAGAATCTCACGCTTGGAGCAGTCGCCAAGTTCATTAAGACAGATCATAAAGGCACTGACTGAGGTGTTATACGAGAAGTTCTCGATATCCTCGCGCACCTTCTTGATGGTCTTGTGGAGTGTCTTCAACTCGGCAGCGGTGGGCTTCTCGTCGGTTACGAGCAGGTTGCCGTCGCGGTCGTAGAAGCGATTCCAAACCCTGCGCAGGAACTTGTGCACACCGTCGATACCATTGGTATCCCAAGGCTTGCTCTGCTCCAGCGGGCCGAGGAACATCTCATACATACGCAGAGTGTCGGCACCGTAGCGCTCAACGATATAGTCGGGGTTGACAACATTATACATAGACTTACTCATCTTCTCAATCGCCCAACCGCAGATATACTTGCCATCTTCGAGGATGAACTCTGCATCCTTGAACTCAGGTCGCCAAGCGCGGAAAGCGTCGAGGTCGAGCACGTCGTTGCGCACGATATTTACATCAACGTGAATCTCTTGGGTGTCGTAGTTACCACGAAGGCCGAGCGACACAAATTTGTTCGTTCCGACCACGCGATATACGAAGTTGCTGCGACCCTGAATCATACCCTGATTTACCAACTTCTTGAAGGGCTCCTCCTCGCAAACATAGCCGAGGTCGAAGAGGAATTTGTTCCAGAATCGCGAGTAGATAAGGTGACCTGTTGCGTGCTCGATACCGCCCACATAGAGGTCAACATTTCTCCAATACTGATTAGCCTCGGGGCTTACCAGAGCCTCCGAGTTGTGAGGGTCCATATAGCGGAGGTAGTATGCCGACGAGCCTGCAAAGCCGGGCATAGTGCTCAGCTCCAGAGGATAACCGTTATACTTCCAATCCTCGACCCTTGCAAGTGGTGGCTCACCCTGCTCGGTGGGACCGAAGTCCTTTACGGCGGGCAGACACAGAGGCAGCTCCTCCATACTCAGAGGGTATGCCACATCATCCTTATAATATACGGGGAAGGGCTCACCCCAATAACGCTGGCGGCTGAAGATTGCGTCGCGCAGACGATAGTTCACCTTGCGAGCACCTATTCCGCGAGTCTCAACCTCGTCGAGCATACGCTCGATAGCCTCCTTAACATCGAGGCCGGTGAGGAACTCCGAATTGATAAGTTTTCCGCTCTTGGCATCGTAGCTCTCAACCTCTACATCACCTCCCTCGACAACGGGGATGATGTCAAGACCGAAGTGACGTGCAAAGGCCCAGTCGCGCGAGTCGTGTGCGGGAACTGCCATAATAGCACCCGTACCATAGCCCGCCAAAACATAGTCACTAAGATAGATGGGAATCTCCTTGCCGTTGAAGGGGTTGCAAGCGTAGGCACCGGTAAAGACACCTGTCACACGCTTAGTCTCGGCGATACGCTCACGCTCTGAGCGTTTCTTGGTCTGCTCGATATACTCCTCAACTGCTGCGCGCTGCTCGGGGGTTGCCAGATCCAGAGCCCACTCGTGCTCGGGAGCCAGCACCATAAATGTCACACCAAATACGGTGTCTGCGCGGGTGGTAAAAATCTCCAACTTGTGGTCGCTATCCTTGATGGGGAAGAACATCTGCGCACCGGTGCTGCGACCAATCCAGTTGCGCTGTATCTCTTTGAGCGACTCGCTCCACTCCAACTTGTCGAGTCCCTCCAAAAGTCTTTGTGCATAGGCAGTTACGCGGAGCAACCACTGCTTCATACGACGCTGCTCTACGGGGTGGCCGCCACGCTCCGAGAGTCCATCTTTCACCTCGTCGTTAGCCAACACGGTGCCAAGTGCGGGGCACCAGTTCACCATAGTATCGGCACGGAAAGCCAGACGGTAGTTCTGCAATACTGCCTCGCGCTCAGCCTCGTTCATCTCTGCCCACTCGGCAGCCGAGAAACTCATCTGCTCGGTGCAGGCTGCATCCACACCCTCGGTACCATTTTTCTCGAAACGAGCCACCAGGTCGGAGATGGGGAGTGCCTTGTCGGCAGTGTTGCAATAGTAACTGTCGAACATCTTGAGGAATGCCCACTGGGTCCACTTGTAATACTCAGGGTCACAAGTGCGTACCTCTCTGTTCCAATCGTAACTGAAACCAATTTTGTCCATCTGGCTGCGGTAGCGAGCGATGTTCTCCTCGGTAGTCACAGCGGGGTGCTGACCGGTCTGGATTGCATACTGCTCGGCAGGCAGACCGAAGGCGTCGTAGCCCATCGGGTGGAGTACGTTGAAGCCGCACAATCGCTTGTAGCGAGTGTAGATATCCGAGGCGATATAGCCGAGCGGGTGACCAACATGAAGACCCGCACCCGAGGGGTAGGGGAACATGTCCAAAACATAGAATTTGGGTTTCGAGGAATCGACCTCTACTCGGTAGATGCCCTGCTCGCGCCAAGCGGCCTGCCATTTACCTTCTATCTCCTTGAAATTGTACTCCATAGTATCAAAATTTGTTCTTATCTCAGTTGAAATAGTTGCACTTTATCGTGCAAAGTTACGAAACAATTCTACAATTCCCCAACATTTTTTTACATTTTCGTATCAAGTGGCTGAAAGTGAGGAAGGTATGTAGGGGTGGAGTAATAATGTAATAAGCGAAAGTGATAGTTTTGAAAATCCCATAAGAAAAAAGAATAGCCCGCAACCGAAAAAGAGACTCAAAACAGGGCTAAAATGCTGAAAAATGTGGGTGATAGAGCAAAAAAAGTTCACTATATATATTGTATATCAAAAAAAATGCGTATCTTTGCACGCCCGCAAGAGAGCGGGAAACGAGATAAACAATTAAAAATCAATTAAAAACTTAAAGGACAAGTAAAAAATGCCAACTATTCAACAGTTAGTAAGAAAAGGAAGAGTGCAGTTGGAGTTCAAGAGTAAGGCTCCCGCGCTTGACGCATGTCCGCAGCGCCGAGGTGTTTGTGTGCGTGTTTACACCACCACCCCTAAGAAACCTAACTCGGCAATGCGTAAGGTAGCTCGTGTGAAGTTGACCAACCAGAAAGAGGTAAATGCCTACATCCCTGGCGAGGGCCACAACTTGCAGGAGCACTCCATCGTTTTGGTACGTGGTGGTCGTGTTAAGGACCTCCCCGGTGTACGTTATCACCTCGTTCGTGGTGCGCTTGATAGTGCAGGTGTTGACGGTCGTCGTCAGCGTCGCTCGAAGTATGGTGCTAAGAGACCCAAAGCTGCCAAAAAGTAACACTCTAACTATTTTAACGACTAAAAATTAAACAAGACAATGAGAAAAGCTAAGCCTAAAAAGCGAATTCTACTTCCGGACCCCAAATTCTCGGACGTAATGGTAACGAGATTTGTGAACAATTTGATGGTTGACGGTAAGAAGAGTATTGCGTACACGATTTTCTATGATGCATTGGATATCGTGGGCGAGAAGATGAAGGATGCAGATAAGGCTCCTCTGGAGATTTGGAAACAGGCCTTGGAGAACATCACTCCCCAGGTTGAGGTTAAGAGCCGTCGTATCGGTGGTGCTACCTTCCAGGTTCCTACAGAGGTTAGACCGGAGCGCAAAATTTCGATTTCGATGAAAAACCTTGTCCTTTATTCTCGCAAGCGTCCCGGTAAGTCGATGGCAGAGAAACTTTCGGCAGAGATTTTGGCTGCATACAACCAGGAGGGTGCAGCATTTAAGCGTAAAGAGGAGATGCACCGTATGGCTGAGGCCAACAAGGCATTCGCTCATTTTAGATTCTAATATAAAGGTAAGTTAAACGAGATATGGCAAGAGACTTAACATATACCCGTAATATCGGCATCATGGCACACATCGATGCTGGTAAGACTACTACCTCTGAGCGAATCCTCTTCTACACTGGTAAGACCCACAAGATTGGTGAGACTCACGACGGTACCGCTACTATGGACTGGATGGCCCAGGAGCAGGAGCGTGGTATCACCATTACTTCGGCGGCTACTACCGCTTTCTGGAAATACAAAGATCATACCTATCAGATTAACCTGATTGACACCCCGGGACACGTTGACTTTACCGTAGAGGTAGAGCGTTCGTTGCGTGTGCTCGACGGTGCTGTGGCTACCTTCTGCGCCGTAGGTGGTGTAGAGCCTCAGTCGGAGACCGTATGGCGTCAGGCAGATAAGTACAACGTTCCCCGTATCGGTTACGTTAACAAGATGGACCGTATCGGTGCAGACTTCTCGAACGTTGTTGCTCAGGTTAAGGAGCGCCTCGGTGCTAACGCAGTGCCCATCGTACTGCCTATCGGTAACGAGGATAAGTTCCGTGGTCTGGTAGACCTTATTTATAATAATGCTATCATCTATGATGAGAGCCGCAAGGATCAGTTGGTAAACTACGATGTAGTAGAGATTCCCGCTGAGATGGCTGCTGAGGCTGCTGAGGCACGCGCTCACCTTATCGAGGAGGTTGCAACCGTTGACGAGGCCCTGATGGAGAAATTCTTCGAGGATCCCGATTCGATTACTCCCGATGAGTTGATCGCAGCAATCCGTAAGGCAACCTGCTCGATGACCATCGTTCCTATGCTCTGCGGTACCTCCTTTAAAAATAAAGGTGTGCAGCTTCTGCTCGACTCGATTATGGCTTTCCTCCCCTCGCCTATGGACGTAGGTGCTGTGGTAGGTCAGACCAAAGAGGGTGAGGAGACCAAGCGCGAGCCCAGCGAGAAGGAGCCCTTCTGCGCATTGGCATTTAAGATTGCTACCGATCCCTATGTAGGTCGTCTGGCATTTATCCGTCTTTACTCGGGTAAGCTCGATGCAGGTAGCTACATCTTCAACTCGCGTTCGGGTAAGAAGGAGCGTATCAGCCGTATCTACCAGATGCACGCTAACAAGCAGAATCCTATGGATTCGATTGGTGCTGGTGATATCTGCGCTGTTGTAGGTTTTAAGGATATCCGCACCGGTGATACCTTGTGCGAGGAGGGTGGCAACATCGTTCTCGAGTCGATGACCTTCCCCGAGCCCGTTATCGGTATCGCGGTTGAGCCTAAGACTCAGAAAGACCTCGACAAGCTCGGCGTAGCTCTTGGTAAGTTGGCTGAGGAGGATCCCACCTTCACCGTGAAGAGTGATCCCGATAGCGGCCAGACCGTAATTAGCGGTATGGGTGAGCTTCACCTCGATATCATCATCGACCGTCTGAAACGCGAGTTCGGTGTTGAGATTAACCAGGGTGCTCCCCAGGTTAACTACAAGGAGGCTCTCAACGGCACCGTTCAGCACCGTGAGGTATTCAAGAAGCAGAGTGGTGGTCGTGGTAAGTTTGCTGATATCATCTTCGAGATTGGTCCCGCAGATGAGGGCGTAATCGGCTTGCAGTTCATCGATGAGGTTAAGGGTGGTAATGTACCTAAGGAGTACATCCCCGCTGTTCAGAAGGGCTTCGAGTCGGCTATGAGCAACGGTCCTTTGGCTGGTTTCGGTGTAGATAGCATGAAGGTTACCTTGAAGGATGGTTCGTTCCACCCCGTGGATTCGGATGCTCTCTCGTTTGAGATTTGCGCACGCAACGGTTTCCGTCAGGCTGGCGTAAAGGCAAACCCCGTAATCAAAGAGCCTATTATGTCGGTTGAGGTTGTTACCCCCGAGGAGTATATGGGTGATATCATCGGTGACTTGAACAAGCGCCGCGGTCAGATCTCCGGTATGGAGAGCAAGGGTACCGCTCGCGTGGTTAAGGCTTCGGTGCCCCTGTCGGAGATGTTCGGTTATGTAACCGTACTCCGTACCCTCTCGTCGGGTCGTGCAACTTCGTCGATGGAGTTCTCGCACTTCGATGCCGTTAGCCCCAACCTCGCTAAGGAGATTATCGAGAAGAGCGGCGGCAGAAAACAAGAGTTAGAATAATTATTACAAGTAGAATATGAGTCAGAAAATCAGAATCAAATTGGAGTCTTTTGATCACAACTTGGTTGACAAGTCGGCTGAGAAGATCGTAAAGACCGTAAAGAGCACAGGCGCAGTAGTCAGCGGTCCTATTCCTCTGCCTACTCAGAAGAAGATCTTTACTGTGAACCGTTCGACCTTCGTTAACAAGAAGGCTCGTGAGCAGTTCCAGCTCTGCACCTTCAAGAGAATTCTTGATATTTACAGCACCACTCCCAAGACCATCGACTCGTTGATGAAGTTGGAGTTGCCTTCGGGTGTAGAGGTTAAGATCACCGTGTGATAAAACCCCGAGAATTTGCCGCCTCGCGCGCGTATATATATAATAGGTACGCGCGTGGGGGCAGGCAGAGACTCAAAAACAATTAATGAGGTGGTGAGCGCCCGTGAGTAGTAAAGCGGGACTGTCGAAGTAAAACGCTCCACAACGCCTCGAACCAAAAATGGAAAAACCATTTCAAACCATTTATAAAAAATTAGACAACAGATGTCAGGACTTATTGGAAAAAAAATCGGAATGACTTCCGTTTTCAGTGCCGAGGGTAAGAACATACCATGCACTGTTATTGAGGCCGGTCCCTGTGTAGTTACGCAAATCAAGACTGTTGAGAAGGATGGCTACTCGGCAGTTCAGCTTGCCTATGACGACAAAAGTGAGAAGCACACCGGCAAGAGTTTGATGGGTCACTTCAAGAAAGCAGGTGTTACTCCCAAGCGTAAGTTGGTGGAGTTTACTGAGTTCCCCGAGGTAACCCTGGGTCAGGTGGTGACTTGCGAGTCGCTCGAGGAGGGCGCTTGGGTTGACGTTACCGGCGTATCGAAAGGTAAAGGTTATCAGGGCGTTGTTAAGCGTCATGGCTTTGCCGGCGTAGGTGGTCAGACCCACGGTCAGCACAACCGTCAGAGAAAGCCCGGTTCGCTGGGTGCATCGTCGTATCCTTCGCGCGTGTTCAAGGGCAAGCGTTTGCCCGGTCAGGCAGGAGGCGCTCAGGTTAAGGTTCTTAACCTCAGAGTACTCAAAGTAATCCCTGAGAACAACCTTATTCTTGTAAAGGGTTCGATTCCGGGAGCAAAAGGGTCTTATTTAATTATCGAGGCTTAGGACTATGGAATTAGTAGTATTTAACACCCAAGGTCAGGAGACCGCCAAGAAGGTGGTACTCGCTGAGTCGGTTTTTGGCTTGGAGCCCAATAACCACGCTATCTACCTCGACGTTAAGCAGTATCTTGCTAACCAGCGTCAGGGTACCCACAAGGCGAAACAGCGTAACGAAGTAGCTGGTTCGACCCGCAAACTCAAACGTCAGAAAGGTACCGGTGGTGCACGTTCGGGCAGCATCAAGTCGCCCTTGTTCCCCGGTGGTGGCCGTATCTTCGGTCCCGTACCCCGTGATTACAGCTTCAAGCTCAACAAGAAGCTCAAAGCAGTAGCACGCCGTAGCGCCCTTTCGATGAAGGCTCAGGCTGCGAACATCGTAGTAGTAGAGGACTTCGAGATGGAGACTCCTAAGACTAAGTCGTTCGTTGCTATGGAGCAGAACCTGAATCTGGCAGGCCAGAAGATTCTTTTGGTTGTGCCCGAGACTAACGTAAACATCTCTCTGAGCGTACGCAACTTGCAGAACGTTAAGGTGGTTCCCGCAGCTAACCTGTGCACCTACGACGTGATGAACTGCTCGAAGGTACTCTTCGCTGAGAGCGCTGTTAATATTGTAAACGAAATGTTAGCCTAAGAAAAACGATGGAAATTATTATTAAGCCTATTTTAACCGAAAAGATGACGGCTCAGGGCGAGAAACTGAACCGTTACGGTTTCATTGTCGATGGCAGAGCTAACAAATTGCAGATTCGCAATGCCGTTGAGCAGATGTACAATGTGGTAGTGACCGATGTTAACACCATCAACCGTAAGGGCAAAGTAAAGAGCCGTTACACCAAGCAGGGTCTGCTTGTAGGTCGCACCAACAATATTAAGAAAGCAATTGTTACCCTGAAAGCGGGCGACACTATTGATTTTTACAGTAATATCTAAAAGAGATGGCAGTAAAGAAGTTTAACCCCGTAACTCCGGGTCAAAGACACAAAGTTATCGGAACCTTTGATGATATTACGTCGAGTGTTCCCGAGAAATCGTTGCTCGAGCCTAAGAAGAGCACCGGTGGTCGTAACAACAGCGGTAAGATGACCGTTCGCTACATTGGTGGTGGTCACAAGCAGATGTACCGCGTAATTGATTTCAAACGTACCAAAGATATGCCCGCTGTGGTAAAGAGCATTGAGTACGATCCTAACCGTTCGGCTCGTATCGCTCTTATCTGCTACACTGATGGTCAGAAGAGCTACATCCTGGCTCCCAATGGCTTGAAGGTAGGTCAGACCGTACTCAGCGGCGATAACGTTGCTCCTGAGGTAGGTAACACCCTGTTGCTTGCTAACATTCCTCTGGGTACCGTAATCCACGCTATCGAACTCTACCCCGGCCAGGGCGCAGCAATGGCTCGTAGTGCCGGTACCTACGCTCAGCTTCTTGCACGTGAAGGCAAGTATGCTATTATTAAACTTCCCTCGGGCGAGACCCGCATGGTTCTCACCACTTGCCGCGCAACAATCGGTGTTGTGTCGAATCCCGACCACAGCCTCGAGCAGCACGGTAAGGCAGGTAGAAAGCGCTGGCTCGGTCGTCGTCCCCACAACCGTGGTGTAACGATGAACCCCGTTGATCACCCCATGGGTGGTGGTGAAGGTCGTTCGTCGGGCGGTCACCCCCGTTCGCGCAAAGGCTTGCTGGCTAAAGGTTACAAGACCCGCAATCCTAAGAAGACCACCAGTAAGTTCATTATTTCCAAGAGAAAAAAATAATTATAAAATAGTAGCATAATGAGCCGTTCACTTAAAAAAGGACCATTTATCGAGCCTAAACTCGAGCAGCGTGTAGTAGCGCAGAACGAGAGCGGTAAGAAGTCTGTTATTAAGACTTGGTCGAGAGCAAGTATGATATCGCCCGACTTCGTAGGTCAGACGATTGCTGTTCACAACGGGAATAAGTTCATCCCCGTATATGTAACTGAGAATATGGTAGGCCACAAACTCGGCGAGTTCGCCCCCACGCGTAACTTCCGCGGCCACGCCGGTAACAAGAAAAAATAGTAGGAAATGGGAGCAAGAAAATATAATATGGCCGAGAAATTTAAGGCCGAGAAAAAGCAGATTGCCATTGCATCTCTGCGTGATTGCCCGACATCTCCCCGTAAGATGCGTATCGTAGCTGACACCGTTCGTGGTGTTGAGGTTAACCGAGCACTCGCAATCCTTCGTTACTCGAAGAAAGAGGCTTCGATCAAATTGGAGAAGCTCCTCCGTTCGGCAATTGCCAACTGGGAGGCTAAGAACCCCGATTTGCGTCTGGAGGATACCCCTCTCTGCGTAAAGGAGATCAGAGTTGACGGTGGTCGTATGTTGAAGCGAATCCAGCCCGCACCCCAGGGTCGCGCACACCGTATTCGCAAGCGTTCGAACCACGTTACGATTATTGTAGATAAAATGGTAAACGAAGAGAAAAAGTAATTAGAAGATGGGACAGAAAGTTAATCCTATAGCAAACAGGCTCGGTGTCATCCGCGGTTGGGACTCCAACTGGTTCGGTGGCAAGGACTTCTCGGAGAAACTTGTCGAGGACACCAAGATTCGTAAATACTTGAACGCTCGTCTTTCGAAAGCAAGTATTTCCAAGATTATCATCGAGCGCACTCTGAAACTTGTGACTGTTACCATCTCCACCGCTCGCCCCGGTATCATCATCGGTAAGGGTGGCCAGGAGGTCGACAAGTTGAAAGAGGAGCTCAAGAAGCTGACCGGTAAAGAGGTTCAGATTAACATTTTTGAGGTTAAGCGTCCTGAGGTTGATGCTGTTATCGTTGCAAACAACGTAGCACGTCAGTTGGAGGGCCGTGTATCGTACCGCCGCGCTGTTAAGACTGCCATTGCAGCAACTATGCGCGCAGGTGCCGAGGGTATCAAGATCCAGATTTCGGGTCGTATCGGTGGCGCCGAGATGGCACGTAGCGAGACCTACAAAGAGGGTCGTATTCCTCTTCACACCTTCCGCGCAGACGTAGATTACGCTCTGGCAGAGGCTCTCACCAAGGTTGGTATCCTGGGTATTAAGGTATGGATCTGCACCGGCGAGGTATACGCTAAGCGTGACTTGTTCGAGATTGCAGGTGCTAACTCCTTCAACGGTCCCGCTAATGGCGGTCAGGGCCGTGGTCCCAAGGGTGGCAACAAAAAGCGCAGAAATAACAATAACAAGTAGTACATTTTTAACAAGATAGAAAAAAATGTTACAGCCTAAGAAGACTAAGTTCAGAAGAATGCAGAAAGGCCGCATGAAAGGTCTTGCACAGCGAGGCAATCAGCTGGCTTTCGGTTCGTTCGGAATTAAAGCACTTGATTCGACCTGGATTACCGGTCGTCAGATAGAGGCCGCACGTCAGGCGATCGTTCGCTATATGAAGCGTGAGGGTCAGATTTGGATTCGTATCTTCCCCGATAAGCCCATCACTAAGAAGCCCGCTGAGGTACGTATGGGTAAGGGTAAAGGTTCTCCCGAGGGATTCGTAGCTCCCGTTACTCCGGGCCGTATCCTGTTTGAGGCAGAGGGTGTACCCTTGGAGGTAGCACAGGAGGCTCTCCGTTTGGGCGCACAGAAGTTGCCTATTGCTGTTAAATTTGTCGTTCGTCGCGACTATACTGAGGAAATCTAAAAATTAGTGAGATAAGTTATGAAAACTGCAGAAATTAAAGAACTCTCGGTGGCTGACTTGGTTGAGCGCATCGAGGCAGAGAAGGCTAACCTCGCTAAGATGAAGGTTACCCACTCGGTATCGCCCGTTGAGAATTCGACAAACATTCGTAAAACTCGCAGAGACATCGCGCGTATGCTCACCGTTCTGCGTCAGAAGAATAATTAATAATCGTGCCGCTATGGAAAGAAATCTTAGAAAAGAGAGAATCGGAGTGGTAGTCAGCAACAAGATGGAGAAGACCATTGTAGTTGCCGTTAAGAGAAAGGTTAAACACCCTATCTATGGTAAGTTCGTCAACAAAACTACCAAGTTTCATGCTGCTGACGAGCAGAACACCTGCAACGAAGGCGACACCGTGAAGATTATGGAGACGCGTCCTTTGAGTAAGACTAAGCGTTGGAGATTTGTAGAAATTATTGAAAGAGCTAAGTAAGAGCTATGATACAGCAAGAAAGTAGAATGACAGTAGCCGATAACAGCGGTGCAAAAGAGGTACTTTGCATCCGCGTATTGGGCGGAACGAAAAAGCGTTACGCTTCGATCGGCGATAAGGTTGTAGTGACCGTCAAGAGCGCATCCCCTTCGGGTGATATCAAGAAGGGTACCGTTTCGAAAGCGGTTGTTGTGAGAACCAAGAAGGAGATCAGACGCGCAAACGGTTCGTACATCCGTTTCGACGACAACGCCGTTGTGCTGCTGAACAACCAGGGTGAGATGAGAGGTACCCGTATCTTCGGTCCCGTTGCACGTGAGTTGCGTGACCAGTATATGAAGATTATCTCGTTGGCTCCCGAAGTATTGTAATTAATAAAAAACAGTAGTACAATATGGCAGTGAAACTTCATATTAAGAAAGGGGATATGGTTTACGTCATCGCCGGTGACAGCAAGAGCACCGAGAAGACCGGCCGTGTACTTTCGGTTGATGTGAAAAACCAGCGCGCAATCGTTGAGGGTTTCAACATGATCAAGAAGCACACCAAACCCAATGCTAAGAATCCCCAGGGTGGAATCATCGAGCAGGAGGCTCCGATTCACATCTCTAACTTGCAGCTTGCAGACCCCAAGAGCGGTAAGCCCACTCGCGTAGGTCGCAAGGCTGACAGCAATGGTAAATTAGTTCGTTACGCTAAAAAGTCAGGAGAGGAGATTAAATAATGGCATACGTACCTACACTCAAAACTAAGTACAAGGAGCAGATTGTTCCTGCACTTGTAAAGGAATTTGGTTATAAGAGTATAATGCAGGTTCCTAAGCTGACCAAGATCGTCGTAAACCAGGGTATGGGCCAGGCAATCGCCGACAAGAAGCTCATCGAGGTTGCTCAGGAGGAGTTGTCGACCATCACCGGCCAGAAGGCTATCCAGACCAAGTCGCGTAAGGATATCTCGAACTTCAAACTCCGTAAGGGTATGCCTATCGGTGTTACCGTAACCCTTCGTGCGGAGCGTATGTACGAGTTCTTGGAGCGTCTTATCGCAGTAGCACTTCCCCGTATCCGCGACTTCAAGGGTATCGAGGAGAAATTCGATGGCAAGGGTAACTATACCCTCGGTGTGAAGGAGCAGATCATCTTCCCCGAGATCGACATCGACAAGATCACCAAGATCTTCGGTATGGAGATTACCTTCGTAACCACCGCACAGACCGACGAGGAGGGTTACGCCCTTCTGCGCGAGTTCGGCCTTCCATTTAAGAACGCTAAAAAAGCACAGTAAGTTATGGCAAAGGAATCAATGAAAGCACGTGAGGCACGCCGCCTCAAATTGGTCAACAAGTATGCTGCCAAGCGTGCCGCACTGAAAGAGGCCGGCGACTGGGAGGGTTTGAGCAAGTTGCCCCGCAACAGCAACCCTATCCGTCTGCACAACCGTTGCAAACTGACCGGTCGTCCTAAGGGCTATATGCGTCAGTTCGGTATCAGCCGTATCCAGTTCCGCGAGATGGCTTCGGCAGGTCTGATCCCCGGTGTAAAGAAGGCATCGTGGTAGTCCCCAGCCCGAGCGGCAGGTAACCACCAGTCACTCGGCAAGAGAAACCCACCCGGCCCCTTCTCAGTGGGAGAGAAGGTGCCGATGGTGTAAAACCTCGGAGGCTGAATAAGGGCCCCGCCTGAAATAAGGTGGCGTGCTTTGAATAAGGAGCCCGCTTTAAATAAGATAGGGTGTTGCCCGGAGGAGGCTTACAACAAAACGAAACCGAGAGCGGATTGATTCGGGAGTCCGAGGAGAGAGGCTTTCAAAATAACAAAAAACACAGTTAGTATAATTTAAAAGAATTATGACAGATCCTATTGCAGATTTCCTGACAAGGATTAGAAACGCGGCGAAAGCCAACCACAAGGTGGTTGAAGCTCCCGCATCGAAAATGAAGTTGGAGATTGCACGCATTCTTTGCGAGCAGGGCTACATCCTCGCTTACAAACAGGAGCAGGACGAGCGTGGCCACGCTACCATCAAGATTGCGTTGAAGTATCACCAGGCTACCAAGACCAACGCTATCAAGGTCATCAAACGAGTATCGCGTCCCGGTTTGCGTCGCTACGCAAGTGTTGCTGAGATGCCTCGCGTGATGAATGGTTTGGGTATCGCTATTCTCTCGACCCCTAAGGGCATTATGACCGACAAGGAGGCTCGCAAAGAGAATGTAGGCGGTGAGGTGCTCTGCTATGTATATTAATAGTCCGACGAGCGCATCAAAAACTTTATTTTTCATAAACAATTAAAACAAGTTAAAAAATGTCAAGAATTGGAAAATTACCTGTAAACTTGCCCGCAGGTGTTACCGTTGAGGTATCGCCCTCGAATGTGGTAAGCGTGAAAGGACCTCTGGGTAGCCTCTCGCAGCAAGTAGATGCTGACATCGAGGTTAAGATAGAGGACGGCGTATTGACACTTCATCGTCCTACGAACCAGCCACGCCACCGCTCGATGCACGGACTTTATCGCGCCTTGATCAACAACATGGTGATTGGCGTTTCGAAAGGCTACGAGACCAAACAAGAACTCGTCGGCGTCGGCTTCAAAGCCGAAGTAAAAGGCCAGCTTCTGGAGATGTCGCTGGGTTATTCGCACGATATTCACTTCCTGCTTCCTGAGGAGGTAAAGGCTGAGGTGTTCCAGGAGAAGAAGGGTAACCCCATCCTCACCTTGAAGAGCATCGACAAGCAGCTCGTAGGTCAGGTTGCAGCAAAGATTCGTTCGTTGCGCAAGCCCGAGCCCTACAAAGGAAAAGGTATCAAGTTTGTTAATGAGCAGCTCCGCCGCAAAGCGGGTAAATCTGCAAGTGCTAAATAATAAAACCGCGTAAAGTTATGTCATTGAATAAGATTGAAAGAAGAGAGAGGATCAAGCACCGTATTCGCAAGATCGTTTTCGGTACTGCCGAGCGTCCTCGTATGACTGTATTCCGCAGCAACAAGCAGATTTATGTACAGGTTATCGACGACGAGCGCGGTGTAACACTCTGCGCAGCATCGTCGCTGGACAAAGAGCTTGCAGGCAAGCTGGAGGGTATGAACAAGACTCAGGTTGCTGCTGAGGTTGGTAAACTCGCTGCTGCTCGCGCAATCGAGAAGGGTATCCAGACCGTATCGTTTGACCGTAACGGTTACCTCTATCACGGAAGAGTAAAAATGTTGGCTGATGCCGCCCGCGAAGGTGGTCTTAAATTTTAAGCAATTATGTCGAATACTAACATAAAGAAAGTAAGAACAAGCGACCTCGAGTTGAAAGACAGACTCGTTGCTATCCAGCGCGTTACCAAGGTAACCAAGGGTGGTCGTACTTTCACCTTTTCGGCTATTGTGGTTGTAGGTAACGAGCAGGGTGTCGTAGGCTACGGTCTGGGCAAAGCCAGCGAGGTTCAGGCAGCCATCGCAAAAGGTGTAGAAGATGCAAAGAAGAATCTGATCAAGATTCCCGTAATCAACGGCACAATTCCTCACGCTCAGGAGTACCGCTTTGGTGGCTCGGAGGTGATCATTCGCCCCGCCGCAGCCGGTACCGGTGTGATTGCAGGTGGTGCAATGCGTGCAGTGTTTGAGAGCGTTGGTATCCACAACATCCTCGCTAAGAGCAAGGGTTCGTCGAACCCCCACAACTTGGTGAAGGCTACCATCGGTGCATTGGCAGAGCTCCGCGATGCTTACACCGTTGCTCAGATTCGTGGTATCTCGCTGAACCAGGTGTTTAACGGTTAATTAAATTGAAGTAAAGTTATGGCAAAATTGAAAATCACTCAGGTTAAGAGCCGTATCGGTGCAACCGGTGCTCAGAAGAAGAACCTCGACGCACTCGGACTTCACAAGATTAACCAGACAGTAGAGCACGAGGATTCGCCTATCATCAAGGGTATGGTGAACAAAGTGAGCCACTTGGTAAAGGTTGAGGTTGCCGAGTAAATTACACACATTTACGAATTTAAAAAAGAGTAAGAACAATGAGTCTGAATAATTTGAAACCCGCAGCAGGTTCCACTCATCACGAGAAGCGTATCGGTCGCGGCCAGGGTTCTGGTCACGGTGGTACTTCGACTCGTGGTCACAAGGGTGCGCAGTCGCGTTCGGGTTACCATAGCAAGTTGGGCTTCGAGGGCGGTCAGATGCCTTTGCAGCGCCGTCTGCCCAAGTTTGGTTTTACCAACATCAAGCGTGTAGAGTACAAGGCTATCAACCTCAATGTAGTTGAGGAGTTGGCAGCTAAGAACAACCTCACCGAGGTTAACATGGACACCTTCGTACAGGCCGGTTTCGTATCGACCTCGGACAAGGTTAAGGTTCTTGGCAATGGTACTCTCACCAAGGCTCTTACCGTTACCGCTCACGCATTCAGCAAGAGCGCACAGGCAGCCATCGAGGCTCAGGGCGGTAAGGCAGTAGTTTTTGGTGCAGAGGAGATTGCTGAGTAAGAAACTAACCTACACAAAAAAAATTAAGCCGTGAAGAAATTCATCGAAACCATTAAGAATATATTTAAGATTGAGGAGTTGCGTAGCAGAATTCTCTTTACCATCTGCCTCCTTCTTATCTATAGATTTGGTTGCTTTGTTTCGCTCCCGGGTATCAACCCTAACGAGATCTTTGCGTTGCAGCATCAGGTAGAGGGCAATGGTTTGCTCGGCCTGTTGGACATCTTCTCCGGAGGTGCATTCTCCAACGCATCGATCTTCGCTCTGGGTGTTATGCCCTACATCTCGGCCTCGATTGTGATTCAGTTGTTGGGAATCGTAGTTCCCTACTTCCAGAAATTGCAGAAAGAGGGTCAGAGTGGTCAGCGTAAACTCAACCAGTGGACAAGGTATTTGACCATTGTAGTGCTGCTGCTTCAGGGTCCCGCATACCTTGCTAACCTCAGTGCCCAGCTCCCCGCCAGTGCATACGTACTTGGCGCCAACAGTTGGCTCTTCAAGTTCAGCGCAATGATGGTACTTATTGCCGGTACTATGTTTGTGATGTGGCTTGGTGAGAAGATTACCGACAAGGGTATCGGTAATGGCGTGTCGCTTATCATCTTCGTTGGTATCGTAGCGCGCCTGCCGCAGGCCTTTATGACCGAGTTGAACACTCGTTTGAGCGAGTCGACCGGTGGTCTGGTAATGTTGGTTGTGGAGATTATCCTGCTCTTCTTAGTGTTTATGGCCACCATCGCACTCGTACAGGCTGTTCGTAAGATTCCTGTACAGTATGCTAAGCGAGTTGTTGGCAATAAGCAATACGGTGGAGTACGCCAGTACATCCCCTTGAAACTCAACGCTGCAAACGTGATGCCTATCATCTTTGCTCAGGCGCTGATGTTTATCCCCATGCTCTTTGGTCGCATGGAGGCAACTCAGGGTATTGCTGCGACATTCTCTAACTTCACAGGGTTCTGGTACAACTTTGTATTTGCTATCCTGGTAATTGCGTTTACCTATTTCTATACCGCAATTATCGTTAACCCCAACATGATGGCTGACGAGCTCAAGCGCAACGGTGGCTTTATCCCCGGTATCAAGCCCGGTAAGGAGACTGTTCGCTACATCGACAACATCATGACAAGAATCACCCTCCCCGGTTCGATCTTCTTGGCAGTTGTGGCTATCTTGCCCGCATTTGCTACTAAGCTCGGCATCAACCAGCAGTTCTCGTACTTCTACGGTGGTACCTCGCTGTTGATTATGGTAGGTGTTGTTCTTGACACTCTCAAGCAGATAGAGAGTCATCTGCTGATGCGTCACTACGATGGTCTTATGAAGACCGGCCGTATCAAAGGTCGTGCAGGCTATTAATCGACGTAAAAGCAGAAAAGACTCAATCGCTTAATAAACAAGAGTTCTTTGAAGAAGATGATATATCTGAAAACAGAGGAAGAGATCGAACTGCTGCGTGAGAACAACCTCTTGGTGAGCGCAACACTCGCCGAGGTAGGCAAGCACATCAAGCCCGGAGTGACCACTCTGGAGCTCGACAGGATTGCCGAGGAGTTTATCCGCTCGCACGGAGCAGTTCCTGGCTTCCTCGGATACGGAGGCTTTCCCAATACCCTCTGTGTCTCGGTTAATCAGCAGGTCGTACACGGCATACCGTCGAACTATGCTCTCCAGGAGGGCGATATCGTATCGGTTGACTGTGGCACCATTTTGAAGGGGTTCTATGGCGACTCGGCCTACACCTTTGGCGTAGGCGAGATCTCTGAGCAAAATCAGCAGCTGCTCACTGTGACCAAGGAGGCTCTTCTTAAAGGTGTCGAGCAGGCAGTTGCCGGCAACAGGGTGGGGGATATCTCCGCTGCTGTGCAGGCACACGCAGAGAAGTACGGCTACGGCGTGGTGCGCGAGTTGGTGGGTCACGGTCTTGGTCGCAATATGCACGAAGATCCCGAGGTTCCTAACTATGGCGCACGAGGCAGAGGCCCGCTCTTGAAAGAGGGTATGGTAATCTGCATCGAGCCGATGATTAATATGGGACGCAAGGATGTGGTTTTTGAGCGTGACGGCTGGACAGTTCGTACGCGCGACAATAAACCCTCGGCTCACTTTGAGTTTGCGGTGGCAATCCGCAAGGGCGAGGCTGATGTGTTGACAGATTTCAGTATCATCGAAAAGGCTATCGGGCTTGCCCGATAATGTAGAAACATTAAAAAAGGAAAAAGACTCTATGGCAAAGCAGGCTGCTATTGAAAAGGACGGTACTATCGTTGAGGCGTTGTCGAATGCAATGTTCCGCGTTGAGTTGGATAACGGTCACGTAATCACCGCCCACATCTCCGGAAAGATGCGTATGCACTTCATTAAAATTCTGCCCGGAGATAAGGTAAAGGTCGAGATGTCCCCCTATGATTTGACAAAGGGACGCATTTCGTTCCGCTACAAGTAAACCACAAACGGTTCACTTTTAAAACAAGAAAACGATGAAAGTAAAAGCATCAATTAAGAAAAGAAGTGAGGATTGCAAAATTGTAAAGCGTAAGGGCAAACTCTACGTTATTTGCAAAAAGAATCCTAAGTTTAAAATGCGCCAAGGCTAATCAATTAAATTAAGAGAAATTTATGGCACGTATAGTAGGTGTAGATTTACCTAAAAATAAGAGAGGCGAGATTGGCCTCACCTATATTTACGGCATTGGCCGCAGCACCGCTCAGTTGATCCTCGACGAGTGCGGTATCGACCGCAACATCAAGGTTCAGGATTGGACTGATGATCAGGTAGCTGCCATCCGTAACTACATTGCTGAGAAGGATATCAAAGTAGAGGGCGAGTGCCGCTCTTTGGTACAGCTCAACATCAAACGATTGATGGATATCGGTTGCTACCGTGGTATCCGTCACCGTCTGGGCCTTCCCGTTCGCGGTCAGAGCACCAAGAACAACGCTCGTACCCGTAAAGGTAGAAAGAAGACTGTAGCGAACAAGAAAAAAGCAACTAAGTAATCGTAGAAAGTTATGGCAAAAAAACCAGGAACAGTTAAGAAGAGAGTTGTTAAGGTTGAGGCTCAGGGTATGGCCTTTGTTCACTCGACTTTCAACAACGTGATTATCACCCTGACCAACGCAGCTGGTGAGGTTATCAGTTGGAGCTCGGCAGGTAAGATGGGTTTTAGAGGTTCGAAGAAGAACACTCCCTATGCAGCCCAGACTGCTGCTGCTGACTGCGCTAAGGTTGCTTACGACCTTGGTTTGCGTAAGGTTAAGGTATATGTAAAGGGTCCGGGTGCAGGTCGTGAGTCTGCAATTCGTACCATTCACGGTGCAGGTATCGAGGTAATGGAGATTATCGACGTTACTCCGCTGCCCCACAACGGATGTCGTCCTCCCAACCGTCGTCGCGTCTAATCCCTGGGTGGCTTAGAAAGCTGATAGCGTAAAAAGAGAAAGGACAAAAAATCTGTTAAGTGAAAAAAGTAAAAAACAATAAAGAAAAATGGGAAAGTATATAGGACCTAAATCTAAAATAGCTCGTAAGTTTGGCGAGCCTATTTTCGGAGCGGACAAGTTTCTCGAGAAGAAGAACTACCCTCCCGGACAGCACGGACTGAACCGTAAACGCAAGAAAGTGTCGGAGTACGGTACTCAGTTGAGTGAGAAACAGAAAGCCAAGATGACCTACGGTTTGTTGGAGCGTCAGTTCCACAAGACCTTCGAGGAGGCAGCTCGTATGGGTGGTATCACCGGCGAGAACTTGCTGAAATTGTTGGAGTGCCGTTTGGACAACGTGGTTTACCGTTTGGGTATTGCCCCCACTCGCGCTGCTGCTCGTCAGTTGGTATCGCACCGCCACATCACCGTTAATGGTGAGGTTGTAAACATCCCCTCGTACAGCTTGAAGGTGGGTGATGTTGTAGGTGTTCGCGAGAAGTCGAAGAGCCTCGAGGTTATCACCGAGTCGCTCGCAGGCCGTCAGGTAAATCGTTATGCTTGGTTGGAGTGGAACGCCCAGACTATGACTGGTAAGTTCTTGCAGCGTCCCGAGCGTGAGGATATCCCCGAGAATATTAAAGAGCAGTTGATCGTCGAGTTGTACTCGAAATAAATCTAACCAATAAGTAGTAAAATTATGGCAATATTAGCATTCCAAAAACCCGAGAAGGTGATTATGCTCGAATCGACCTCCAACTTCGGAAAATTTGAGTTCCGTCCTTTGGAGCCCGGTTTTGGTCTCACCATCGGTAATGCTTTGCGTCGTATTCTGCTCTCCTCGCTGGAGGGCCATGCAATCACGACTGTAAAGATTGCTGGTGTGGATCACGAGTTTGACGCTATTCCCGGCGTTATGGAGGGAATGATTGATATCGTCCTTAACCTCAAGCAGGTACGCTTCATCCGCACCGTTGAGAATGCCGACAGCGAGAAGGTGTCGGTAAACGTTGCTGGCGTAACTGAGTTGACCGCAGGATATATATCGAACTTCCTTACCAACTTCAAGGTTCTCAATCCCGATCTGGTGATTTGTCACCTGACCCCTGAGACCAAAATGCAGATTGACCTGACCATCGGAAGCGGCAGGGGTTATGTTCCGGCTGAGGAGAATGCCCCCGTAGATGCCGAGTTCGGACTTCTACCTATTGATTCGATTTTTACACCGATCAAGAACGTTAAATACTCGATTGAAAACTACCGCGTAGAGCAAAAGACCGACTACGAGAAACTCAACCTCGAGATCACCACCGATGGTTCGATTCATCCGAAGGAGGCATTGAAGGAGGCTGCTAAGATTCTTATCCAGCACTTCATGCTCTTCTCCGACGAGCGCATCACCATCAATATGGAGGAGAGTTCGCCCGTTGAGGAGTTCGACGAGGATGTACTTCATATGCGTCAGTTGTTGAAGACCAAGTTGGCAGATCAGGATCTCTCGGTTCGCGCCCTCAACTGTTTGAAGGCTGCCGAGGTAGAGACTATCGGTGATTTGGTACGTTTCAACCGCAATGACCTGTTGAAGTTCCGTAACTTCGGTAAAAAGTCGCTCACCGAGTTGGATGATCTGCTCACTTCGCTGAACCTCCACTTCGGTATGGACGTTTCAATCTACAAACTTGATAAAGATTAAGTTAACCTATGAGACACAATAGAAAATTCAATCACCTTGGCCGTCAGAGCGCACACCGTAAGGCGATGTTGGCCAATATGGCAAGCTCTTTGATTCTCCACAAGCGAATCGAGACCACTGTCGCAAAGGCAAAGGCTCTGAAAAAGTATGTTGAGCCCCTGATGACCAAATCGAAAGAGGACACTACCCACCAGCGTCGCGTTGTGTTCAGCTACTTGAAGGACAAGTACGCTGTAACCGAGTTGTTCCGCGTAGTGGCTCCCAAGATTGCTGACCGTCCCGGTGGCTACACCCGTATCCTCCACACCGGTTTCCGTCTGGGTGACGCTGCTGAGATGTGTATCATCGAGCTCGTGGACTTCAACGAGACCTACGTTGAGGGCGCAGTAGTTGCTGCTGCTAAGCCTAAGACTCGTCGTAGCCGCTCGGGTGCTAAGAAGGTAGCTGAGGACGCTCAGGTAGCTGAGGCTCCTGCTGCTGGGGCTCCCGCAAAGGCTAAGAAGCCCGCAGCACCTAAGAGCACCGCAGCTAAGGCTTCGGGCGCAAAGGTGAAGGCTGTTAAGACTGGTGTTACCAAGAAATAGTCAGACGGCTTTTAGATAAAGGAGGGGGTGCTTGTTATCAAGCACCCCTCCTTTATTTAGCAAAAGTCGTCTGGCTGGTGATTTTGGTGTTAGAGCAGTTTTTGTGTCGCTCACATACGCTAAGTATGCTACGC
>JAZUCV010000011.1:0-4498 GCA_045639285.1 Tidjanibacter sp.
TAGGGAGAGTAGGGAGAGTAGGGAGAGTAGGGAGAGTAGGGAGAGTAGGGAGAGTAGGCCTCTGCTTACTATATCTAATTTCTTTAAATTCCCTAAATTCCCTAAATTCCTTAACCTCCTTAAACTCCCTATATAAACAAAAAAGAGAGCAATTCGACATTGCTCTCTTTTTTAATCAATTTTGAATTCTGAATAGCTCCGCTTGCTTACTGCTGCAAATCTGCGGGAGCCTGCATAACCATACTCTTGTCGATGCGGATGCTCACGTTGTTGTCAACCTCCATCAGAATATAGCCCTCTTTCACCTCCTTAACGGTGCCGTAGATACCGCCAGCCGAGATAATCTTATCGCCACGCTTGAGGCCATCGCGGAACTTCTGCAACTCCTTCTGTCGCTTCTGCTGAGGACGAATCATAAAGAGCCACATTACACCAAAGATGAGCACCATCATAACGAGGAAGCTCATATTGCTACCAGCACCAGCGGGCTGTGCTGCCTGCAAGAAAATTGTCATCATAGTCATCGTTTATAAAAGTTTATTGTTTGTTTCAATCCTACAAATTTAATCAATCCCTTTGCGAAAAACAAATTTTACACCATATCAAACAGAGTTGTGTCCCTATCGAACATCTGCCATAATCACCAGATGGAGAGGCTCCTCGGAGAGCGATGTTGTCAGATAGAGGTTTTGCGAGAAGCGACCGCCATAGCCTGCCGAGTCGAAACGTACCTCAACCTCTCTTGTGCGCTTTGGCTGTATAGGCTCTGCGGAGAACTCGGCCCCCACACAACCGCAAGTGGTGCGGGTGGTGAGCAGAGCGGCAGCCACCGCATCCTCGTTGCGCACTACTACCTTGCAGGTAACAACCTCACCGGCACTGACCCTGCCCATATAGATAGTGTCGATGGCCTGCTTGGCGTTCAGTCGCTCGGCAGATAGACGAATGCCCCGTCGGGTGTTGTTGGCTGAGTGGTCGTGGTCGTGGTCGTGGTTGTGGTTGTGCTCTGTGTGCTGTTGCTCGGCCTCGATTGCCTTACGGATAGAGCGACCCGTGCAGCCCATACTGAGCAGTGCAACGACAGCAATAAGAGTATAGTGCCTAATCTTCTTCATTACCGAACGATTCTCTTAGAGCAGACCGCGTCCCATCTTGTTAATCTTGCCACTCTCGTTAAGATCGGTCAACGCCTTGTCGAGAATACCGTTGATAAACTGGGGCGAGCCGAGAGTGCTGTAATAGCGCGAAATCTCGATATACTCGTCGAGCGACACCTTGATAGGGATGTAGGGGAACTGGGTCAGCTCGGTGATAGCCGCCGAGAGGAGGATGATATCCATAAAGGCGATACGCTCCATATCCCAATTCTGTGTATATCTCTCCAGGAGTACCATATTCTCCGAGTGTCCCACCGATGTGCGAGTGAAGAGGTCGGTTGCGAACTTCTCATCCTCCTCGTTCTTGAACTGGGGCAGCAGTGCCAACTGCTCAGCCTCGGGGCGCAATGCACGCAGGGTGCGCACAACCATTGTCAGTACATAGTCCAGGTCGTCGGCCCAATGGATGGAGATATCCTCCAGTGCCTGCTCCATCATCTCGTTATCCTGCACGCACTGCACAAAAATCTCCTCAACAACCGAGAGGTCTGCACGGAACGACCCTTTGTCGGCCTGCATATATTTCTGGTAGAAACTGCTCTGCACCATCTGCTCGTAGATGTGGCGTACCACCTCGGGCTGTGCGCTCCAGTCGAGTCCCTCCTTCTCGGTACGCTTGGTGAGTGCCTCGGTACGCTCAATGATGGAGATAATCCTGCCCTCTACAAAACGATAGTTGGGGTGGAGGTCATCGTAGGTGGGGAGTTTTTTGTTAAGACCAATCTCGATACGCTCGCGTGCGTACTCTGCAATTGCAGGGACAAGTGCAAGCATCTTGAGGTAGAGTTGGTAGGTGCTATCGATGGAGTTTGTTAGATTCTTGGTGGCTACCGAGAGGGGAGTACCCTCCGACTTGAGATGTGAATAGAGTGATTTAATAACCTTAATTCTCAAAAATCTACGACTCAACATAATCTGAACTGTTTTATAATACTCTCTGTTTCGGACGCAAAGATACACTTTTTAATCCAAATTCAAACAAAAGGAGGTCAAAATGACTCTTCGGCCTGCTACATATTTTGCAAAAACAGCGCAATCATCACCCGTTCATACCCCCTACGCCAGAGCTACAATCTGAAACCGAACGAGAACTCCAGGTACTCGGCCTTGATGCTGTGAGATTTGATGGAGAATCCTACAAACGCATTGCGGTTGGGGATGTAGTAGCGGATACCCGCCTTCTCGTAGTGCCAGCCACGCTCACGGTCGCCCGCCTCCTTGGCTACCTCGCTGTTTACGCCCTTGTGTCGATAGGGGTATGCACCCACCGCAACGTGTACCGCAAGATTGTGCCAATATACCTCCTGCACAACCGCCAGACCCAACGACAGAGGTTTATATCCGGGGCTATTGTCAACCTCCGTATCGCCATAGACAATTCGGTCGCTCGCCTCCAGCTCCTTCATATTCGACGAGTAGAACATCTCTACATTCAGACCCGTGGCATAGCGCAACGAGTAGCGATAGAGAGCCTCGAAGCCTAACGAGAGTTTGGGGTGTGCCTTGAGCTCTATCTGCTCTCTCCTGGCAGGGTCGGGCTCACGCTCTACAAGTGCGTTCCACTCCGCCATACAGGTATGCACACCGCCGCCAATGGCAATATTGTACTGCATACCGCGCTCATAGGAGATGGGGGTTGCGGGAGTACGATATCGGCGTGGGTCGTAGTCGAAGAGACGATAGCGGGCAAAAAGACCTCCGCCAATGGCATTGAGTGCCTCGTTGGGGAGTGCCATACGACCGTTGGAGTAGTGGCGGAACATCACATCAGCACCCACCTCCCAGCGCTTGCCGAGATGAATCTTTGCAAAACCTCCCGCACCAAAGTAGGCCATCACAGGCGAACTGAGCCAGTTGTTGCCTGGGTTGCCTACGGGGTCGTATCGGGCAGGATTGTAGGTCAGACCGAAGTCCAGCTGATAGCCTGCCGAGAACCAATCCCTGCGCACAAGCGAACGCTCAAACGAGCCGTAGAGCGAGTAGAGATTGGGAAACTTTGTCTGGTCCGAGAAACGGAAATCGCCCATCGAAGCTACCGAAACACCAAAGTTAAGTAGCGGATAGCCAAAGAGATAGTCGTAGTAGTTGTCCTTCTCCGGAGTGGTCTGAATACCCACTGCACCCTCGTAGGTCATATAACCATAGGAGGTCAGGTTGGGGCGTGTCTGCTCGATGTCGTAGCCATACCAACCGTGCAGCGAATAGGACAAATCATCGCGAAAGGCCTGTGCCTGTGTGCCGAAAGTGGTTACGCAGAGCAGGGCGGAAAGGAGTGTAAATAATCTTTTTCTCATCTCTCAATTACATAAATCTGGCTGCAAAGATAATATTTTTGCTAAAAATCTATTTTTAACCCCTCAATCTCTCTCTGCAAGAGGTCGAGGAACTTGGCTGCGTGCGCACCATCCATCTGGGTATGGTGGAATTGGAACGAGATAGGTAGAGTTCGCTTCAACCAACTCTTTCGGTATTTGCCCCACATCACCATAGGGTTGAGAAACTTGTCTGTGTATTGATTTACTATGCAGTCAAGCTCGGTCGCAATCATAGCCGATGTTCCAACAACCATATACTCCTCTTCGAAGATGCTCTGACAACTCTCCGCAGCAGCCTTTGTGCGTGTGGCGTACTCTTTGCTGAACAGCTCTAAATTCTCATCGAAGGGTATGTCGCACGAATTTATACCGCCCTTGGCGTTGGGAACGATAACATTTACAGCGAGTTTGTCAAAACGGAACAATTTACCCTCAATGGGCAGGGTGTAGAACTCCTCGACCCGACTTGCTGCCTTGCAGATAGCCCAACACAATAACATATTTAGTTTTAGTCCGCTCCTCTTGCCGACTTTGCAGAGATGGGTAATGTTGACACTCTTTGTCAGAGTCACCATCGGCATCGGCGAACTCATCCACATCTCAAATGCGTATGCACGTGTTGTCTCTTGGGGATTTATCTCTCTCATAGCTATAATTTTTTTGATAAAGGGTCGCAAAGGTAGTAATTTCTTTGCAAAGTCCGCTAAAGGCGGGGTTGTATTTGTATAAAAGGTTAGGATTTTTGAGTCTGAGTTTTTGAGAATTATTTTGTGCGTTTTATGGGCGAACAAAACGCAGAAATCTTTGTGCAAAACGAGTACACACGATGTTTACTTCTGGACATAGCAAACTCCGTAAATGCTATATAATCAACATAATACAATATATTTGATGGTGTGGTATTCGGCGGCGAAGTACTCACTAAAATTGCATATATACATTGCTGTTTCCAGTGTTCATAAATTCACCCTTGGAACTTGAACAGAGAAAAGCTATCTCACAGAGCCGATTTGAATTGATTAGTTT
>JAZUCV010000012.1:0-8406 GCA_045639285.1 Tidjanibacter sp.
AGACGCTTATGGATGTGCCTGCAAAGCAGGCCCTTCCCCCGCCGAGGGGGGGGCTTGGGGGTGGGTCAGGCTTGGAATTGCCTTCGCAGAAGGCAGGTGTCGAGGTGGTAATTAGCGTTGTGTGAGTGAGTGGAGTAAGGATGGTGGCTTGTGTTTTTAAGGATTATCCCTACTCTCCCTAAATTCTTTAAACTCCTTAATCTCCCATTATTCTCATTATTCCCATAACTCCCATAAACAACAATCGAGAGTAGTTCGATACTACTCTCGATTGTTTATCATTTTGAATTTTGAATCTTGAATTTTGAATTAAAAAGTCATATTGGCTGAGGGATTTTTGGGCATCGTGCGGCAAGACAAAGCGGAGTTTACTCTAAGTAAATGAGCATTTGGCTTGCAAGGGATGTGCAAAAAGCACCAGCCAGATGGCTTTTTTACAGCATAAGGTAGGTCTTGATAAAGTCATCAATCTCCCCATCCATCACCGCCTCGACATTTGAGGTCTGGTGTCCTGTGCGGTGGTCTTTAACGCGGCGGTCGTCGAAGACATAGGAGCGAATCTGCGAGCCCCACTCGATACGTTTTTTACTCTTCTCGAGTTCTGTCTGCACGGCACGGCGCTTTTCGAGTTCGCGCTGATATAGTTTGGAGCGCAGGATGCGCATAGCATTCTCGCGGTTCATCAGTTGCGAGCGCGTTTCGGTATTCTCGATAAGGAACTCCACCGCCTCGCCCGTATCGGGGTCCTTGCCGTGGTAGCGCAGACGCACGCCTGTCTCCACCTTGTTGACATTTTGTCCTCCCGCGCCGCTACTGCGATAGGTATCCCACTCGATATCTGCGGGATTGATGGTAATCTCTATTGTATCATCAATGGCGGGAGCCACAAACACCGAGGCAAATGTTGTCTGGCGTTTGTTGTTGGCATTGAAGGGGGAGAGTCGCACCATACGGTGCACGCCTATCTCGCTCTGGAGGTAGCCGTAGGCATAGTCGCCCTCGAAGAGGAGCGTTGCGGACTTCACGCCCACCTCTTCGCCCTCCTGCATATCGGCTATGCGCACCTTATAGCCGTTGCGCTCGCCCCAGCGGGTATACATACGGAGCAGCATCGAGGCCCAGTCGAGTGCCTCGGTGCCACCTGCACCGGCATTGATATCCATAATCGCACCCATCTTATCCTCAGGCTCGGAGAGCATATTGCGCATCTCGAGTTGCTCGATATGGTCGAGTGTGGTTGCGTAGTGGGTGTCGAGTTCCTCCTCGGTCGCTCCACCCTCGCGCACAAACTCAGCGAGCAGTTCGAGGTCGTCGGTGAGTTGCGACACCTCGGTGTAGCCGTCGAGCCAGCTCTTTATCTCCGCCACTTTGCGCAGCTGTGCCTCTGCATCCTTGGGCGAGTCCCAGAAGTCGGGGGCGGTGGTCTTCTCCTGCTCCTCCTCCCACTCGATTTTACGGTCCTCGATGCGGAGGTAGCGGTAGAGGTCGTCGCGACGACGGGCTAGTTCTTTTATCTGTTCTGTTGTTATCATCTCACTTCACATTTATCCTGCTACGGAGCACTCTATGCCGAGGGCCTCAACACGCTCGGCTATCTGACGCAGTTCCTCCACCGACACCTTCTCCAGGTCGGGAGCGGGGGTGTCGCGGTCGATGGTATAGACCATCACACGTGCGGGAGCTATCTCGCGTAGCAGTTCGAGCCACGCCGCCACCTCGCGCTCGGTAGTATTATCCACCACCTGCCCATTGTACGAGCCACGCAGGAACATTGTCTGCACAATCATCTTACCCTCAAAGAGTTTCATCAGCTCCACAGTGCGTGCTACGGAGTAGCTGCCCTGCGGATTGTCGATTAGGCGCACCGTCTGGTCAAAGGCGGAGTCGAGTTTGAGGATATTGTTATCCACCCTCAGCAACGCACGCCTGACACTCTCGCGCCCGATCATCGTGGCGTTGCTCAGCACCGATATCTTAGCCGACGGGCATATCTCATCACGCAGAGCGATGGTGTCGTCGATTATCTCCTCAAAGTGGGGGTGCATTGTCGGCTCGCCATTGCCCGCAAAGGTTATCACATCGGGCGGAGTGCCTGCCGAGGTCATCTCGCCCAACTTCTCGCCCAATAGCTCACGCACCCTCTCGCGGGGGTTGAATCGTGGAGTGCAGCCACTCTCTGCCCACCCGCACTCGCAATAGATACAATCGAAGGAGCATAGCTTGGAGTCGAGAGGAAGCAGGTTTACCCCCAGCGACAAGCCAAGTCTGCGGCTCTTGATAGGGCCAAAGATGATGTCTGAAAAGAGTGCTGTCATTTTTATCCTTTTTATTATCTCTCCCTGAGCGCACATTGTCTGCAACTCAAAGAGGGCTTCACCAACACAAAAGTACTCATTTTGGCCGAAAATTCAAATCGGCACTCTTTTTGTCCCACAATCAGCCAAAACCAAAACATTTTCAACTATGAAGTCATTTATTCTTATCTCCATTCTCGTTGTCGGCATTGCTGGCGCACTCATCGCCAGCCCACGCCACAAGATTGACAACCACACGGTTACCAATTTGGACCTCAATCGTTATATGGGTCGCTGGTATGAAATCGCCCGTTTCGACCACTTCTTTGAGCGCGGGATGGAGCGTTGCGTTGCCGACTACAGCCTGTTGCCTGACGGGTCGGTCGAGGTGCTCAACAGCGGGTACAAGGAGGGCAAGCATCGCGTAAGCCGAGGCAAGGCAAAGAGAACCTCGCTGCCTGGCGAGCTGAAGGTTACATTCTTCCTATTCCCTGCGCCATATAAGGTGATGGAGCTTGGCGACAACTACGAGTGGAGCATCGTCGGCTCCTCGTCGCCCAACTATCTGTGGATTATGTCGCGCACCCCCACCCTGCCCGACTCTGTGCAGGCCGACCTGCTGGAACGTTGCAAACGCAGGGGATACAATCTTGAGGAGCTGATTTTCGTTCCGCAAGAGTAATAATAAAGGTGGCCATCAGGCCACCTTTATTTATTCAGATTTTACCATATTGTCGGAAACTATAATCTCCCTCGCGAGAGATGATAATGTGATCGAGTAGCTTGATGTCGAAGAGCTGCATCGCCTCCGCCACACGACGGGTCACCGCCTCATCCTCTGCGCTGGGCGATGCAGAGCCCGAGGGGTGGTTATGCACAAGTATTACCGATTGGGCGAGGAGTTCGAGTGCGCGCTTGGTGATAAGCTTATGGTCTGCCACGAGAGCCGACACACCGCCCTGGGCCACCCTGCGCTTCTCGATAACACGATTGGAGGAGGTGAGATATATCACCCACATCTCCTCGTGGCCGAGATTGGCAAGCGAGGGGAAGAGAGCCACCACATCGTTCTTATCCTTGATAATCACAGGCGACACCTGCTCCGCTGCGGCACGGCGTCCGAGCTCGAGGGCTGCGGCGAGTGAAGAGGCGCGCCTTATGCCTATTCCCGTAGCCGTACGCAGCTCCGTAAGGTCGGCGCGCAACAGCGAGGCGAGCGAGCCATCATAGTAGTCGAGGAGTCGTTCAGCCGCAGAGAGCGCACTCTCGCCCGCCGAGTCGGGCCCGATTATCAGGCTCAGCAACTCCGCAGTCGAGAGCAATCCTGCACCTCGCAGTACGAGCTTCTCGCGAACATCCCTATCCCTGTCGTCTGCCACTTTGACTATCCATCTTGTCCATATACTCCAACAGATAGTCGCCTACCTTATCGTCGTCGAGCACGTGCCACACCAGATAGGCAGCATTCTGCTCTGCCTCCTTCTTCGAGGAGCCAAGGCCATGACCCATCTCCACACCATCAATCATCACGCGCGAGGAGAACTCGGGGTGCGAGGGCACAGAGCCGGGGGCTATCTCGGTGGCAAAATGGATCTGTCGTTTGCTCTTCTGACACCACTCAATAAGACGGCTCTTGAAGTCGGTCTCTGTGTGGGAGATATTGTCAACATCTATTCTGCGACGGAGTATATCGTTAATCAGTATTCTATTTACGCGGTTGTAGCCCTTGTCCAGATAGAGGGCACCGAGGAGTGCTTCGAGGGCGTTGCCGTAGATGTGCTTCTGCACAAAGCTACCTCCCGAGTGCGATATCACAAACTTGTCCAACTCCAAATCGAGCGCAATTGCATTTACCGAAGCACGGCTCACAATCTTGGAGCGCAGCTGGGTGAGAGAGCCCTCGGTATAGTCGGGGTACTCGATGAATAGGTAGTCCGAAACCACTGTTTCGAGCACTGCATCGCCAAGGAACTCCAAACGCTCGTTATTCACCATACTGCCATCCTCCAGACGAATAGAGGCTGAGCGGTGGACAAGGGCAAGTTTGTAGAGCTCGATATTGTCGGGAGTCACACCAAACATCTTGTGAAAGGCGCAGTAGTACGCCTTATCCTTGCCGAAGGTGCGATGCCATACTCGCATTATTGGGTCTAAAAAGGCCATATTCTTTTACTCTTCGTATCGTTTAAGAATTATTGAGGCATTCTGACCACCAAAGCCGAAGGTGTTGCTCAACGCATAGCGCACCGAGCGATGTTGAGCCTTGTCAAGGGTGAGGTTCAGACGGGGGTCAATTGCCTCGTCAAGTTGTTCTACATTGATTGTCGGGGGAACAATGCCCTTCTGCAAAGCCAAGATGAGTGCCAGAGCCTCCACTGCACCCGCACCTCCCAAGAGGTGTCCTGTCATCGACTTGGTCGAGCTGATATTCATCTGATTGATGTGCTCGCCAAAGACCTCGGTGAGCGCTTTGAGCTCAGGGAGGTCGCCTGCGGGAGTCGAGGTGCCGTGGGTGTTCACATAGTCCACCACCTCGGGATTGATACCTGCATCTCGGATTGCCTGCTCGATACAAGCCTTTGCGCCTGCACCCTCAGGATGAGGGGCGGTAACGTGGTGTGCATCGGAACTTGCGCCACACCCCACCACTTCGGCATATATCTTTGCGCCACGCGCCACGGCGTGCTCATACTCTTCGAGGACAAGTGCCGCACCACCCTCGCCAATCACAAAGCCATCACGACCCGCATCATAGGGACGAGAGGCCGTTGCGGGAGAGTCGTTACGAGTGGAGAGCGCCATCATAGCATTGAAGCCACCCAGACCCGACTCGCTGATACCTGCCTCCGAGCCACCGGCAACCATAATATCGGCTCTGCCCAGACGTATCTGGTCCACAGCAGCAATTATGGCGTGGGTCGAGGAGGAGCAGGCCGACACTGTGCCATAGCTCGGTCCGCACAAGTGGTGACGGATAGAGATATGACCAGAGGCCATATTGGGAATCATCTTCAGGATATAGAAGGGGGAGAATCGAGGTACACCGTCGTACTTTGCGAAATCCAACACCTCATCCTGCAACGATTTGATACCGCCAATACCGGAACCCCAAATCACACCTGCGCGATAGCTATCGAAGCTGCCCTCTGCAAAATCGGCATCTGCCATAGCCTCACCAGCACTGATAATTGCGAATTGGAGATAACGATCCAGGCGTTTGCTCTCCTTGCGGTCAAAATATTGTTCACAGTCATAATTCTTCACCTCGCACGCAAACTTTGTCTTATAGTTCGAGGCGTCAAACAGGGTAATAGGAGCAGCCCCGCTCACGCCGGCCTCAAGCGACGCAAAATACTCCTCGACATTATTGCCGAGAGGATTTATTGTGCCGATACCGGTAATCACTACACGCTTTTGTTCCATGATGATTAAAATTTGTGCAAACTATGCAAAGGTAGTTATTTTGTCTTAGTGTGCCAAACTTTTTTTTTCGGCAGGGGAAGGGGAAGAAAAGATAGATGAAGGGAGTTTAGGGAGTTTAGGGAGTTTAAGGAGTTTAAGGAAAATTCCTATTACTCCTATTACTCCTATTATTCCCATCACACCACAGCCCCCAACAACTTTAATACGGAGCCAGCCACCGCACAATCTCCTCAAACGTTCCTCAGTAGAAAAGGGTCTGCGACCCAAAAAGTCGTATGGCTGAGGAAATTTTGGGCTTCGTGCAGTAAGGCTAGCCGAAGCATACTTTTTCGTATGTGAGGCGACGCCTTACAAGGAAAGTGCAAAATTTACCAGCCAGACGGTTTTTCTATTCTCCCTCTCTTCCGCAACAAAAAGTTGTATGGCTGAGGAAATTTTGGGCTTCGCGCAGAAAGACAAAGCGGAGTTTACATAAAGTAAATGAGCATTTGTCTTTCAAGGGAAGTACAAAATTTACCAGCCATACGGCTTTTTAACAAAAAAAGGTAGAGCAAAATGCTCTACCTTTTCTCTTCTCAGACATCGTCTGACTATTTGTGCTCCTCGATGTACTTGATAGCGTCACCTACGGTAGCAATCTTCTCTGCATCCTCGTCGGGAATCGAAAGACCGAACTCTTTCTCAAACTCCATAATCAACTCTACGGTGTCAAGCGAGTCAGCACCCAGATCATTTGCGAAGCTCGAAGTCTCCTCAATATCATTAGCGTCAACGCTCAGACGGTCTTTAATAATCTCAACGACCTTTGCTTTAATTTCAGACATAATTTTCTAGTTTAGGTTTAACATTTATGTACTTTTTTACACTTCCATTTTTCGGCAAAACCGCACAAATATAACACTTTTTCTTCAATTTCAGCAAATTAGCCCCAACTTTTACCACTTTTTTCCCTCTTTTTATATCATCTGTCTGACCATCAGCACATTAGCAAAAATAAGGTATTTAATGGAGTAGATTATGTAAATTTCTCCCTAAAATTGTTAATTTTGTAATGTTCAACATATAAAACGAAAACAAGATGAAACTTCTACTTATCAGCAACTCGACCAATGCAGGCGAGCCCTATTTGAAATATCCTATCGGCGAAATCGGCAAGCACCTCGCAGGTGTCAAGGAGATTGCCTTCGTGCCCTACGCAGCCGTCACCTTCTCCTACGACGAGTACGAGGCTAAGGTGCAGGCACGCTTCGACGAGATTGGCGTGCGTGTGCGCTCCGTGCACCACGAGGCAGACCCCGCAGCCTTCATAGCCTCCGCCGAGGCGATAGCCGTAGGTGGCGGCAACACCTTCGCCCTCACTCGCAAGATGCAGGAACAGGGACTCATCGAGGCCATCGCAGCCAAGGTGACCTCCGGCACACCCTATGTGGGTTGGAGCGCAGGCAGCAACGTAACCTGCCCCACAATATGCACCACCAACGATATGCCCATCACCCAGCCCGAGTCGTTCAAGGCGATAGGTGCCGTCCCCTTCCAGATCAACCCCCACTACCTCGACGCCAACCCCGAAGGTCACGCAGGAGAGACACGCGAGCAACGCATACTCGAATACATCGAGGCAAACCACGGTATGTATGTCGTAGGACTACGCGAGGGGTGTATGCTCAAAGTGGAGGGCGACAATCTGACACTCATAGGCAGCCGACCAATGCGCATATTCCGCTATGGCGACGCGCCATACGAGGTGACAGCAAGCGACGACCTCTCGTTCCTGATGGCACGCTAACACCCACACGATGTACGAGAAGCATCGCATAGGAGCCGAAGGCGAGGAGGTGGCGATGGACTACCTACGCAAACAGGGCTACACGATAGTGGAGCGTAACTGGCGACGAGGAAGCCATATGGAGCTCGACATAGTGGCCGAACAAGGCGGCGCACTGCACTTCATAGAGGTAAAGACACGCAGCAGCGAGAGCTGGCAGTCGCCCGAGGAGGCCATAACACCACAAAAGGTGAGAGCACTCGTGCGAGCAGTCAACAACTACGTGACACTCAACAACGTGGAGTGCGAAGTGACACTCGACCTCGTAGCCATCGACAACAACCCCGACGGCACACGCACAGTACGCTTCGTGCCCGACATAGCCAACCTAAGCTGGTAACCAACGCTTTAAGGTTGCTTTTTGTAATAAGCGAAGACTTTCGAGCCTTTTTGTAAAAAGGCTCCCCAAAAACTTTTGTACTATTTAGTTTGCGGATTTAGGAATATCCGCAAGGATATTACAAACAAAAGAGAGATATGTTCTGTTCAAACAAGTTTGACAGCCTCATATCTCTCTTTTATTTGTACCCTCTACGAGGGTATCCCCTAACCCCGAAAAATAAAATTATTACACAAAGAGTCTAATCGTTTATCCCTAATCTCCCTAAACTCTTTAAACTCACTAAATTAATCCTGCTTCGCAGTCTTTTCGTTGCTCATGCTCGGCATAGCCTGCAAGCAGCCTCTGCCCTCGCTTAATCGCAACGTTCCCATAACTCCCATAATTCCTATAATTCCCATCAACAGAATCGGTCGTGCCCGCAATATTTGCCTCGGCAAAGCCGAGGAGTAAGTCCCCCTCTAAGGAGGGGGATTTAGAGGGTGGGTAAACGCTTATGGATGTGCCTGCTTGGCAGGCACATC
>JAZUCV010000013.1:0-19116 GCA_045639285.1 Tidjanibacter sp.
AGAAATAGAGCGGTGATAGTCAAGCTTGCTTGAACTAATCACTGCTCTATTTATCGTTGTAATAACTGCTAAGTTATTCCTAAACCCGCAAACTAATAGTACAAAAGTTTTTGGGGAGCCTTTTTACAAAAAGGCTCGAAAAAAGTGGAGAAACAAAAAAACCGAGAGTCGAACATGTCGGCTCTCGGTTTGGTTATTTGTATTCTACTTTTAGTCCTGCAACTTAGCGTAGAGGTACTCGCGGTTGAGGCGAGCGATGTGGGAGATGGAGATTGCCTTGGGGCACTCTGCCTCGCACGCGCCGGTGTTGGTACAGTTACCGAAGCCGAGCTCGTCCATCTTAGCCACCATAGCCTTTGCGCGACGTGCGCCCTCCACCTTACCCTGGGGCAGTTTGGCGAGCGACGATACGCGAGCTGCCACGAAGAGCATTGCCGAGCCGTTCTTGCAGGTCGCAGCGCAAGCGCCGCAACCGATGCAGGCAGCAGCGTCCATACTCTCGTCAGCGTCAGCCTTGGGGATAGGAATAGCGTTTGCGTCGGGCACACCACCAGTGTTCACCGATACGAAGCCGCCAGCCTGGAGAATCTTGTCGTATGCGCTGCGGTCCACTACCAGGTCCTTGATTACGGGGAAGGCGCGCGAACGCCAAGGCTCGATGGTGATGGTGTCGCCATCCTTAAACTTACGCATGTGGAGCTGGCAGGTGGTAATCTCGCTGTCGGGTCCGTGTGCGTGGCCATTGATATGGAGCGAACACATACCGCAGATACCCTCGCGGCAGTCGTGGTCGAACGCAATGGGCTCTTTGCCGGCCATAATCAGGTCGTTATTCAAGATATCGAGCATCTCCAAGAACGAACTGTCGGGAGAGATGTTCTGCACCTTGTACTCTTCGAATTTGCCCTGCGACTTGGCATCTTTCTGACGCCAGATTTTAAGTGTTAAATTCATATTTGTACGCTTTTATTTATTCTTTTTCTTGTTATCTCTGACCAATTAGTCCTTATAGTTACGCTGTGCAACCTTGATTGCCTCGAACTTCAGCTCCTCCTTGTGGAGAGTGGGCTCTGCATCGGGACCGTTGTACTCCCAGATAGCCACGTATGCGTAGTTCTCGTCGTCGCGCTGAGCCTCGCCCTCGGGAGTCTGGTACTCCTCGCGGAAGTGACCACCGCACGACTCGTTACGGCCGAGTGCGTCGCGAGCCATCAGCTCACCGAGCTCGAGGAAGTCTGCCAGGCGCAGTGCCTTCTCAATCTCCTGGTTGAACTCGCCGTTCTTGCCGGGTACGCGTACGTCTGCCCAGAACTCCTTGCGAATCTTCTGAATCTCAACGATAGCCTTCTCCAGCGACTCCTTGGTACGTGCCATACCAACCATATCCCACATTACCAAGCCGAGCTTCTTGTGGAGGTCGTCAACCGACTGGTTACCCTTAATCGAGAAGAGCTTCTCGATGCGATCCTTAACTGCCTTCTCAGCAGCCTCGAACTCGGGGGTGTTGGTATCCACCTTGGGCGACTGAATCTCGTGCGAGAGGTAGTCACCGATGGTGTAGGGCAGTACGAAGTAACCGTCAGCCAGACCCTGCATAAGAGCCGAAGCACCCAGACGGTTAGCACCGTGATCCGAGAAGTTTGCCTCGCCGATAGCGTACAGACCGGGGATGGTAGTCATCAGGTTGTAGTCAACCCAGATACCACCCATAGTGTAGTGAACAGCGGGGTAGATCATCATAGGCTCCTTATAGGGATCGGTATCGGTAATCTTCTCATACATCTGGAAGAGGTTACCGTAGCGAGCCTTAATCACATCCTTGCCAAGACGCTCGATAGCGGTCTTGAAGTCGAGGAACACTGCCAGGCCGGTCTCGTTTACACCGAAGCCAGCGTCGCAACGCTCCTTAGCAGCGCGCGATGCCACGTCACGGGGAACGAGGTTACCGAATGCGGGGTAGCGACGCTCCAAGTAGTAGTCGCGATCCTCCTCGGGAATCTGCGAAGGCTTCTTGGTGTGAGCGCGGAGTGCCTCAACATCCTCTTTCTTCTTGGGAACCCAGATACGACCATCGTTACGCAACGACTCCGACATCAGGGTCAGCTTGCTCTGCTGAGTGCCGTGTACGGGGATACAGGTGGGGTGAATCTGAGTGAAGCAGGGGTTAGCGAAGAATGCACCCTTCTTGTATGCCTGCCAAGCCACCGAACCATTCGAGTTCATAGCGTTGGTCGAGAGGAAGAATACATTACCATAACCACCGGTTGCCATAACCACAGCGTGTGCGCCATGACGCTCAATCTCACCGGTCACAAGGTTACGAGCGATAACGCCGCGAGCCTTGCCGTCAACAACTACGATATCCAGAATCTCGTGGCGGGGGAAGCTCTTAACCGAGCCCTTAGCAATCTGACGGTTGAGGGCTGCGTATGCGCCGAGCAGCAGCTGCTGACCGGTCTGGCCACGAGCATAGAAGGTACGCGATACCTGAGCACCACCAAACGAGCGGTTGTCGAGCAGACCGCCGTACTCACGTGCGAAGGGTACACCCTGTGCAACGCACTGGTCGATGATGAGGTTCGACACCTCAGCCAAACGATATACGTTAGCCTCGCGTGCGCGGTAGTCACCACCCTTGATAGTGTCGTAGAAGAGGCGATATACAGAGTCGTTGTCGTTCTGGTAGTTCTTAGCAGCGTTGATACCACCCTGAGCCGCAATCGAGTGAGCGCGACGGGGCGAGTCGGAGATGCAGAATACCTTTACATTGTAACCCAATTCGCCAAGCGAAGCAGCAGCCGATGCGCCACCCAGACCGGTACCGATGATGATAACGTCGAGTTTACGTTTGTTGGCGGGGCTAACTACCTTGATTTCCGATTTGTGTTTGCTCCACTTTTCGGCCACGGGGCCTGCGGGAACCTTAGAATCCAATTTTGCCATATTCTTATATTTTTTTCTTGTTTTCTTTGTTCGTTGGATTGTTGACTACTTGCTATTACAGAGTTTTGATGAAGCAAGCAACAACTACCAGCATAAAGCCAGCGATAATCAGGGTTGCAACGATGTTAGCGATGCACTTAACGCGCTTCATCCATACCTTGCTGTTGAAGCCCATAGTGTGGAGCATACTCCATACGCCGTGAGTGAGGTGGAACCAGAGAGCTGCCAACCAAACGATGTAGATTACGCAGTAGATGGGGTTGCCAAATACCTCGAGAGTGGCACCTGCACCATCGGTGGGAGCCAAACCGTAGCTGTTGGTGTGGTGGCCGAGAATCTCAACCAACTGCATCTGTGCCCAGAAATCCTTGAGGTGGACAAGCAGACCAAGGATAACGATAACGCCGAGCACGAGCATATTCTTCGATGCCCACGACACGCCCTCCTCCTTAGCGGTAACAGCGTAGCGGATGTTACCACGGGCCTTGCGGTTCTGGATGGTAAGGATAAATGCGTAAACAAAGTGTACCAAAACGCCCGCAGCCAAAACAGCAGTACCTACAAGAGCGTACCAGTTAGCACCGAGGAACTCACAGATAGCATTATATGCCTCTGCCGAGAACACAAGAGCGAGGTTCATACACATGTGAAACGCCAAGAACAACACGAGGAAACACCCCGAGATGCTCATAATCAGCTTTTTGCCGATTGATGAAGTAAAAATGTTACTCATACGATAATAAAAGGTTGATTATTGATTGTGTATTGTATTGTTTGCTTGATATGTTACAAATTGGGTATAATACGCTTTTTACCGCTACAAAGTTAGTATTGTTTTACGAATAACAAAACTTTTTACCTATTTATATTAAGAGATATGGATGCTATACAGGGGTCAGAGGGCCGCCAAAAGAAAAAAAACCTGCCGATTAGTTCGACAGGCTCTATCTTACAGGTATCTCACCATACCATCGTTGTTCAGGATTGGTCGTGCGCGCTCTCCGTCATATCCTGAGTAGCCGAGTGCCACCGCACATACCACACCACACTCCTCGGGGATGGGGAGGAAGGTGCGGAGATAATCTTCGGCCTGCTCACCCTGGGGCTCATCTTTCAGTCGTGGACGACCGCCGACGTGTACCCAGCAGCTACCCAGACCCTCAGCCTCTGCTGCCAATTGGAGATAGGTGGCCGAGATAGCGCAGTTAATCTCCCAGAGGTCGGTTGCGCTCTTCTCACCCATAACCAGCACCACAACGGGAGCACCCACCATAAATGCCGAGCCATAGTCGCGCATCTCCGACATACGGGCAATGGTCTTGGGGTCGTCAATCACCAGAAAGCGACTTGTACGCGTATTCTTTGACGAGGGGGCAGTAAGGGTCGCCTCCATAATTCTCTCTATAACAGCGCGTTCGGGTTTCTGCTCCGAAAACTTACGGCAGGAGCGACGCCTCTCAACGAGTTCAAAAAAATTCTTTTCCATATCTATTCTGTAATTTTCAATCTTTTTATGAGTTAAATATACGATTTTTCTGTGAAATAAGAGTAAAAAAAACTATTTTTACTCTTTGTTACGAAGAAAAACAACCTACAATGGAGAAAAAGAATACCATCACAGCCGCGCTGGTCTATGACTTCGACGGTACCCTCTCCCCGGGCAATATGCAGGAGTATGACTTCATACCTGCCGTGGGCAAAAGTAATGCCGAATTCTGGACAGCCAGCAATGTGCTTGCCGAAGAGCACGATGCCGACCCTATCCTCTCGTATATGTTTATGATGTTGCAGGAGGCTAAGGAGAAAAAACTGCCCCTGAAACGACAGTCGTTTGTCGATAGCGGTCGCAACATCACTCTCTATCCTGGTGTGAAAGAGTGGTTTAGCCGCATCAACGCCTACGCCGCCGAACGCGGTATTGAGATGCTGCACTATGTCAACTCCTCGGGTCTGAAAGAGATTATCGAGGGCAGCAGCATAGCGCACGAGTTCAAGAATATTTACGCTTGTGCCTTCCTCTACGATGAGAACGGCGACGCCTATTGGCCTGCCGTGGCGGTAAACTACACCACCAAGACGCAGTTCCTCTACAAGATAAACAAGGGTGTGGAGTCGGTGAGCGACTCGCGCCTTGTCAACCGCTATGTTCCCGAGGAGGAGCGACCACTGCCATTCAGCCGTATGATATATGTGGGCGATGGCACGACAGATATCCCCTCGATGCGTCAGGTGAAGTATCACGGTGGCCACTCCATAGCGGTCTATGACCCCTCCTCGGAGAAGGGGCGCGAGGTGAGCGAGGAGTTGATTGCTCAGGGACGAGTGTCGCACATCTGCCCCGCCGACTATCGAGAGGGACGCAAGATGGACACCATCGTCAAGACAATCATCGACAAGATATACACCGACCACCAACTGAAAATGCTCGCCAAGGAGCGTGACCCGATGGGCGACGAAGGCTCGTCCTGCGCCCTGTAAGCAACTATTTACATACTTTTTATATAGACCAAACTATGAAAAAAATCGTATTTGCAACCAATAACGCCCATAAGTTAGAGGAGGTACGCGCCATTGTGGGCGACCGCTTCGAGGTAATCCCTCTCGCCCAAACAGGCATCACCGAGGAGATACCGGAGACTGCCGACACGCTTGACGGCAACGCCTTGCAGAAGGCACGCTACGTCTTTGAGCGCACAGGCCTCGACTGCTTCGCCGACGATACAGGCTTGGAGGTTGCCGCGCTGGGTGGCGCACCGGGAGTACGCTCGGCACGCTACGCCACCGATGGCCACGACCACGCCGCCAACCGCGCACTGCTCCTGAAGAATCTGGTTGGTGTAGCCGACCGCTCGGCACGCTTCCGCACCGTCATCGCACTGATTCAGGATGGCACAGAGAGACTCTGCGAGGGCGAGGTGCGAGGCACAATCGCCACCGAGGAGAGAGGCGAGGGCGGATTCGGCTACGACTCACTCTTCATCCCCGAGGATTATGCCGAGACCTTTGCCGAGATGCCCGCCGAACTGAAAAACTCTATGAGCCACCGCGGCAGAGCCGTAGAGAGATTGGCGAAGATGTTGTAGGACGGGAGTTTTAAAGATTAACCGCCGAGCAGGTTTGTGCCTGCTCGGCGGGTTTCAGTAAATAGAGATCAAGGGAGAATAAGGAGTTTAAAGAATGGTGCGATTAAGCGAGAGCAGAGGCTGCTTGCAGACTATGCCGAGCGGGAGCAACAAAAAGAGTGCGAAGCAGGATTAATTTAGAGAGATTAGGGAATAATGAGAGTTATGAGAATAATAGGAAATAAAGAGTATGAAGTTTAATGAGTTTAGGGAAAGTAAGGAGAATCCCTAATCTCCCTAATCTCCCTAATCTCCCTAACCTCCCTAACCTCCCTAACCTCCCTAACCTCCCTAACCAAAAAAAAACTGAGAGCAATTCGATATTGCTCTCAGTTTTTTATTTAGACCCTCTCAGGTCGAGAAGTCATATGGCTTAGGAAATTTTGGGCTTCGTGCAGGGAGGCAAAGCGGAGTTTACTTAAAGTAAATGAGCATTTGACTCACAAGGGAAGTGCAAAATTTACAAGCCAGATGGCTTCGTGAGCATTTTACTGTTTCAAGAGATCAAGCTTCTGCAAAGGAGCCACATCACCGATAACCTCCTCGATAACCTTCTCCTTAGCTACGTTCAGCACGAGGTTAGCCTTAGCGTCACGCGACGAAGCAGCTACTGCGATAGCGTAGTCACCAGCGTCGAGTACCCAAGCGTTGCGAGCCTCGTCGAACCAAGCCAGATCCTTAGCGGTGAACGACATAGTCAGAACCTCGCTCTCGCCGGGAGCCAACGATTTGGTCTTAGCAAAAGCAACCAGCTCCTGTGCGGGCTGACCAGCAGCATTTGCGGGAGCAGCAGCGTAAACCTGAACTACCTCCTTACCAGCAACCTTACCGGTGTTGGTAACCTTAACAGCAACCTCGTAGCCACCCTTAACAGCCTTAACCGATGCAGCATCGTAAGCGAAGGTGGTGTACGACAGACCGTAACCGAAGGGGTAAGATACGTCAACACCGAAGGTGTCGAAGTAACGGTAACCTACATAGATATCCTCCTCGTAGTTGGTATAGTCAACGTTCTCAACAGCTACCTTAGGAGCGTTGGGATCTGCGGGAGCAGCGGGACGAGTGTAGTTGCCGGGGAAGTTCTCCGACGACTTGATGCTCTCATAGGTAGTAGCGAAGGTCATAGCAAGCTTACCCGAGGGGTTAACCTTACCTGCCAATACGTCAGCAACGGTGTTACCACCCTCCTGACCGCACTGCCATGCCAACAGGATAGCGTCGGGAGTATTCTTCCACGAAGCAGTCTCGATAGCGCCACCGATGTTCATAATAACAACCACCTTCTTACCTGCAGCGTGGAACTGCTCGGTAACCTTAGCGATCATATTCTGCTCTACGTCGGTGAGCAACCAGTCGCCCTGAGCGTTCTTACGGTCCGAGCCCTCACCTGCCTGACGGCCGATGGTGAGCAGAGCCACGTCAGCATTCTGAGCAGCCTTCTCGATAACCTTATCCTTAACCTCTACCTCAGCGATGGTGGGAGCACCCCACATACCGCGACGCTGAGTAGCCAGGCGAGCCTTCTCCTCCTCGATATAGTTGGTATAGAAGTCGCTAACCTCCTGCTCCATCTTATAACCAGCATTGGTCAGACCCTCTTTCAGGTCAACAACGTATGCCTTGTTCACATTACCCGAACCGGTACCACCAGCGATAAAGTCGTAGGAGGTAACGCCGAATACAGCGATATTCTTAACATCTGCACCGAAAGGCAGAGTGTTAGCCTCATTTTTCAGCAGTACCATACCCTCAGCTGCCGAGTTACGAGTAACCTCAGCGTGTGCCTTCAGGTCGGGCTTGTTGCTATACTGATAACCCTTGAAACGGGGCGAGCGAACGATCATATTCAGAACGTTCTCAACGCAAGCATCCAGATCCTCCATTGCGAGGCTACCATCCTCGATAGCAGCAGCAATAGCATCAGCCTGACGCTGGTTACCGGGCATAAGCAGATCGTTACCTGCGTGCATCTGAGCGACAGCGTCGATACCGCCACCCCAGTCGGTCATAAACATACCCTCGTAACCCCACTCCTCGCGAACGATGCCTTTGAGCAACTCACGGTCCTCAGAGGTCATAGTACCGTTCATCAGGTTGTAAGAGGTCATAATGGTCCAAGGATCCGACTCCTTGATAGCAATCTCAAAACCACGGAGATAGATCTCGCGCAAAGCACGGGTCGACAGACGAGCGTCGTTACGGCTACGGTTGGTCTCCTGGTTGTTTACAGCAAAGTGCTTAATCGAAGTACCTACACCGTTGCTCTGTACGCCATTGATCATAGCGGCAGCAATCTTACCGGTGAGCAGAGGATCCTCCGAGTAGTACTCAAAGTTACGACCGCACAAGGGGTTACGCATAATGTTTACACCGGGAGCAAGCAGAACGTCTGCACCATACTCCAACACCTCGTTACCCATAGCCTTACCTACCTGCTCAACAAGCTCGGTATTCCACGAGCAAGCCATCACGGTACCCACGGGGAAACCGGTGCAGTAGAAAGTATCCTCAGTACCCTCACGAGTGGGGCTGATACGCAGACCAGCAGGGCCGTCAGCCAATACGGTTGCAGGAATACCCAAGCGGGGAATAGGAGCGGTAGTACCAGCGGCACCAGGAACGATGCTGCGAGTCTCGCCAATAACGGTCTCGCCACCCTCGCCTGAGAAACCACGCATACCAGTACCGATAACCAGACGGATCTTCTCCTCGGTGGTCATCGCCTTCACTACCTTCTTAACGTTCTTCTCGTTAAGCTGGAGTTCGCCTTTGGAGCAACCCGCCATAACGAGGGCCGCTGCAATAGCCAAGAAGTAAAGTTTCTTCATAATAGAGATTTTTTTAGGTTAATAATGTTAGTTGTAGTGTTTGTTAATCTTGTTTAGACTTTGCGCTACGTTTGGGTTGAGTCAAAAGTGTTTAACCACACCTACTCAAACCAACAACAAATATACATCTTTAAAATATAAAAACGAATTTTTGAACAAGAAAAAGTTGCGCAAAAGGGAATGTTAAGGAATTTCGGGATGAGTCAGAGATTCTTCGCGGACTATTTTCTCTTTGTCAGCCACGCCAATCTGTCGTAGAGTCTGTTGAAGGGGTGGCGGAGGCAGACGGGCAGAGTGCGGGTTATGCGCAACCTCCACAGCGAGAGGCGGTGCAGGCGGGTGTAGGAGTAGTTCGCCGCGGCGTGGCGTGCAAACTCCCTATCTCCTTTCAGGCAGAGGGTTATCGCCTTGCCTATTACACAGCGAGCGATGAACTCCTCGCGGGCATTCACTCCCTCGCCACGCAGGTCGTCAAACGAGAACGCTGTCTGCTCGGCAACATATATCTTCGAGGAGCGATTCTCCGCCCCCACACGATAGGTCGCAAGTGGCTCATCCACAAAGCATACCGAGTGGCGGTCGGCAATCTTTATCCATAGGTAACTATCCTCGCACAGTTTCATCCCCGCAGGAAATCCACCCACGCTCTCGAAGGCCTCGCGCGATACGACCGATGCCGAGGGGAGAGCCACAAAACCACTCTTCACCTCCTCGAAAAAGTCGGTCACACCACTCCTCGCTGCCCTGCGCACGCCACTTCTGCCATCGGCACCCACCACACGATAGGCAGCAGCATATAGCCCACACTCGGGATTTTTCACCACAGCGGCAATCATACTCTCAACAAAGTCGGGACACCAGAGGTCGTCGCCATCTAAGAAGGCAAGGTGGCTACCGCGAGCCTCGGCAGCACCGCGATTGCGAGCACGCGACACACCGCCATTGGCCTGTCGCACAACCCTCACACCCCTGTCGGCAAAGGCCTCGGCACGCTCGGCACTCCCATCCGTAGAGCCGTCATCGACCACGATAACCTCCAATGGCTGAACGGTTTGCGCCAACACCGATTCGAGGGTTGCCGCCACCGACTCCGCCTTATTGTAGAGCGGGATAATTACACTTATGGTTATATCTTTGTCCATCTATTTCTCAAAACTTTTGGCGAGGAACTCTGTAGAGCGGCTACGCAAAGCCACCATCGCCTCCTCAACTCCCTGCCAATCTATCGGACTATCGAACAGGGCTACGGCATCGGCACACTGCTCATCAATGAGTCGCTCCCCCACCCCAAAGGCCGATATCAGCGAGGTGAAGCGCGCCATACCGCGTGCGGCATTGCCCACCGCCACAAACTCCTTACCCATCACCAGCGACATCACAACCCCGTGGAACGAGTCGGTCACCACACGCCTTGCACCCGCAAAGCCAGCAACCCACTCCTCGACCGATGGGATAACCTCGTGAGGCTTAGGCGAGGTGATTATTTTTACACTATCTCCCTGCGCAACTTGCTGAACGATAGCATTTTTTGCCTCGGTAGGGTCGAGCAGATAGGCAAAGGTGTGCTCCTCCGAAAGTGCGCACCCCGCAACCTGCAAGAGCCTCTGTCGGCCAATCACCATCACAGGGTCGGCAACCCACTCGCTCGCCACGCCAAACCTCTCGCCGAGCACCTTGCACACACCCTGCTCACGCACCGACACGGCACTGCAACGACTCAGCAGCGCACCAATCCTCTCGCTCTCGGCAGGGGTAAATCGCCACTTGTCGCCACCCATCGAGGCGGCATAGACGATGCACGGACGGCTGTCGCTCTCGGACAAAAAGTCGCCAAAATAGTTTTCCGCTCCGTAGGGGCGGGTGTAATCGGGATTCCACACCTGGTCACTGCCAATCACAAAGACCTCATAGTCTGCACGTTGCAACGCTCTGGGCGACAGAGGCTCAGAGGGTACAACCTGCTCAGCGATAAAGCGGCGCAACTCGGCAGTAGTGTGCAACTCCTCTCTGCGCGAGGGCACATAATATCTCTTGGTCGGGTGGAGGTGGTGACGAATCAGGAAGTTACCCACTCCGTAGCGCAACGCGACAGCAGGGCGCAGACGAAGGCTCACCACGGTAGCCTCGTGCCCCATATCGGCAAGAAGGCTGCGCAGTGCCCAAGCCTGCAAGATACCGCCATAGTTGGTGGCGGGCGCAAGTGTCAGAATCGCTACTCTCATCGACCTATTTTTTACCAAATTTACGTTTCACAAAGCCGATAACCAACTCAGTAAAAGGTTTTTGCACATTTTTGTCTATTAACGCACCACACCCCTTGCCCCCATCACCAATGGAAAGAAATGCGGTGAAGAATTTTTCTCTGTTAGGGTGTACGGGGTTTGAGTGCTCTATGCTCGGGTTGTGGGCGGCCACCTGGTCGTACTCCACAGGGAACAACTCGGCACCTGCACTCTCCAACACCTTTGCACCGCGCTCCGACCCCACAAAGACCACCCCCACACCATCTTCGGGGTACTCTTTCTCATAGCCCCAGAGGTCGCCAAGGGTCAGGTCGGCACCACTGCTGAAACCCTTGCTCGGGCACTCGGCACACGAGGGTCGGCAATATAGGTCCTCGACAAATCCTCGGTAGAAGGGCTCCTTATCTTTCGGGGTGTAACTCTCGGTTGCCACCCCGTCCGTGCGACGATACTCAACAGCCAGACCATACTTGGCCCAACCGCCTCGCTTGTCGCGAAAGTTTATTTTCAGTGGCTTGCCACCACCCGTTATCTCATTAAGTCGTGCTCTCCACACAGCAGGCGAGGGTACTCCGTGGCAGACAATATCAACCGCCAGCACCCTACTCCTATACTCCTGAGGCACAAGGTGTAAGAAACCCGAAACCTGACAAGGTGTGCCCGAGAAAAGAATTCTACGGCCATTAGTCAATGCTTGCAAGGCCTCCGAGTAGGCACTTCCGATATGGCTCTGCGAATACTTGCTACCTCTGAGAGCGTCAAGCCCCTCGACACTATCCACGCCACGATGGACAACAGCACCCTGCTCGTCAAAGGCTGCACCAAACACCACACCCCCGCGCTCAATAGTTCTCAACGCCAAAACGTAAAAAAAACCACCAGAGGAACTGAGTCTGCGCACTGCGCGGTTGGGATTCACCACCCCATAGATAGCGCGCGGAGCAATCGGACGGCGTGGGTTCTCAACGGGGCAGACATCGTTGCACGCCCCGCAGCCTATGCATCGACTCTCATCGACAAGGGGGTAGAGGAAGCCCTCGCCATCCGCCTCGAAAGAGATACACCCAACGGGGCAGACAGTGGCACACGCCTCACATCCGGAGCAGTCGCTCTTCTTGCCGATAATTATCATTTGTACTATTGGCTTAATTGCTAATGAAGGGTGTGCGTTTATTCGCTATCTACCAGCAGATTACACCCTCTAATCGGGCTACCGCCAACCCTGCCGCACAACTCAAAACCACCCTCGGCAGTAAGTCTGCCCATATCGGCAGTCTCGATAAAGGCACACGAGTAGCGGTTGGCAAGGTCAATAATATTCACCCCGCCCGTTCTGCCCACAGGCAGAGTGGCAAAGGGGTTGTTCAAATCTCTGATACTCACCCTCATCCAAGGTGGCGCGAAGAAGACTCCGTCACCCGACGAGTAGGCTTGCGAGGTGAGTTCCGCCATACCATACTCCGAGGCTATGCGCTCCACGCCAAAGGCCTCGCAGAGCACTCGGTGCATCTCCGCCTTGGCCATCTCCTTGCGTCGTCCCTTCATACCGCCCGTCTCGATGATGACGGTATTTTTCAGCTCGGGTCTGCGCTCCGCCAAATCGAGCAGAGCATAACTTACGCCAAAGAGCACCTTCGGCCCATCGTAACCCGCCATATCGGCCAGCAACTTATCGTGGTCGTGAAGGTAGAAACCACCTCCATAGAGGCGAATCAGCTCATCGACCATATAGACGAGTGACGACCCCTCGCGCTCAAGGTAGCAGGGCAGCAGAGCATAGATGCGATGCGGAGCGGGCAGAAATCTCCTCCACGCCTCGGTAAAGGTCTGGCGATACTCCTCAAGCGACGCCATAGGGTGAAGCGATGGCTCGCCACCCGATGTGGTGCTGCTCGAAAATATCTTCTCAGGCTCACCCTCGCCACACCACACATTGCGAGTGCGGAAAAACTCAATCGGCAGATGGGGAATATCCTCTGACCGCTTGACCTCGGCCACAGAGCACCCTATCAACTCGATATATTCGCGATAAGGCTCACAATGCTCTGCCTGCCATCGGAAGAGCTCCAACGCCAGCCTCTCGAACTCCTCGGGAGAGTTCGTGCACAATATCTCCGACAACGCTATCATCTACAACAGGTTATCCGTTCAAAAAATCTTAGTGCGAGAGCAGGAATCGCTCGCAGTCGAGGGCTGCCACACAGCCACTGCCCGCAGCTACGATAGCCTGACGGTAGTGGGGGTCGCGCACATCGCCTGCAGCGAAGACACCCTCAACCGAAGTGCGGCTCGATGCGCCCTCGGTAACAATATAGCCCTCAGGGTTGAGGCTGAGCTGACCGGCAAAAATCTCGGTATTGGGGTGATGACCAATAGCAAGGAAGAAGCCCATAATGTCGATTGTGCGCTCCGAGCCATCCACACTCTGCAACAGCGCGCCGGTCACACCCTCCTCGTCACCAAGAATCTCCTTGGTATTGTAGCCAAAGAGCACCTCGATATTGGGAGTGTTGAAGACCTTCTCCTGCATAGCCTTCGAGGCACGCAGATAATCTTTGCGGACAATCATATAGACCTTGCGGCAGATAGATGCGAGGTAGGTTGCCTCCTCACAAGCGGTGTCGCCACCGCCCACAACTGCCACATCCTTACGACGATAGAAGAAACCGTCGCAGGTAGCACACGCACTCACACCCATACCGCGGAACTTCTGCTCGCTCTCCAAACCGAGATACTTAGCCGTTGCGCCGGTGCTGATGATAAGAGCCTCGGCCTCCAACTCGTCACCACTATCGGTGGTGAGGTGGAAGGGGCGGCTCGAGAGGTCGGCCTTGACGATTACGCCACGACGGATATCGGTGTTGAAGCGAAGAGCCTGCTTGCGCAAATCCTCCATCAACTGAGGACCCGACACACCCTCGGGGTAGCCGGGGAAGTTCTCAACCTCGGTGGTTGTGGTGAGCTGTCCGCCAGGGGTGATACCCTCGTAAACCACGGGCGAGAGGTTGGCACGAGCAGCATAGATAGCAGCAGTGTAACCCGCTGGGCCACTACCAATTATAAGACATTTAATCTTCTCCATTTTCTATTATTTTTTCGTTTTATGTTTGTAATTCTAACTATCGTGAGGAAGGTATAGTGACACAAAAATAGTAAAAAATTTTTATCGTGTAAAATAGTCGAACACGCGCTGAGCCTTGGCCTTGCCTATCACCTCCGCCAACTCCTCAACAGAGGCTTTGCGGATGCGGGCCACTGTGGCAAACTTGCCGAGCAGTTGCTCTATGGTGCGCGGGCCTATACCCTCGATTTTTTCGAGTTCGGTATGGATGAAGTCTGCCGAGCGTTTGTTGCGGTGGAAGGTGATGCCGAAGCGGTGTGCCTCGTTGCGCAGATGCATCACCACTTTCAATGGCTCACCCGTACGGTCGAGATAGTATGGCTCAGGGTCATTCGGAAAAAATATCTCCTCAATGCGCTTGGCAAGGCCGACAATCGGCACGCGGTGTTCAATGCCGAGCTCCTGCAAAATCGAGTAGGCGGAACTGAGCTGACCCTTGCCGCCATCGACAATTATCAGGTCGGGCAGCTCCTTGCCCTCGGCAAGCAATCGGGAGTAGCGACGATAGACAATCTCACGCATCGAGGCGAAGTCGTCGGGACCCTCAACGGTCTTGATGTTGAAGTGGCGATACTCCTTGCGCGAGGGTTTGCCGTCGCGAAAGACGACGCACGAGGCCACGGGATAGGTGCCTTGGTTGTTGGAGTTGTCGAAACACTCTATGTGGCGCGGCTCACGGTCGAGGTGTAGCTCGCGCATCATTGCCGACATAAGCCTATCTGTGTGACGCTCAGGGTTTTTAATCTCCATATTTTTAAGTCTGTCTGCACGGAACAGCCGAGCCGAACGCTCCGAAAATTCGAGCAATGCCAACTTCTCGCCACGTTTCGGGATGGTGAATTTCACCCCCTCAAATAGTCCCTCCTCGGGGAGAAACGGCACAATCACCTCGCGCGCCAAACCTCCCTCTATGCGCTCCGAGATTAGCGAGATTGCCTCAGCCAGAATCTTGGTCTGGTCGCTCTCGGCACCCACAGTGAGTCGTGAGGTGAAAGTGCCCGTCACCGAGCCACCCTCCACACGCACAAAATTGCAATATGCCTCGTCCTCGTCGATGAGGAGCGAAAAGACATCGACATTGCCGAGTATTGCGCTGACAATCACCGATTTGGAAACATAGCTATCCAGCACCGCCAAGCGACTCTTGTAGCGTGCCGCCACCTCGAATTTCAGCCCCTCGGCCGCTGCCTGCATCTGCCCCTCCAAATATTGTCTGGTGGCGCGAACATCGCCCCTGAGATGGCGACGCAACACCTCCAGCTCGGCCGAGTACTCCTCCTCGCTTTGCAACCCCTCGCACGGGCCGAGGCAGTTGCCGATATGGTACTGCAAGCAGACCTTATACTTCCCCCTGCGCACCGCTTCGGGTGAGAGGTCGAGGCGACAAGTGCGGAGGTGGAATAGCGAGTGGGCATATTCGAGCATACTGCGCTGCATAGTCACCGAGGCATAGGGGCCAAAGTAGGTCGACCCGTCGCGCACCACACGGCGAGTGCTCTCCACACGCGGGAAACGCTCATTGCGAACCACAATCCACGGGTAGGTCTTATCATCTTTGAGAAGGATATTGTAACGAGGTTGCAGCCTCTTAATCAGCGAGTTCTCGAGCAGCAGCGCATCCTGTTCGGTGGCTGTGTCGATATGTTCGAGCCTCTCGATACGCCCAACCATAACCTTCACCTTGGCAGAGTGGTCGGTGCGGTCAACAAAATAGGAGCTGACACGACGACGCAGGTTTTTCGCCTTGCCGACGTAGATAATCTCCCCCGACGAGTTGAAAAACTGATATACTCCCGGGGTGGTAGGCAGTGCTGCCACCTGCTCTTTGAGTCGTGCTATTCTCTCCTTCTCTGCCATTGTCTGTTGCATCTCTCATCTAAAGATGAGAAAATTGTTTTTTTGTTGAGTTCCACATACAAAAATAGCGGAAAAAAAGAAAAAACTCGAAATAATAGTGTTATATTTGTGGTTGGATAGTGGATATTCCTACCAACCCTGACAATTATAATGCCTTATACAATATGAAAAAGTTTTTCAATTTCGGTGTAGCACTTCTCTCCGCGCTCACTTTGAGTAGTTGTGTGGAGATTAACGAAGATTACGACTTCTCGAAACTCAACAAAGAGGAGATAACCATCGGCGACGAGTTCATCGCTCCGATTGCTAAGGTTACCACCTCGATTGCCGATATGGACTTTGGCGATTGGGCTGACATCCTCCCTGACTACAATGTGCAGAGAGCAGCTCCTCCGACTGAGATAACCTTCGAGCAGAACTACCCCATCAGTGGCGGTATCGACCAATCGATTATCGATATGCTCACCGCTCAGGGCAAACTCTACCTGCTGGTAGATATTGAAAACTACACCCCCATCTTCTTCGAGGGCTACGCTCGTTTCCTGGATGCAGAGGGCAATGTGGTAAATGATATCCTTGGCATTTTGGAGATTCAGGCAGGCACTAACGAGAGTGCAGTGGAGTCGAAAGTGGAGATAGAGATTACAGCCGAGGATTTGGAGAGCATAGCAAACGCTGCCTCGGTAAGCGTCTATTTCAAGACCAACATCACAGATTATATCCCCAGCGAGGAGGATGTAGTAGTACTCACCTTCAAGACCAAGAAGAGTGGCGGTATCTCGCTCGGCGGTTTTTAATCCAGAAAGACAACAAACAAAAAATATATTAAGATGAACAGACTCAAACGAGTAGTATTGGTGCTTGGCGCAAGCCTTATGAGCATCTCGGCCTTCGGCCAGCTCACCTCATCATATTTTATGCCCGGCTCGACTTTCCGTGGCGAGCTGAATCCCGCTTTCCGACCTTTGCGTGGCTACTTGTCACTACCCGCAGTGGGCGGAACAAATGCTAAGTTCCTGTCCAACAGCCTGACTGTCGATAGACTCTTCTTCCCCTATGAGGGTGAGTTGGTGTCGTTCCTCCACTCGAGCGTGGACGCACAGCAGTTCCTCTCGTCGCTCAACAAGGAGAACAACACTCTCAATGCGGGTGTTAACACCAAAATCCTCGGTATAGGTACCTATATCGGTCGTGGTTTTGTGACACTTGATGTCGATGTAAAGACAGATGTTCAGGCAAACCTTCCCTACGAACTCTTCGACCTGTTGAAGAATAGCAAGGCGGGACAGAGCTACTCGATGGCAGGCACTCAGCTCAACGCCGCTGCCACCGCAGAGGCTGCTCTGGGCTACTCGCGCGAACTCTTCAAGGGCTTCACACTCGGTGTGCGAGGTAAGTTTATTGCAGGTCTGGGCTATGCTCAGATAAACTTCGACCAACTCGACTTCGCATTGAACGAGGATGCGTGGGTTGTAAACTCGCGCGGTGTGGCAAACGTGGCGGTGAACGGCCTCAACATCCCGGCAGGCGAAAATGGCGCGTGGGACTTAGAGGGTATCGAGTTCGGTATGCCTAATCAGTTGTCCGGCTCGGGTATGGCTATCGATTTGGGTGCCACCTACGACCTCGGCTTTGCTACCCTCTCGGCGTCGGTGCTCAACCTCGGCTTTATGAAGTGGAGTGCTGAGAATATCCAGAGCGGTGTGGCAACCGGCAGCTATACCTATACAGGTGCAGAGATTGGCTCGGGCGCAACAACCAACCCTATGGAGGGCGTAGAGTTTACCGACTTCATACAGTTCAAGCCTACTGCTCCCGAAGACCTCTCTACAAAACTGACCAGCAATGTGGTGCTGGGCGCAGAGGTACCCCTGATTAACAACCTCTTCTCGGTGGGTGTTGTCTATAATCTGGCTATGCGCGAACTCTATAACACCTCGGAGCTTACTCTGGCCGCTACGCTGACTCCCACCCGTTGGCTCTCGGCTTCGGCTACCTACTCCTCATTTGGCGAGCAGATGCGTGGCGCAGAGACCTTCGGCCTGGCACTCAACTTCCACCCCTCGTGGATCAACCTCTTTGTGGGTACCGACTATATGATTAAGGAGGTTACCCCTCAGTTTGTGCCCATCAGCCAAAACAAACTCAACCTCTATTTCGGTGTTTCGATGCCTCTGGCTCGCTCGAAATACTAAAAATAGGAACGGAAGTGTTTGTAATTAAATAGGAAAAGAGTATTTTTGCGCACCGTTATACCAATATATAGTATATCTCACTTATACTAATGAGGTGTGACGCGCAACAACAGAACGATAACAAAAGTTTAAAAAATAAAAAACATACAAAATGGCAACAGCATCTGATATCAAAATCGGTATGTGCATCGATATGGACAACAAGACTTTCCTTGTTGTTGATTTCCAGCACGTAAAGCCTGGTAAAGGCCCCGCTTTCATCCGTACCAAATTGAAAAACCTCGAGAATGGTCGCGTACTCGACAAGACCTATTCGTCGGTAAGTGAGCGCATCGAGCCCGTTCGCGTTGAGCGTCGCCCCTACCAGTTCACCTACGAGGACGACCTCGGCATCCACTTGATGCATATGGAGACCTTCGAGGAGATTACCATTCCTAAGGACCTCATCAACAACGTTGACTTGATGACCGACGGTCAGACTTTGGAGGTTATGTTCCACACCGAGAAGGAGACCGCACTCACCGCTGAGTTGCCCCCCATTATCGATATGGAGGTTACCTACACCGAGCCCGGCGTGCGTGGCGATACCGCTTCGACCAACTCGCTCAAGCCCGCTACCGTGAACACCGGCGCAACCATCAAGGTACCCCTCTTTATCAATACCGGCGATAAGATTCGTGTGGACACCCGCACCCGCGAGTATTACGAGCGCATCAAGTAAAAAAGCCATCTGATTGGTGAATTTGGTGTTGGGCTGGCTTCCGAGATTGCTTACATACATCAAGTATGCGCGCAACCTCAGAAACC
>JAZUCV010000014.1:0-31794 GCA_045639285.1 Tidjanibacter sp.
ATAACCTTCACATCGGGTCGCTGGGTGGCGATGATAAGGTGGATACCCACAGCACGCGCCAACTGAGCCAGACGGGTGATAGGTGCCTCCACCTCTTTGCCCGCAGTCATAATCATATCGGCAAACTCATCCACCACAACCACAATGTAGGGCAGGTAGCGATGCGAGAGCAGGCCGTTGGGGTTGTGACGATCGGGGGGCAAACGGCGTTGCAGGAACTTATCGTTGTACTCCGAAATCTTACGCACCTGCGCCCTACGCAACAACTCATAGCGGGCCTCCATCTCTTTGCACAGAGAGTTGAGAGTGTTGACAACCTTCTGAGTATCAGTCAGGATTGCATCTTCCTCACTCTCCATCTTTGCCAGGAAGTGACGCTCAAGCTTGGAGTAGAGCGACAGCTCCACCTTCTTGGGGTCAACCATAACAAACTTAAGCTCGGCAGGGTGCTTCTTATAGAGCAGCGAGCTGATTATCACATTTAGTCCCACCGACTTACCCTGACCCGTAGCACCGGCCACAAGCAGGTGAGGCATCTTGGCGAGATCAATCACAAAGGTCTCGTTCTGGATAGTCTTGCCAAGCACAATGGGGAGCTCGTATTTACTCTCCTGGAATTTGAGCGACTTGACCACCGAGAAGAACGACACCGTTTCGCGTGTGCGGTTGGGTATCTCGATACCAATCGTGCCCTTACCAGGTATAAGACCCACATATCGGATACTCAACGCTTTAAGGTCGAGCGCGATATTCTCTTCAAGACTCTTGATGCGATTAATCTTCACACCCTGAGCCGGCTCAATCTCATAGAGCGTTACGGTCGGACCGATGGTCGCCTTGATGCGATTAATCTTGATTCCAAAGTTCTCGAGAGTCTTCTGGATGATATTCTTATTCTCGATAATCTCCTCCTGCGAGAACTCCACATCCGAGGCTCTGTTCTCCAGAATCTGGATTGGAGGTCGCTGATAACGAGAGAGTTCGCGTGTCGGGTCATAGAGTTTCGAGAGACTCTCCTCATCGGCCTCTGCATCAACCAGCTCGCTACGCACAACCTTCACACCACCCTGTTCACTCTCCACAATGCCACCTGCTCCGAGAGTTATACCACTCTCCTCGCTCGGCATATCATCAGCCACCTCAGGCTCCTCATCATCACCTGTAATGGTAAATCCGCCCATCGTAACAGCAGCAGCGGTAGCCGCCACAGCACCACCTATTTTCTCAATACCAGGCGTATCGGTCGGCAACCCCGCCATACCCGATTCCTCGTCATCGACAATCTCAAAGCCACCCTTCGGCACACCAGACGACTGACGGCGTGAGGGGTGTTGTTCGGTAGGATGAACATAGCCCAGAGGCACGGTATCGCCCTCAATCTCTATCTCCTCATCACCGGCAGGCTTGATATCAGCCCACTCATCATCATCGCCGGAGATATAGAGTCCCGATGGTTGTTCCTCGACAGCCACTTCGTCCTTAAATGGTGACTCGTCGGGAATATTAGTAGAGCTAACCTCCATCTCATCAGGCTCTTCCATAGGCTCTTCGTATTCCTCCTCCTGCTCAACAGCCACTCGCTCTCTGCGCTGAAATGGGAATTTGAAGAGTTGCCAGGTCTTGCCCGCCACCTGCGCTCCGAGGCTGTTAACAACACTGATTGTGCGGCGATTGACATATACCGCCCAGAGCACCCAGCCCAGCACAAGCATCAACGCCAAGCCCCACTTGCCGATATACTCCTTCAACCACTCGGCAACAAAGATACCCATCTCGCCACCCAGACCTGTTCCGAAGATATTCCAGCGGATGCCAAAGGCAAAACCGAGTGTGAGCGAGCCGAGAATCATAGCCAGCAGGGTAACCCTCATAGCCTTCTCAAACCATATCGGGCGGTAGCGTATAATCTTGAGCGACAGCGCAATAAGAAAGATAGGCACACACGCAGCAAAAGCACCGAACATACGGCCAACCAGCAGTTGTCCAAGCACTGCACCCAACTTACCTCCTGCATTCTCCACCGCAATACCTTTGGTCGAGAGTCCAAGCTCGCGCGTGCGCAGGAAAATCTGGTCGGCACTCCAAGTGAAATAGTAGGAGATTACCGACAGCAGCAGTATCAACGACACGAAAAGTAACGAAAAGCTGAGTACCCAACGCGTTGTATCGAGTCCACCCGCCTGCTCACGATACTCGGGAGCGGGTGTAGCAGGTTTGGCAGGACTCTTCGGGCTCTGCTTTTTCGGTGATGGTGTTGCTATCTTTTTTGCGCTCATATTTCTTTCCTAATTACTTCTATTCCAATCCTTTTGCTCTATCGGCAAGACTCTGGGCATACTCACTTCCGGCAGCACTCAGAAACTCATATTCGGCCTCGTGGCCGCTCTCGGCTCTGAGGTCATTCTCATCGAGCAACCACTCTGCACGCCTTGCCACCGCAGGCGCAGGGTCTATTATCTCAACATCGCGCCCTGCGATAACCATACCTATCGCCTCAGCCAAAAACGGGTAGTGCGTACATCCCAAGACGATACGGTCTGCACCCGCCTCAATCATCGGCTCGACAGCAGCCCTCACCAGCTCCACAGCCTCCGGTGTCTGCTCTGCGCCACTCTCGACAATCTCGACAAACCCCTCACCCACCGAACGGATGATTTTCACCTGCTCGCCATAGCGTGCCTCGCTTGCCAGATATAACGCACCGCCAAACGACGCCTTGGTGGCCAGGACTCCTATCACCCCACTCCGCGAGGTGAGCGCTGCGGGCTTTACTGCCGGCTCCATACCCACAAAGGGTATCTGATAACGGCTGCGCAGAGTCTCAATGGCGACCGCCGTAGCTGTGTTGCAAGCCACGACAATCATCTTCACTCCACGAGCCAACAACGACTCCACCGCCTCCTCAACGAAGCCCACAATCTCCTCGGCAGAGCGATTGCCGTATGGACAGTTCTTGCCATCGCCATAGTATATCAGTGACTCCTCGGGCAGTGCGCGTCGTAGTTCGCGCCACACCGAGAGGCCACCCATACCGGAATCGAATACACCTATTGCCGAATTGTTCATTTTCACTCTTTGTCAGTGGTATTGTATCGGGGAGCAACCACCCCCACACTCCCCCGCCAAGCGGTTGGGGCATACCACTCCATTATCTTGCAAAGATAGGAAAAAGTTATTAAGAAAGTGCACAAAAAAAAGACAAAATAAGATAAAGGGAGATTAGGGAATTTAGAGAGAACCACTTAAACTCCTTAAACTCCCTATTAAAAAACCTGAGAGTGGATCAACGCCACTCTCAGGTTTAACTTAATTTTGAATTTAAAATTCTCTACCTGTTCGATACGATATTCTCAACTATCTCTACATCAGAAAGATTGTCACACTCCACAACCACATCTGCAGCCATATAGAACTCCTCTCTTTGAGGGAGCAGATTGCGAATATAGGCCAGCAGCTCCTCATCGTTCATACCCGCAATCTTGGGTCTGCGGGCACGGCCACGTCCAAGCCTGGCAACCAGATTTTCAGGCGACAGCTTCAGGTAGGCAATCCTCCCCTTGCTGCGCATAACTTGCAGATTATCGCCATAGCACGGCAGACCGCCACCGGTGGCAACCACCATATCGCCACACTTCGGCAACGAGCAGAGCATTTCCCTCTCCCTAAGGCGAAAGCCCTCCTCACCCTCATAGGCAAAAATCTCGCCGATGGTCACTCCTGTATCGTTCTCGATAGCCTTGTCCGTATCGAAAAAGTCATATCCCAGGTGAGTGGCAAGCTTACGACCAATACTGCTCTTGCCACACCCCATAAAGCCTATCAGAAAGAGCACCATAGCACTAACCGAAGAGGTTTAACTGTGTACTCTCGTCATTTCTGCTGCCGTCCTCCTCAGTAGGTCGCTCGATAATCAGCTCCACCTCCTCATTGGCAGGAGCGGGAGCCACCACAGGTGCAGACTCGGCAGCGGGGGAACTCTCTTTTGCGGCGGAGATACTCTCTTTTGCAGCGGGGGCTGCAACCTCCGCTATAGGCACGGCGACAGGCTCTACAACATCTGTCTCCTCAGGCTCTTCGGGCACGGGAGGTAACTCCGGCTCGATAAATCTGACGGTAGCCACCTCATAGGTAGTCAGTCGCTTACCCTTAGCCTTACGGCTCTTGACAGCCACGAAGCTATCCACATCAAACTGCTCGGCAGGACGACCCGCATTTTTACCACCATAGGTAACCTCCACCTTGCAACCTGCCACCTTGGTCAGGCACACGCTGCGCGAGTTGCGGTTCTCCTCGTCCACATAGCAGGCAGGACGATCGGAGAGTTCGGGGGTAAAGCGTTTGAGGTAGTAATATTTCTGTGCATCGTCCCAATAAACCACGCTCAGCACCTGCTCGGGGTCATACTTCTCCACCCAGGTAGTATCCTCGGGGAAGTGGTGGCCGACATCGAAACCTGTTGTATAGTAGCAATCTGCCGAGGTATATACAATAATCTTGTCTGCACCCTCGAACTGACCGAGCAATCTGCCACGACCATCATTATTGAGTTTCAACACATCCGAATCAAACCACACATCGACTCCTGCAAGTGTCGAAACACCCTGCTCCTTCAAGACGATTTTATGAATCGGGTAGCGCGAGAAGAGATTACCCTGCGAGGAGCGACCCTTAATCAGCAACTGGCTGAAATCGAGCTCCGCAATAGACTTTTTGAGTCGCGCACGCTGACGGAAGAAGACCTTCAGGGTCTCCGCCTCGCCATTGGGGTTGACACTCATATAGAGAATCTTACTCTTCGGTGTCCCCTTGGTCATATTATACTCCTTATCGCGGGTTATGCTGGTGATGGCGCAGCGCTTCATAAAGATAGCACCCTTATCGCCATCGCGGTACAATACATTATAGATGGTACGCTCGTCGTTGCGTTTGAATACGCCGATATGGATAATATCGGGAGCGAAGAAGTCCTTGTCCGCCACCTTCTTGATGATGTAGCGACCATCACGGGTGATGAGAATCACATCGTCCAAATCGGAGCAGTCGCAAACATACTCCTCCTTCTTCATAGCCGAGCCGATACCGAAGAAACCACCCGCCCTATCAACATACAACTTGGAGTTGGCAAGTGCCACCTTAGCCACCTCGATAGTATCGAACTGGCGCAACTCGGTGCGACGCTCACGACCCTTGCCGTAACGCTTCTTGATTGACTTATAGTAGTTTATGGTGTAGGTGGTCAGGTGGTCAAGATTATACTTAACCTCTGCCTCCTCCGCTTCGATAGCCTTAATCTGCTGGTCGGTCTTATCTGCATCGTAGCGGGTGATACGGATGAACTTCAGGTCTGTCAGGTGGATGACATCCTCCAACTCAACAGGCTCGCGCAACAACTTCTTGAAGGGCTCGAGTGCCTTATCGACAGCCTCATAGGCCTCCTCACGCGAAGCACACCCCTCCAACACCTGATAAATCTTATTCTCAATGAAGATACGCTCCAGAGAGCAGGTGTGCCACTCCTTGGCAAGCTCCGCCAAACGAATCTCCAACTCTCTGCCGAGCAACCACTTAGTACGTTCCGCACTGCGACGCAAAATCTCGCTCACTCCAATAAAGCAGGGCTTGTCGTTGCAGATAACACAAGCATTGGGCGAGATACTAACCTCGCAATCGGTAAAGGCATAGAGCGCATCAATAGTCTTATCGGTGGATTCATCGCCCGCAACCTGAATAACAAGCTCCACATTCTGAGCCGTATTGTCATCGACGTGGCGAATCTTAATCTTACCCCTGTCATTGGCCTTGATAATCGATTCCTTGATACTCTCGGTGGTTGTACCAAAGGGTATCTCGCTGATAACCAGAGTACGCTTATCGGTCTTGGTAATCTTGGCACGCACCTTCACAGCACCGCCACGCAAGCCATCATTATAGCGGCTCACATCTGTCAGACCACCTGTCGGGAAGTCGGGATAGAGCTCAAACTGCTCCCCTTTCAGGTGAGCAATCGCCGCATCGATAAGTTCGTTGAAGTTGTGAGGGAGAATCTTCGAGGCCAGACCCACAGCAATACCCTCAACACCCTGGGCAAGCAACAAGGGGAACTTGACGGGCAGAGTAACAGGCTCGTTGTTTCGGCCATCATACGAGAGCATCCACTCGGTAGTCTTAGGATTGAAGACCACCTCCATAGCAAACTTGGTAAGACGAGCCTCGATATAACGGGGCGCAGCAGCACCATCGCCGGTGAAGATGTTACCCCAGTTACCCTGACAGTCAATCAGCAACTCCTTCTGTCCGAGTTGCACAAGTGCATCGCCAATCGAAGCGTCGCCGTGGGGGTGGAAGTGCATCGTATCACCAACTATCGCCGCCACCTTATTGTATCGACCATCCTCTGCCTTACGCATCGAGTGGAGAATACGCCTCTGTACGGGTTTCAGACCATCCTCAATATGAGGTACAGCACGCTCCAGGATAACATAAGAGGCATAGTCCAGGAACCAATCCTTATACATACCCGTCAGGTGCTTGCGCGAGGTATGCTCGTCGAGCAACTTGTCGTATTTGCTATTGCGCACACTACCCTCAGCAGGGACATCCAGCTCCTCCGCCTCAATACTCTGAGCAGTCGCATCGACCTCCTCAGACTCCAAATAATTTTTCTCTATATCGCTCATACTCTGTAACTTCTTTCTCGGGTAGTCGTTAAATCAATTCCTCAACATAGTCGGCCTCGATACGGAGGTTGTCAACAATAAAGCCCTGACGCTCCATCGTGTTCTTACCCATATAGAACTCCAACATATCGCTAATTGGGTCATCCTTGGTAAGACGCACAGGCTCCAATCGGATATTTTCACCGATAAATTCGCGGAACTCCTCCTTCGATATCTCACCCAGACCTTTGAATCGGGTAATCTCGGCATTCGCCCCCAACTTGGCCATCGCCTTCTGCTTCTCATCCTCGTTGTAGCAGTAGATGGTCTGCTTCTTGTTACGCACACGGAACAGCGGGGTCTGCAACACAAAGAGGTGATTCTGACGAATCACATCGGGGAAGAACTGCAGGAAGAATGTGAGCATCAGCAGGCGGATGTGCATACCGTCAACATCGGCATCGGTTGCAATCACAATCTTATTATATCGCAGATTCTCAATATCTTCCTCAATATTGAGTGCTGCCTGCAAGAGGTTGAACTCGTCGTTCTCATAGACCAGCTTCTTCGTCAGTCCATAGCTGTTCTTCGGCTTACCACGAAGCGAAAATACCGCCTGAGTCTGTGCATCGCGCGAAGAGGTGATTGAACCACTCGCCGAAAGACCCTCAGTGATAAAAATCATTGTTTCGTTCTTGCGAGGATTCTTCACATCGTTGTAGTGAATCTTACAGTCGCGGAGCTTGCTGTTGTTAAGACTCACCTTCTTTGCCATCTCGCGCGCCTTCTTCTGCACACCCGAGATAGCCTTGCGCTCCTTCTCGTTCTCCTGAATCTTCTTCAGCAGGATTTGTGCAGCATCGGGATGTTTGTGGAGATAGTTATCGAGCTCGCGACCCACGAAATCGACAATAAACTGACGCACAGTCTGTCCCTCGGGAGCCATCAGCTTCGACGACAATCGAATCTTGGTCTGACTCTCAAACTCGGGCTCCTCAACACTCACGCTGATAGCACCAACCACCGAGGTACGAACATCGCTCGGGTCAAAATCTTTCTTATAAAACTCCTTGATAGTCTTTGCAATAGCCTCACGGAAGGCAGACTGGTGAGTACCACCCTGAGTTGTGTGCTGACCATTGACAAACGAGAAATAGCTCTCGCCATAGCCGGTACCGTGAGTGAGGGCAATCTCGATATCATCGCCTTTGAGGTGGATTGGAGCATAGAGAGGCTCATCCGAGAGATTCTCGTTGAGCAAATCCAGCAGACCGTTCTTCGAAGTAAAGCGATTGCCATTGAGCGAGATGGTCAATCCTGTGAGGAGATAGGTGTAGTTGCGCAGACGCTGCTCCACAATCTCCAGATTGTACTCATACTCGCCAAATACCTCCTCGTCAACGTGATAGGAGATAGTGGTGCCATCCTTCTCGGCCACATTGCTCTCCCAGTTATCCGACACCTCGATACCTGTCTTATAGCTCACAGTGCGAGCCTCACCACCGCGCACACTGCGTGCGGTAAAGCTGCTCGACAGCATATTCACCGCCTTGACACCCACACCATTAAGACCTACCGTCTTCTTGAAAGCGCCTGAGCCATACTTACCACTCGTATTGATTTTCGACACAGCATCACTCAGCGAGGCAAGAGGAATACCACGACCATAGTCGCGGATAGTCACCATCTTATCCTCGGAGATAGTCACCTCAATCAGATTACCCGCACCCATAATAAACTCATCGACAGAGTTGTCGAGCACCTCTTTTATCAGGGTGTAGATACCATCGTCGGGCTGTGTGCCATCGCCGAGTTTACCAATCCACATACCCGGTCGCAGACGCATCTGGTCGCGTGTGGAGAGGGTTTTAATATCTTTCTCAGTATAGTTTACTGCCATTTTATATATGTTTTTCTCTTTCTCTTCTAACTCAATATAAGCGGTCGGCCGCAAAGTAAATGGTTATCTTTGACAACTCTTGTCACACTTACCACTATTTTTCGGCTCTCATCTGCTCCAACACCTCGACAGCCATCGCCTGTACCTGTTTGGACATCACTTTAGGCTCCGTTGCGACAACCTCCTCTGCAGGAATCGGAGGGAGGATTCTCAGCCTTACGGTGCATCGTGCAATCTTCCAACCGTCAAAAAGCCTATCCGTGCCATCCATCACACAGGGAAGAATCGACACTCCCGCATCGTGCGCCAGGTAGAATGCACCATCCTTATAGCGGTGAATCTCGCCATCCTTGCTACGAGTACCCTCAGGGAACATATTGACACTTATGCCATTAGCCAAAAATACCCTGCCTTTCTCCATCATCTCCATCGTAGAGGCTGCATTGCCACGATTGATGGCGATATCTCCTCGTTCCCACAGCACCCAGCCGAAGACAGGAATCTTATATACCTCGCGCTTGCTCACCCATTTGAACATATAGTTCAGGTTGAGCATAACGGGGATATCGAGCATCGAGCGATGGTTAATCACCACCACATAGGCTCTCTTCGGGTCTAAATTCTCGGCACCCTCAACTCTCAGCTTCCAACCGGGGACAGCCACAAAGAGGCTGCTCGACCAGAAACGGCAAGCCCACTGCATCAACCTTCCGTTGCGGTCGAAGAGCTGGCAGTAAAGCCAAATCAGGGTATGGACAATCACAAACAGTATCACCCAAGGCACCAATAATATATATGTAATAACCGACAAAATCGCTCTCATAATCCACTCTGTTAGACCCCAAAGGGGCACAATTATCCAATTTAGGGCACAAATTTAGCACTCTTTTTCGGAGTAACTAACTCCACGCTCCAAAACTTATTAACATTTTTTCACCCTATCTCGCCCCATTTTCGCCACATCGCCACCATCAACCACCACCAAACCGAGCAGAGATTTAGAGATAAAACATAAAAAGAGTATCTTTGCACCGAAAACAAAAACTAAGAACTTATATAATAAGGTATGAAAAAGGCATTTGTATTCCCCGGTCAGGGTGCCCAATACTCAGGTATGGGCAAAGAGCTCTACGACAGCAACCCCAAGGCTCGTGAGCTATTTAACAAAGCAGATGAGATTCTCGGCTTCAAGATATCGGAGATTATGTTCGGTGGCACCGACGAAGAGTTGAAACAGACCCGTGTCACCCAGCCCGCAATCTTCCTCCACTCGGTGGCACTCGCAGTTGCCCTGGGCGAGGAGTTCCAGCCCGATATGGTGGCAGGCCACTCGCTGGGCGAGCTCAGCGCACTCACAGCAGTCGGAGCACTCTCCTTTGAGGATGGTCTGCGATTGGTGGCTGCCCGTGCAGAGGCTATGCAGAAGGCGTGCGAGGCAAAGCCCTCGACAATGGCTGCCGTGATAGCACTTGCCGACGAGAAGGTCGAGGAGGTATGTGCAGGTGTTGAGGGTGTGGTGGTTGCCGCCAACTTCAACTGCCCCGGACAGGTTGTCATCTCAGGTGAGGTGGAGAGTATTCAGGCTGCTTGCGTGGCACTCAAAGAGGCCGGTGCCAAACGCGCACTCCCGCTCAATGTAAGCGGAGCCTTCCACTCCCCAATGATGGAGCCTGCTCGCGCAGAGTTGCAGGAGGCAATCGAGGCTACCGAGTTCCACACACCCCGCTGCGCAGTGTATCAGAATGTTGATGCTCAGCCATATACAGACCCCGAGAAGATCAAACAGAATCTTATCGCTCAGCTCACATCGCCTGTTCGTTGGACTCAGTCGGTGGAGCGTATGTGTGCCGACGGTGCCACCTCCTTCGAGGAGTTGGGCCCCGGTCAGGTATTACAGGGATTAATCAAAAAAATTAATAAAGAGGTCGAGGTTATCTCAAAACAGACACTCTAATCACCGCCAATCCGAAGCCTCTCAGCACAACACTCTGATTTATGGATATTTAAGTTTATAATAGATTTTTGAAAATTTTTAAATACCCGCAAAAACCGAGTATGCAGAGGGTTTTGGAGCCGATTTATTAATCAAGCAAAGAGAGTCGAATCACAAGGATTCGGCTCTTTTTTTGTTAATCGCAAAGGGAGTATTTAAAATTAATCTTATAGATATGGCTATTTTCTAAAAAAAATCACTAAAAATTTAAAAAAAATTAAAAAGAGCCATTGTTTTTAAAAAAATTCATTTTATATTTGTATCGAATTAGATTACTTAAAAATTACCCGACGTGGAAGAGGAGAAAAATTTAGTGCTTTTGAAGGATTTCTTCAATCAGCAGGATGACGAGACAAAGGGTATCTCGCACAAAAACCTGCTGATAAAGCGCGGCATCATAGCCTATATGGCTGTAAATGGCGAGTGCACCATTGCGGAACTCACCAAGGAACTTCACGTCAGCGTGCCAACCATCACCAAGCTTGTCGGCGATCTGGTGACAGAGAATATCGTGACCGACAATGGCAAGGTAGAGACGGCAGGTGGTCGTCGCCCCAATGTATTCGGTCTGGCGAACACCGCCATCTATTTTGCGGGTGTCGATATTGGCCGTGATTCTATCTACTTCGTACTCACCGACCTCAAAAATAACGTCATCCTCAGCACCATCGAGTCCACCTTCGAGCTGGCAGACAACCAGCAGTGTTTGGCTCGTATATGCCAGAAAATAAATCATTTCCTGGACAACTGCGGTGTTGAGCGCAACAAGATCCTCGGTATGGGTGTATGTATTGCCGGCCGTGTGGACTCCAACACAGGTCGCAGCTATATGTACTTCACCTCCAACCACCAATCCCTGCGCGAGATTATCGAGGAGCAGACAGGCGTCAACGTGCTGCTCGAGAACGACACACGCGCTCGTTGCTATGCCGAGTATTTCGCAAGTGGCAGCAAGGAGGAGAGCAACATCCTCTACCTCCACTTGGGTCGTGGCGTGGCGATTGGCATTGTGACCGACGGCAAGCTATACTATGGCAAGTCGGGCTTTGCCGGGGAGTTTGGTCACACCCCCTTCTTCAACAACGAGATTATCTGTGCGTGTGGTAAGAAGGGTTGTTTGGAGACCGAGGTGTCGGGTATTGCCATTGAGGGCAAGATGATGCGCCAGATTCAGCAGGGCGTAAACTCCATCCTCCGTGAGAAGTATGACGGCGGGGAGCACATCCATATCGACGACATCATCTCGGCAGCCAAGAACGACGACAACCTCTCGATTGAGCTTATCGAGGAGGCAGGTGAGAAGATTGGTAAGAGTATTGCATTCCTGATCAACATATTCAACCCCGAGTTGGTAATCATCGGTGGTAACCTCGCACAGGCAGGCGACTACCTGATGTTGCCCCTCAAGTCGGCCACCAACAAATACTCGCTCAACCTGGTATATAAGGATACCAAGTTCCGCCTCTCGCAGATGGGAGCAGATGCGGGTGCGCTGGGTGCAGCTATGTTGATACGCAATAAGATAATTGGATTGTAGGACAAGTAAGAGCAGGCGAATATGAACGCATTGGAAACCGATATCATCCGCCTCCGCGCACTGGAGCCCGAAGATGTGGATGTTCTCTACAAATGGGAAAATGATACCAATATCTGGAAGGTGAGCAACACCGTCGCACCCTTCTCGCGCTATATCCTGCGCCAGTTTATCGAGAATCAGAAGTATGACATCTACGAAACTCGTCAGATGCGACTGATTATCGAGTCGAAGAAGAGTGGCAAGCCCGTGGGCAGTATCGACATCTTCGATATCGACCCCTACAACCAGCGCGCAGGTGTGGGTATCCTCATATACGACAAGGAGGACCAGGGTCAGGGTTATGCATCGAGCGCCCTCTCGGCACTCATCCGCTACGCCTTCCACATCCTCTGCTTCAACCAACTCTACTGCAATATCCTCTCGAACAACACCCGTTCACTCAACCTCTTCAAGAGCAAGGGCTTCACGGTCGTAGGCCTCAAACGCGAGTGGGTGAAGACCACCACCGACTGGTTAGACGAGTATATGTTGCAACTCATCAACCCGATTAAATAACAACAACACAATAATTTACCGATTCACTTCCGCACCCTTCTGACTATTAGTCAGGAGGGTGTTTGCCTATTGGAAATACCCTCCCGCACAACGGAAAATGGTGACGAGAAATAGCTCCGAAAAGAGTTTAAAGATTTTTTAATTAGGGTGTAAGTAGGGAGAGTCCCTAAACTCCCTAAACTCCCTAAACTCCCTAAACTCCCACCAAGCAGTGCTGTTAGCGAAGAGCGGAAGGAAAGAGCAAGCATTTTGCAAGATGTACGAAATTTCCAAAAAGTTCGTTATCTTTGTGGCCTACGAAGACAAGATAATTTATTTGCAAAACATAAAAACAAAAGAAAATGAAAGTAGAAGCACAGAAATTCGTACAGCTCACCTATGAGCTGATTGTTGACGGTCAGTTGGCCGACCAGGCTACCAAGGAGCGTCCTCTTGGTTTTGTATTTGGTGCAGGTTTCCTCCTCCCCAAGTTCGAGGCTAACATCGAGGGCAAAGAGGTGGGTGACACCTTCGCCTTCACCCTCACCCCCGAGGAGGGCTATGGCGTGAGCAATCCCGATATGGTAATCGATGTTCCCACCGCTGCATTTATGATTAACGGTAAGGTGGAGGATGGTCTGCTCGTAGTTGGCAACCAGATTCCTATGATGACTGCCGATGGTATGCACGTTGTAGGTGTTGTTACCGAGGTTGGCGAAGAGAGCGTGAAGATGGACTTCAACCACCCTATGGCTGGCAAGACCCTCAACTTCAGTGGCGAGATTGTAGAGGTACGCGAGGCTACCGAGGCGGACTACCCCCACGCACACGGCGGTTGCAACTGCGGTGATTGCAACTGTGGCGACTGCGGTGATGGCGGTTGCGACTGTGGCGACAAGGGTTGCTGCTAACATACCTTTTCGGAGCAGGCAGCTATGGTGAAGGTCGCACTGATACACATTGCCGAGGAGTGGCGCACGGGGCATACCATATCTCTGGAACGCCTGCCTCAGGTTGGCGATCTGGTGTGGACCCGCGCCGAAGAGCGCAACTCGGGTACGGATATGTTTGTTGTTGAACGTATTATGCACGCCGAATGTGGCACCAACGACGAGGAGATAGTCTATCTCTTTGTCACCCCCTACACCGATTACGGCACTCGCCTGCCCCGATAGAATCTACAAACAAACAGAATAGGCTGACTCTTTCTTGGAGTCAGCCTATTTTATTTATGCATAACTACACAAATGCAGTTTCATCATTTCCGTTAATACTGCTGAATCTTAGCATCTAACCAATTAAGTTTAGCAGTATATGAGGCCTTCATTCTATCAATGGCTGCTTGATAGGTCATCGTTTCATCACCATTTGTAGTTTTATCAATAGGCCACATGACACTATTAATTTCATCGGAAACTCTCAACTTATCAGCCTCAGCATCAATATAAGCAGGAACTGTTTCAAAATTAGGTTTCAATATAGTCCACCTCTCTTTCACACGAGCCTTAAAAATCGGATCTGTAAACAATCTCTGATAATAAGTAGCACTTGTTGCTCCATATGAACTTGTCTTACTAGGCACAAAAGTAGCCCAGTCAAAATCCCAAACAGGACCTGCGTGCATCTTACCCAATCTATCTTTATACATATATGTACTCTTTGGGTGCTGCGGTTCTGTATTTCCTGTCAGTTCATGAACAAACCACCAATCAATAAACGAATCTACATCCAGATAATCCTCATATTCCCTTGCAGCAAAACGCTCATCGTCATACAAAACCTCTTCCAAGGTGTTTACATAGTTCTGCATATATTGGAATTGAGCATCAGTAATCTCATCTGGATCTTTGAACATATATGGAAGATTTCTAACAGATGATTTAAACTTAAACATCTCATCATAATAGACATCTAGTTCCATCAAGTATCCACCTGTTACCGCATCACCTTCATTGTCAGTATCCTCTATCTCGGCAATATTAACACGGTTCTCATCTATTTTAATCTGCTCACACAGATAGTAGTTGCCTACATGTTTACCATTAAGTACCAACTCCACAAATTCACCTCGTGGTGTCCAAGCCAAATCAGTCAACTCTGAAATACGAAAAGCCACACGATTACGGAGCATTGTTCTATCCATCCAATTAGCGAGCAACACCCATCGTTTATGTTTTGGCATGCCTAAAATAGATGCTTTCTTATCTAGTTTGATCGCATAAGGTTTCTTAGGATAGCTCCATGTTGTATTACCACGACCTCGCATATTGACTATATTATTATAATCAATTTCACCATTTTTATTAATAATGGTCAATTCGACATCACCTAACCAGTCAGCAGTTTTAGGGGGTAAAGCAACCTGATTAGGAGTATTAACGATTACAATAGACAGACCAGTAGTTCTAAGGTCTACCACATATTTAGCAACCGTACCATCAGCAGACACAATAGAATAAGTAACTGGTTTTGAAAAATCATTCTGAGTCTCACCACTGATTTGCTCGACTCCATCTACCAACACCTTTTCTCCATTGGTCACAAAAGTAGCCACAAGATTCTTTGTATTGGATATCAAAGGAGTGGTAATCGCTAAATTGTATCCATCGATTGACATCTCTACGTCTAACGCTACGCTTGTGTTATTTTCCGCCAAGAAGGCAAAATACGAGAGAGTATTACCTGCATAGACAACATTGAATACTGTGGATGAAACCTGTATGGGCTGATTATTGCTATCGTTAACATTAAGAACTAAGGCTACTTGCTCATTGTAATTTGTTGACAAATCGCTATCTGCAATATAGGCTTTATATTGACCTTGTTTAATCACGCCATTTTCATCAACAGACTGTTCCACCTTAATAAGATTATAATTCTCAGGAGATGTCACATAAGAATTACGGGTCTTACCCACCATATCCAGCTCAATCTCACAATTCAAAGAGTTAACATCATAATTAAAAATAGCATTTGAGGGATTAACTCGAAACTCAATCACTTCTGTGGTTCCCTTACTTAAAACAACATTCTTTGTTTGCAGAGTTACGATACTAGAAGGGGTATTATAACATTTATTAAAAGTGTAAGAGGTGCCGTCTGCCAACGATATTGTAATTACATTGGTTTTATCATCCTGTGTAATAGAATTAATAATCTTCGATGTATCGGCTGTATAATTTGTGACAATGGATTCTATTACCTCATTAGGTTTAGATTGATAGTACATCTCTACAACATAGTACCCCAAGTCATTAACAACAATTCGCACAGATATACCTTCCGCACCTTGGGGACCTTGGAGACCTTGCTCACCTTGGGGACCTTGTGCCTTTATATACTCTCCATTATTATCTTTAATACGAGTAAATGTCTCTCCATTATCATAAGAAACACACCAATAACCATCTTGATCTACCAGCAAATAGGGAGTTATTCCATTTTGTCCATTGGTACCGTTTGCTCCATTAAAAACATTAATAGAGGAATCATCAGAAAAGACAATTTTCCAACCGGTTTTCCCATCGGCATTATTTATGGGATCTACCAATTTAATAATTTTACCATTATTATAAGCTGTTTTAAGTTGGTCAACAGCTGCTTTAATAGTAGTAATATCTTGTTCTAATAAACTAATACGATCTTCCATTTCGGAAATTTTAGAACAAGACACTAAGCCAATCATTGTCAGCAATAGAATAGCGATTCGTTTCATAATAATAACAATTAAATATGTGACTCTTTATATTAAACTCTTGCTTAACACGCTGAAGGTAACATAAAAAGAAAGTGTGGATATGTATTGTTTATCTGTTAGAAGGCTCTGACAAAACCTAAGAGAGAATAACAACAATACACAACTCCACACTTGAATAGTATGGAGTTGTGACCAGAAAGCCACGATGCCATAACTACACAAGGAAGAGCGTTGTCGTCCCATCCTCTCTCTTATGAAAACTGTCAGATTTTCTAACAAGGATAAAGCGATAACACTTTCAAAATATGTCCGTTAAAGACATTTATTCTGTCTTTTAACGGTACAAAAGTAACTAATTAGAACAATTAATCAAATTACCACAGTATTATATACAAAAAAAAGTAAGATATTAGAATCTAACATCTTACTTTCTTGTATTTAATTTAGGTACGAGTACTACTTGCAGGTATTAACTCGATATACTGTAATTATTATTGTAACGGAGCATTGCCGAGTCGAGCGTAACGCAGAAGTTCGCCTTTATATTTATTTCTGAGCGGGGATTTCGAATTCAACACTTTTCAATACCACATACTCCACCTTATCGCTCACTCCAAACATCTCCTCTTTGAGTGTCAGTTTGCGAGGCTCGCCCGGGAGGTTATATTCATAGGGCATAGGCTCTGCAAGTAGTTCGACAATCACCGTAGCCTTGCGCTGGGTGCGCACATCGGCCAACGAGAAGGTGGTCATCAGTGAGCCACCTGCTGCAATACGCACCGGCTCCTCCTTCTCGCTACGCACCGCACCGCCCTGTTTAACAACGGTACGAACCACAGCACGAAGGGGCGACAGCTGGTTGTCATTGACAATATTGATAAACCCTTCGGCCACTCTCTCACCCTCAATGCGAACACCGCCATCGCTCTGATTCTCAGCAACAAAGGTCATCGGATCGTTATTCCACTCACCCTCCGATGCGGGATACCAAATAGGTCTTTCGCTCTCCAAGGCTTTAAGGGCTAAATAGCTCTCATACAGACAAATACCATTACCCGAGCGAGTAGCAGGCGAGAAACCGACTACCGAGGGGTGATGTTGCGAGAAGTGGTACATACGCACAGCCCTATCTGTAAATGCGGCACTCCAGCGAGGGTCATTGGAGGGGTTGCCACCCACCTTACGGTCGCCACCACGCGAAGTATCAACATCCGCACAATCAAGCACATAGAGTCCCAATCGGTCACACACGGTGTAGAAATCATCGGGCTGGCTGCCACCCGTCACCACCACGCAATTGACGCCACTCTCTTTCAGCGCACTCAGTTTGTCGAAGGTGGTCTGAGCATCGTTCTCGAAGGCAGCCTCGGCAGTGACCATATCTATCACCTTACCATCGAGTGCAATCTTGCCATCGGCATAGACCGCATCGCGGAAGGCAACACGGCGTGAGGCATACTCCTTAAACCTACCCTCATATTGGGTGCGCACCACAAGTCGATAGAGGTATGGTGTCTCGTGATTCCAGGGGAGTGCATCACTCAGCGAAGCCATAAATATCACATTATCACCCTTTAACATATCAGTCGTAAAGGTGCGGTTGCCGTGCGAAACCACCTCGCCATTGGGGGCAATAAGCTCGTAATATACCTTAAATTCCTTGGAGTTGAGCAGATGGCTCTCCATATCCACCTCAATCATCATATTGCTCTGACCAATTGAGTATGTGGATGTTACATTAATATCGCGGATACGTACCTTGGGTTGCGAGATGATGGTTGCTCGGCGGAACTGCGCCTCCCCACGATGCTCTCTGCCATCCTCCAGCACCTCGGCTATCGAGTGTTTGAAGACCTTAATCTCTACCGTATTGTAATTCTCCTGCGACAATTTGGTGAGGTCGAACTCCGTACTGCCACTACCTGTCTGCGAATAGCCGACAGGAGTCCCATTAATCGTAACCTCGTAGGAGGAGGTAGCATCCTCAACACGCAACAACACCACACGGTCGCTCCAACGGTAGCTGACCTTAAAACGTGTCGAGTAGGTTACCGCATCGGCACTCTCTGTGGTCTGCCAATCACCCAGGGGGATAATATACTCACCACCGAGGTTGCCAGCAATTGCCTCATCGCGAGAGGCATAGGGGTTAATCTCACCTCGAGGAGCGAGCCTGCCGACACCTAACACTTCGGGGTCGGAGTAGTCGGCAAGGGGCTGAGCAGTCAGCGCGACAGAGCAGAAAAGGGATAAAAATATTGCGAAAAATTGTTTCATCGTCTTCGGTTACAAATATAAAAACGTAAATTTGTACTCAATAAAGTGTAAAAATAGGCTATTTTTTGGAGAAATGGAAGAGTATAGCAAACTAAATTTTCCGAGCATCACACTTCGTGCCCTTCGTCGCAGCGAGGGAGTGAGTGTTTGGGACTCCGTGCGCCAGCGCTATGTGGTACTCACCCCCGAGGAGTGGGTGCGCCAGCACGTTGTGGCGTGGCTGCTGGAGAGCTATCATCTGCTGCCTGTCCAGATTGTCTTGGAGTACCCTGTGGAGATTGGCGGCACCCACCAGAGGGCCGATGTGGTTGTGGTCGATAAGAGTGGCTCGCCACAACTTGTCATTGAGTGCAAAGAGACCAACGTGGACTTTACGCGCGAGGATGTGCTCCGCGAGGTCTATGCTCAGGCCGTGCGCTACAATGCCACCCTTCGTGCCCCTCAGATTATGATCACCAACGGTCTGCGCCACTTCTGCTTCCGCACCGAGGATTTTTGCACATACACCCCCACGCTAGAACTGACGTTTTAGCCCAAAACACCCAGAGCGTAAAACAGAAAAAAAATCCCCGAGCAGAGAGATAAACCTGCTCGGGGATTATTATATAGTGCCGTTAGGCTTTGGGACTACCAGCAGTAACGGATGCCCAAACCGAAGTCTACAAAATCGAAGCCGGTACCAGCACCACTAAAACTAATTCTGGGCTTATAGTCGAAAGTGACGGAGATAGGTGCGCCAGGAATCTGATACTCAACGCCTACAACGCCATCAACACCTGCACCAAACACATCATTACCGAGAACAACGTGAGCACCTGCGCCATAGTAGAGTTCGAAACCACTACCGAGGTCGCTCTTCAACTCATACAGACCTGTTACACCAAGTGCATTATTATAATAGAACGAAGCGATACCCTCGAGAGCTGCACCACCCATATTTTTCTTAACGCTGATACCCGAAGCTGCGCTACCAAATTTAACACCAGCTGCCCAATTGTAATCAGTTGCACTTGCGATAGTTACAGTAGCAAATATAGCCACCAGAGTAACAAGAATCTTTTTCATAATTTCTTATTTTTTAAGTTTGACATTAATTCGAGAGTCTTATTTAAGTTGTGCTAACAAGATAAACGACGGCTCTTCGTTTCTACAAATATACAATTTTTAGTTCTATTTACAATAGAATATCGTCAAAAAATTATCGTCTGGCAAGTCGGACAATCAGTTTCACCACCTCGCTCAGCACCATAGCACCAAGCGACAAACCGACCACCCACATCCACTGCACGCCACTCAGCGAGCAAACGTGGAATATCGATTGCACGGCCGGCACAAAGAGCACAATGCTCATAAGAGCCATAACAGACAAAACCGCACCCCACAAGAAACCGTTGGAGAATAGGCCGTTACCAGCCCAACTCATACCGGAGCGGATACTGCAGATAATGGTAATCTGCGAGAATGCCAACACCGCAAAGGTCATAGTGCGTGCAGCCTCGAGCGAGGTCTGCGCACCGATTCGGTTGGCAATCAGCACCAGCATTGCGATACAAGCACCCTGCAAGAGCAGACGCAGCGAGAAGCCACGCGTCATAATGCCCTGCGTGGGGTCTATCGGTTTGCGACGCATCAGCTCCTTGGCTGCCGGGTCGAAACTGAGTGCCAGAGCGGGCAGACTATCTGTCACAAGGTTAATCCAGAGGATATGTATCGGCAACAGCGGCGTGTCGATATTGAGCATAACAGCGATAAAGAGTACCAACACCTCACCCAGGTTTGTCGAGAGCATAAACTGTATGGACTTCATCAGGTTGTCGTAAATCCTGCGTCCTTCCGACACGGCACTCACAATCGTAGCAAAGTTATCATCGGCCAAGACCACATCCGAAGCCTCCTTCGACACATCGGTACCTGTGATACCCATTGCGACACCGATATTAGCAAGCTTAAGCGCGGGAGCATCATTGACACCGTCGCCCGTCATAGCCACCACATTGCCCAGCGATTGGTATGCTCGCACAATACGCACCTTATGCTCGGGTGCCACACGGGCAAATACCGATACCGAGCCGGCCACCCCCTGTAACTCCTCGTCGCTCATCTGCTCAACATCTGCACCCGTCAGCGCCTTGTCGCCCTCGGCCATAATGCCGAGCGAACGAGCAATGGCAGATGCAGTGATTAGGTGGTCGCCCGTAATCATCACCGGTCGGATACCTGCACCGCGACACTGAGCCACAGAGCCGGCAACCTCGGTGCGAGGCGGATCAATCATACCAACCATACCTAAATATATAAGGTCGCCCTCCACACTCTCGCTTGTCACCTCAGCAGGCACTGCATCAATCCTCTTGGCTGCCATAGCCAGCACACGCAGAGCACGCGAAGCCATCAAGAGGTTAGCCTCGGAGATTGTGGCACGAAGGCCTTCATCAATCGGGATAATCTGACCGGCAACAAGTACCGACGAGCAACGCGCCAAGAGCTCATCCAAACCACCCTTGACCGCCACCACATAGCCATCCTCCCTCTTATGGATTGTGGACATCAGCTTGCGCTCCGAGTCAAATGGCACCTCAGCCACACGAGGCAACCTACCCTCAAGGTCATCTTTATCGAAGTTGTGCGAGAGTGCAATATCCACAAGGGCTGTTTCGGTCGGGTCGCCGATGGTCTTCAACTCGGCTCCCTCACGCGAAATCTTGGCATCGTTGGCGAGTGCCGCAACCTTTAACAGAGCAGCCACACTCTCCCCCTCCGATGCAGCATCGCAGGAGGCTCCATCCACAAAAATCTCAGTCACCGTCATACGGTTCTGGGTAAGCGTACCCGTCTTATCGGAGCAGATAACTGTCACACTGCCAAGCGTCTCCACCGATGGCAGGTTACGAACTATGGCGTTGCGCTTTGCCAATCGCTGAACACCCATAGCCAACACGATAGTCGATACGGCAGGCAGACCCTCAGGAATGGCAGCCGCCGCCAGACTGACAGCCGTCATAAACATATCGAGTATGGGTTTGCCGTAGAGCACACCCACAACAAATATCACCGCACAGATAGCCAGAGCAGCAATAGCAAGCACCTTGCCCAGACCGTCAAGTCGCTGTTGCATAGGAGTTTTCATCTCGGGCACTGATTGAATCATAGCCGCAATCTTACCCACCTCGGTAGCGGTGGCGGTCGCCACCACGATACCCTCACCACGACCGTAGGTCACACTGCACGAGGAGAAGGCCATATTTGTCCTATCACCAAGAGCGACCTCACCCTCAATGGTAGCGGTGGATTTATCGACAGGAAGCGACTCACCCGTCAGGGCAGCCTCCTGAATCTGTAGGTTGAGTGCCTCGGTAAGCCTCAAATCGGCAGGGACACTATCGCCCGTCTCGATAACGACAACATCACCCACAACCAGCTCACGCGATGGTATAATCTGCACCTTGCCACCACGACGCACCTTGCAGTGCGGGGCAGACATCTGCTCCAATGCGTCGAGCGACTTCTCCGCCTTGGCCTCCTGTGCCACTCCGATAATGGCATTTATCACCACGATTGCCATAATGATAATGGCGTCGGTCATACCCTCGCCACCAATATAGCCCACCACGCCCGACACAACAGCAGCCGCAATGAGCACCAGAATCATAAAACTCTTGAATTGGCTCAAAAACTTAACTATCAGGGAGGTATGTTTAGTCTTCCCAAACTCGTTTGCTCCGTTACACTCAAGACGGCGGGCAGCCTCCTCGGCACTAAGACCCTCGGCAGGTGTCACCTTCAGCTGCTTGGCAACCACTTCTGTGGAGAGTGTGTAAAAATTTTGTATCATCTACTCTAAATTGGTAAAAAAGTTAGTTATGCAAATATACGATTTTCCCTCAATACCTATTACTACATTAGGTTGGAAAATAGGTTCATATCTACGCATAAATGTTTTCTGTATAGAAAAACGAAAAAAAATATTATCTTTGGTGGTTGTAAAACAAAAACCGCACCCACAATGGCAGATAACTATCTCGAAAAGAAAATGGAGGATTATCGCTCCACCCCCGCACGAGCACCCAAGGCCAAGCCCTCGCTCGACAAACTCATCACCCGCAATCGCAGTTATCGTGGCTACGACAACTCTTTCCGCGTGCGTGAAGACCAACTGCGCCACATTATCGGTGTATGCAGCCGTATCCCCTCAGCCTGCAACCAGCAGGTGTTGCGTTTCCGCCCCGTGCTGACCGACGAGGCCGAGAAGGTATTGCCACACATCCGTCTTGGCGGTGCACTGAAAGAGCTGAAACTCCCCATCCCGGGCACTGAGCCGAGAGCATTCATCGTTGTATGCTCCACCATTCCCGAGGTACGCTATGTGGATATCGACCTCGGCATTGCAGCCCAGACTATGCTGCTCAAAGCGGTGGAGATTGGTCTGAACGGTATCTGCATTGCTGCCTTCAACCGCGAGGCTGTGCGCGAGGCGCTCTCGCTCCCCTACGAGCCTATACTCATTGTTGCCATTGGCAAGGGTGCCGAGAAGATTGAGCTGGCCCCGATCAGCGCAGACGGAGGCAGGGACTACTATCGCAAGAATGGCGTGCACTATGTACCCAAGGTTATAGAAGAAGATTTGATTATCAAGCCTTAAACGGCTTATAATCAAGGCAGAACGCCCATTATAAATAACTCAGAGCAATAAAAACCCCACATACTTATTTATCCCCAAAACAAAAAATGTTTAAAAATGATTAAAGGAGCTATTTTTGATATGGATGGTGTGTTGGTTGACAATCTCGATGCACACATCGCCGCATTTACCGAGTTTTGCCGTCGCCACAACACCGAACTCACCCCTGCCGATATCGACAAACTCTTCGGTCAGGGCAACGATACGATTATCCCCGCCATCCTCCCCGCCGAGGTGATTGAGGAGCTTGGTATCGATGCACTTGCCGCCGAGAAGGAGGCCATCTATCGCGAACTGTATGCTGCCACTATCGAGCCTGTTGCAGGCTTGCAGGAGTATCTGGCAGAACTGACTGCTGCTGGTGTTCGCTGTGCGGTTGGCTCGTCGGGCCCTAAGGAAAATGTAGATTTTGTGCTTAGCGCACTCGATATTGAGAAATACTTTGACGTAAAGGTCAATGGCGATATGGTGACACGCCGCAAGCCCGACCCTGAGATTTTCCAGACCGCAACCCGTATGCTCGGCTACCAGCCCGATGAGTGTGTGGTATTTGAGGACTCACTCTCCGGCATTGCCTCGGCACACGCAGCAGAGAACAAGGTGATTGGCGTTGCCACTACCCTCTCGCCAGATAAAATCAATGCCAATGCCAAGACCGACCTAATCATCCGCGACTTCACCGAACTTACTGCCGAGCAGACACTCGCCATAGGCAAGTAGGCGGCATAGCACATAAACAACAGGGCTGTAATCAAAGGATTACAGCCCTGTTGCATATCATACGACACACACTATTTCAACTCGATTGTGTAGTCATCTCTATATTGGATAAAGTTCCAATGCATATTTCTATACACCCCACCGAGTGGTTCAAAGTGGTAAGGAACGAGTGTTGGAGTTGTGGTGTTTAGTCGAACAGTCAAATCGCCACCACCCGAAAGCATAGCCTCTGCAAAGAGCATCACCGCATCGTATCCTCGATATGAGTAGAGGGTTGGCAGATTGCTGTACGCCTTGATATAGGCCTTATCGAACTGCTTTACGCGCTCGCTCGTAGGGTCAACAAAGTAGGAGGCCACAAGCGATGCATTGAGCTTAAAGAAGAGGTTTCTATCCAGCGCCTCATAGCCTGTCCAGCGCGAGCTACCCACCACACGAATATTGCCCGTACGGATAGAGCGAGCCACTCGGTTGTTCTGAATCGAGCTGAGAGCCGCCAATATCAAATCCACATCCATCTCCCTGCGGGGCAGCACGACAAACATATTCTCCACGTCGGGTGCGAAATAGAGCGAATCGAGGTCGTGTAAAAGCTCCTTGTTGTATGCAAAGGTGCGATATGGCTTACCCTCAGCAAGTCGTTTCATCTCGCTCTCAAAGTCGGTATCTGTCTGGCCTGAGGTGATGAAGACAATATTCTTATCCTCGGTAAAGAGTTCAGCTATACCGTTGCTCTTCTGCTCTGCATCGGGCGAGAGCTGGAAGAGGTATGGCGAGGTGGCACTCTCCACAGCCGCCAGAGGCGACACAACGGGGATTCTTGCACGCTCAGCATACTCCAACACAGGATTAATATTTCGCTCATAGACAGGGCCAATCACCAGATTACTCTCACGGAACGCCTCTTGTTCCACAATCTCGGCAACCCTCAGCGAGTCATCACGGGTATCGAAGAGGTCGAGCGATACGGAGTAGCCCTCACCTTTGAGTCTATCCAAGGCGAGCAATCCGCCCTGATAGAACTCGGCAAAAATATTGCGCACCGCCCCCGAAGCGTTGGTCAGCGGCAGCAACATAGAGAGATTCAGTCGGCCACCCAGGTCGGCAACCTCCAGACCATCTGTTATCTCTGGCTCAAAGCCCCACATCGGGTCGCCATAGCCCTCTTCGCCTGGTTGGGGCAGGTCGGCAGGGTCTTCGTCAAGCACCACCACAGCCTCGGCAGCCTCACTTGTGGCGGGCACATCGCTCTTGTCGGAGGGGATGCGGATAATCATACCCACCTTCAATCCCGCTGCAAGGTCGTTATTATCGGTAATCGCACTCTCAGCCACCCCGAAACGACGGCTCAGCGAGAAGATGGTTTCGCCAAGCACCACATTGTGGTAGATATAGTCGTCCGAGTGCTGGTTCATCGTGCGGGCATAGTCGGCAATCTGCTCGTCAATCTCGGAGAATGACGCCCCACCCTTCTCAGCATTACGAATACTAAGCACCTGTCCTACAGCCAAATGCGACGGGTCAAGACCTGGATTATCTGCCACCAGGGCATCGACTGACATAGAGTAACTACGCGCAATCGAGTAGGTTGTTTCGCCCTGCTTGACTATATGGTCAGTAAACTGACGCGCACGCTTACGAGCCGACATCTTCTCTTCGGGCAACTCCTGGCAGGGGATTTTAATTGTCTCTCCCGTGCGCAACATCTCCACTCGGGGGTTGCTCTGGCGAATCTCCTGCTCCGTAACGCCATATTTGCGCGACAGGGAGTAGTAGGTATCTCCCGCGGAGATGGTATAGATATAGTAGTTGCGACCATCGACCGCAATCACCTTATTGTCGTTGCTCTGAGCCGAGAGAGTTGTGGTATTTGCCACAACACCTGCAATGCTCAGGAGCAAGCAAACTGCTATTTTTGCAAAAATCTTCATTCTAACTATTTGGTAGCAATCTCTCTGAGTCTGATTTCGGTAATCACACGCTTGGTGTAGAGGGGGAAATCACCCTTCATCATCCAATCGTAGTAGCTCGGCTCCTTGCGGAACACCTCAGCCACCGACTGACCTTTGTATTTGCCAAAGGCAAAGACCTCACACTCTTTGTCGTCCAGCATAATACGCCCTGCATAATCCACCGAGCGGTCACGGCAGGTGTATTCGGCCAGGAAATCAATACTGTTTTCTAAGTCGGGGTAGCGGTCGAGCTGTGCCTCCAACACCTCGTAGGTGGCGAGGGTGTCTGCTGAGGCTGAGTGGGCATTCTCCAACTCCTTGCCGCAGTAGAACATATAGGCTGCCGAGAGTGTGCGTTGCTCCTTCTTGTGAAAGATGGTCTGCACATCGACAAATTTTCGATTCTTAAAATCGACCTCAACACCTGCTCTGAGAAACTCCTCAGCCAACATCGGCACATCAAACTTGTTGGAGTTATAACCACCCAGGTCACACCCGTCGATAAAGGCGTAGAGCGAGCGAGCAATCTGCTCGAAACGAGGCGAGTCCTTAACATCTTCATCAGTAATGCCATGGACAGCGGTAGCCGCTGGCGGGATGGGCATACCAGGGTTGATACGCCTCACCTTCACCTCCTTGTCACCACTCGGTTCAACCTTCACCACCGCAATCTCAACAATGCGGTCGTGCGCGATATCTACTCCGGTCGTTTCAAGATCGAAAAATACAATCGGCCTCTTTAATTTTAATTTCATCGAATTTCGTAATTCTATGTCTGTAGTTTTTTACTCTCAGGGTTTATCTTGCTTCGCAGTCAATTATCATAGCGGAACTATAATATACCTCTGTCTCGCAGCCGAGGAGCATAGCGGAACTATGTGACGAAGGCAAGAGGCAAAAAGAGCCCAAAGAGAGCAAAATTTACGCGTTAATCATCATTGGCATAAGCAACATAAGCGTAGTATAGGGCTGCTTATCATCATATACAGGTTTGAAGACACCTGCACGCGACGAGTCAGCGAGCTCGATAACCACACTTGGGGTCTCGATGTTCGAGAGGATATCCACGAGGAAGGTAGATTTGAAGCCGATGGTGATAGCCTCACCGTCGTAGCTGCAGCTGAGAGCCTCCTTCGCCGAGTAGGAGAAGTCGAGGTCCTGTGCGGTGAGGTTGATCATATTCGATGCGATGCTGAGCACAATCAGGTTGGTAGCCTGGTTCGAGCAGACAGCCACACGCTTGATGGCGTTGAGGAGTTCCACGCGGTCCACAATCACTCGGTTGGGGTTGGCTGCAGGAATCACAGCGTTATAGTTGGGGTAGTTACCCTCGATCAGACGGCAGGTCAGAGTGCTACCGGAGAAGGTGAAGACCACGTTTTTCTTGTCGAAGCATACCTTCACAGCATCCTCCTCTTTGAGGAGCAGGTTGCGGAGCAGGTTTGCGGGCTTCTTGGGCAGGATGAATGAGGCGTTCTGCTCAACACCGGCCTCATCGGCGGTAAACTTAACGAGCTTGTGAGCGTCGGTAGCCACAAAGGTCAGACCCTCGCCTGCGAGGTTAACATATACACCGTTCATCACGGGACGCAGGTCGTCATCAGCAGTTGCGAATATTGTCTTGTTGATACCTGCCAGCAGGACATCCACATCCATCTCCACCTCGCACTTATCCTCTGCGGGCTCGGCGATGGGAGGATAGCCCAGACCCGAGGTGCCGGGGATGGCGAGCGAGCCGCTCTTCCACTTGATGCAAATCTCCCAGCTCTCCTCGTTAGCCTCGATAGTCAGGGGCTGGTCGGAGAACTCTTTGAGCGAATCGAGCATAAGTTTCACGGGAGCAGCAATCACACCCTCGCGCTCAACACTGTCAACGGTGAGCGAGCCAACCATAGTGGTCTCCAAGTCGGATGCAGTAACCTTCAATGTGTCACCCTTCAACTCAAAGAGGAAATAATCCAAAATAGGCAGTGTATTCTTCGAACTTACCACCTTACCGGTTGCTGCCAAGAGCGACAACAACGACGAACTCGATACTACAAATTTCATAGGTCTTGTGTTTTATTTTTTATTTAACGTTTTTGTTATCTCCAAATATTGCTTCGCAGTTAGAGATTGTCTGCAATCCTCATACCACAAAGCCCTCAAAATGTGCATTTTACCGTCACCATCGCCTCTCCGCAAATAGAGGCAGGATATATTACACCACTTTAATCTTTCAAAGATACGTTTTTAAATTAAAAATGCAAAATCCTCCTATGAAATTAGAATAAATTAGTAAGCGCAATTCCCCGCACGCCTTATTATTTTAATCCTCTTCATACCCACCTCTCCCCCGCCAGCCACCTACTCACGGACAACAAAATCACTGCCTGCGCGTACGATAAATCCGGTATGATTATTCTACAATACAGCCATTGGTATTGTTCATTTGAAAAACATTATTTAATTTTGTGGAGTCGAGGGCATTGTGCTTTCGGCAGACATATTAATTAGTGAAAGTGTTTTCGCAGTCCTAATCTGAAAATGTGGAAGTTTTCAACGCAAGAGGACATACGAACAGCACTCATTTCTTGTATAGCTATGTGGCTATGCACGCTTTGTGCATATATACCCCATACTATCCAGGTGTGGGGCATTGTATCGTTTATTCTTGCATAGGTATTTCCACAACCTTCAGATTGATAGACGAAATCATCTCCACACTTTCTTTTTTTTATACTAATCCACCGCAAAGGAGATGCTACGGTAACAATATTTTGGTTTATGAAAAAACTATTATTTGTAATGTATCTCACAGTCTTATGTGGAATGTTGTCGTGCACAAAAGACAATAGCAATGAGGAGCAGATGGGAGAAAAAGTAAACATTCGCCTAATGTACACCCTTGACACATCAATTGGCAACGATATGTCGAAAGCATCAACCTCTAACAGAGAGGTGTTTAATGAGTTCTTTGAGAAAATTAAGTCAGGAGATCTGCTCGCTTCTACATATAATATAACATTCACAAATGTAGAAAATGGCACCATCTATTCTTTTAGCGGCAATTGGGAAGATAATACATTTATAACAATTCGAACCGGTAAATACAATGTAACAGGTTATTCTACGGCAGAGGGCACATCAATTCAAGACAGATGTTCTATTATCTTTAATGAGCCTATTGATATTACTATTTCAAGTAACACCGTTTCGCTAAATGGAATATATGACTGTGCGTTAATAATCTTTAACGATAGCAAAATAGAGTTGTTGCAGAACTTTAACGGAGAAAATAATAGTTCATTCTTCACGTTTAACAATTATAAGTATGCATTCGTAAAAGATTACTTATATCTTTCAGCCCATAAAAATACGGCCTATATCAAGGGCAAATATACAAATGAAGCGGAGTTTCAGATATCTACTGGTAATCTCGTATTTGCAAAGGGTAAGTATTATGTTTACAATAGTATAGATAATAATTTTATTTTACCTCCGATGGAAGATGGGGAGGAAAGCGAGAATAATAGCGGCAACGATGTAGTTACGCTTAATCTCCCTCCGAATAATGAGGTCTGGTATACATCCACAACAGGGCAAGTTGTGGAACTTTCTAATTATCCATATGCACTTATATCCAATACATATGAAAATGGCATAGGTAAATATAAGTTTGCAGAAGAGGTTGTTGATGTTGGAGCATATTTTAGCGATGTAAAAAATTCAAAAGAGCAAGTGCTTCAGTTTGCGAGCATTATTTTACCATCAAGTATAAAAAAGATCGGAATTATATACTTTAGTGTTGTAATATAGACAAAATTAAGGTGTAGCAGATAAACTGACTACGCTTTAATTATTATTAGGAAGATTTGTGATTCTTTCAATAAGACTCATTATTCTATCTATTGCTTCGTGCATATTTTGACTATGGCAAGCGTCCTCCACGAATATCGTATCCCCATCTATTTTATATGCAAAATACCAATTTTTAAAATTTGCCATAAACAAACCTTTCCATCCTTCTTTTGTAGCATTACGGTGAGTAACAATACTTTTTATGCTATATACCTCATCGTAAGCATCAGAAATCAATTTTACAATTTCTTCTTCACCCCAAGAGTGCTTATATTTTTGCCACATATTATAATAGAAAGTATCAATCTTTTCCAATACTCTTGGTTGTATTACGATATTACTTCCCATATTTCTCCATCGCTATTACCTTTCTTATTCTTGCAATGGATAATTGTTTAGCCGTTTCCAATGGAATGTATCCATTATTCTGAACTTCCTCACTTAAAACTGTCTTTACTTCTCCATTTTCAACGATGACTCTATTTCCATTGATGACCGTTTCATTTAAAAATTCTTTATTTTCTGTCATATTATATCGTTTAGTTTTTATTATAAATATCTCATTTATTACAAATATACAAATAAAAAACGAGAAAACCAACCTCGTTTATGCAGCCACGGCAAGGTTTAGTAAAGCACCAAAAGCCTCATTTACATCTCGGTGATTCATACGGAAGCAGAACTCATCCATATATGATTGCATATACTTTACCGACACTTTGTGATAGATACCATAGACACCACGCTTTACAACAGCCCAAAAACTCTCAATGCCGTTGGTGTGAATGCCATTACCCAAAGAGTACATCACATTGTGGTCTACCATCAGGCGAATAAGATTCTTCTCATTTGGTTTATTTAGTATGTTATAACTTGACAATTGGTCGGTCATAACCAAAGTGTTCTCCTTGCAGACCTTTTTAAGCACATTGAACAACTGCTTACCACTAATCTGCTTGCCTTCCTCGTTCTTGTTGGCTACAACAGCGTACACTCTACCTGTGTTGCGTTCCTTAACACCCACTACAGGTGTTTTAGATGTACCACGACCACGCTTGTTGTGTTTCTCATTAGTTTCTCTCTCATCGTGCTTATTCTCCTTACGAGGCTTACCACCCACATAGGTTTCATCAATCTCTACAATAGCCTCAAAGGAGTCTGTATACTCCTCTTTTGACATAGTATTACGAATGATGCGGAGCATTCTCCAAGCAGATACATATGACTTCATACCCAACTCTCTTTGCAACTGACAAGCAGAGATGCCCTTTCTTGCCACCATCACAAGATTGATAGCGTACAACCACATACGAAGGTCAAGATGTGTGTTCTCAAAGATTGTTCCTGCAAGTGCAGAAAAATGGCTATTGCAATTGTTGCAATAGAGGTTGCGTGATTTTACATTTGAACGATAGATATTATGAATGCAACCACACTTGGGACATACATAACCATCCTTATACTTGGTTTCAATGATGAAATCAATTGCGCTCTCTTCAGTTGGAAATCTCTTATTAAACTCAAAAATCGTCATATTTCTACCTCCTTAATTTATACTACAAAGATACTGTGCAAAATTGACAGTTTCTGACACTAATTATCTGGAACAGAATTTGTTGAGCATTTTACACAATAACGCATTAATGACCTACTATAAATTATAGAGAATAAGAGTTTATAAGTCCAGAGAAAAAAAAGAAAATCCACTCAATTTTGTAATTGAGTGGATTTTAATTAATTTTGTTTGACCCTTATCCTGAAAAATATGGGAATTAATACCCACAGGTAGTTAGAAATGGGGCTTTTGATACGATGGCTAAAAAACCTTTATCAAAAGAGTTTGTTAAATTTTTGCTCCGACAAAAATTTCTAATAAACTATCAGAGTAAACTATATTAAATAGTTTCTTAACCTCATTGTTCAAGCAATGGGGTTCTTTTTATAAATATATCATTAAGGATATTTAATGTCAATCTAATTTACAACACTAAAGTATATAATTCCGAAAAA
>JAZUCV010000015.1:0-18146 GCA_045639285.1 Tidjanibacter sp.
CCTTAGAGGGGGACTTACTCCTCGGCAGAGCCGAGGCAACAAAAGCGGGCACGACCGATTGTGGGTTTCGGAGGTTGCGGATACGATCGCTTTTTTTTGATGGGAGTTATGGGAATGTTGCGATTAAGCAAGAGCAGAGGCTGCTGGCAGACTATGCCGAGCAAGAGCAACAAAAAGAGTGCGAAGCAGGATTAATAGTAGGAAAAGAGTAGGGAGTTTAAGGAGTTTAGGGAGAGTAAGGAGAAGCCCTATTCTCCCTATTCTCCCTATTCTCCCTATTCTCCCTATTCTCCCTATTCTCCCTATTCTCCCTATTCTCCCTATTCTCCCTATTCTTACTATTCTCACTATCAAAAAAAAACAGAGAAGGACAGCAGGTCCTTCTCTGTTTTTAATTTAACCCCACGACCCAAAAAGTCGTAGAATTGAGCTATTTTTAGGCAGAGGGGTCTGGGGAGCCGCGCAGCATACTTCTCGTATGTGAGCGGTTACCCAGGCCCCTCTAACACCAAAATAGCCAATTATACGGCTTTTTTATTTATTGTTTGTGAATCAACTCCACACTACGACGAATAAAATTGGTAAGCTGTTCGCCTTTGAGCATACCGTTCGACAGTAATGCCAAGTCAATCAGTTGCTTAACCAATGCGCTATCGCCACCAATCTGGCGGAGGCGGTCGGTGCGCTGCGTGCGGAGGTCCGAAATCTTCTTATCGATATCGTCACGTTCCTTACGCTCCTCGGCGGTCAAGTCCTCATCCTTCTTATCCTTAATCACCTCCATCAGGTGCTGGCGGCTTGCCTCTGCCGACTCAATCTTGGTATTAATCGAGGGGAGTTTCTCGCCATAGCTCTTCTCCACATCGCCCAAAATCTCGGCCACAAGCGGGTGGTTAGCATTGACAGCGATGGTGTAGCTATCGGGCATCTGAGCATAGAAAGAGTTCATACCGCCACCGCTCACCTGCGCCATATCCTTCATACGACGCATAAACTCATCCTGAGTGATGGTTACAGGGGTGTCGGTGCTCTCCATAGGCTCGAAAGCGATGTTGTAGTGAATCTTCTCATCTACGGGCAGCTGACTCTCGAATACGGGGCGAAGAATCTCCTGCTGGGCAGTGGTGAGAGCCATCGACAGGTGCTCCTCCTTGCGGATAAGTTTATCTACCACACCGCTATCCACACGCACGAAGCTGCAACCCTCATTCTTACTCTCAAACCAATTGATGAAGTGGCTATCCAGAGGGCCGTCCATCAGCAACACATCATATCCACGGGTACGCGCCGCCTCAATAAAGCTATACTTGGTCTCACGGCTATCTGCATAGAGGTAGATTACATTGCCATCCTTATCGGTCTGCTCGGGTTTGATAAGCTCCGAGTACTCATTGAGGGTGAAATATTTGCCATCGATATTTTTGAGCAGAACGAACTCCTTGGCCTTCTCTGCAAACTTCTCATCGGTCAGGATACCATACTGGATAAACAGACGCAGGTCATCCCACTTCTCCTCAAACTCAGGACGCATAGTGTTAAACAGCTCCTGCAAGCGGTCGGCAACCTTGCGAGTGATATAGCTCGAAATCTTCTTCACATTGCTATCGCTCTGCAGGTAGCTACGCGACACATTCAGGGGGATATCGGGCGAGTCAATCACACCGTGCAACAGGGTGAGGAACTCGGGGACAATACCCTCCACCGAGTCGGTAACAAATACCTGATTGCAGTAGAGTTGGATTTTGTTCTTCTGCACCTCGATATTGCTGCGAATCTTAGGGAAGTAGAGGATACCGGTCAGATTGAAGGGATAGTCAATATTGAGGTGGATATTGAAGAGGGGGTCTTCGCTCATCGGGTAGAGTGCGCGATAGAACTCCTTGTACTGCTCCTCGGTGATATCGTTGGGCTTGCGGGTCCAGAGAGGGTCGGTGTCGTTGATAATCTCGTCACGGTCGGTATCGACATACTTGCCGTCCTTCCACTCCTTAACCTTGCCACAAGCAATCGAGATAGGCAGGAAGCGGCAATACTTGCGCAACATCTCGCGAATCTTATCCTCGGAGTTGAACTCCAGGCAGTCATCCGCCAAGTGCAGCACGATATCGGTGCCACGACCACGCTCCGACACCCACTCCTCGAGGGTATATTCGGGAGTGCCGTCGCACGACCAATGCACACCAGCCTCACCCTCGCGCCACGAGCGAGTGTAGATATCTACCTTATCGGCTACCATAAAGGCCGAGTAGAAGCCCAGACCAAAGTGGCCGATAATCGACTGATTCTTATACTTCTCCATAAACTCCTCTGCCGACGAGAAGGCAATCTGGTTGATATACTTATCTACCTCCTCGGCACTCATACCGATACCTCGGTCGCTGATGGTGATGGTGTGTGCCTCGCTATCAACCTTTACCTGCACGGTAAGGTCACCGAGTGTGCCATCAAACTCGCCAATCGAGGCCAATGTTTTAATCTTCTGAGTAGCATCTACAGCGTTGGAGATAAGCTCGCGGAGGAAAATCTCATTGTCCGAGTAGAGGAATTTCTTGATAACGGGGAATATATTTTCAGTAGTTACCCCAATCTTTCCGTTCTGCATTTTTGTTCACTCTTTATGTTTGTAATACTAATTATCGTTTATATAGTAAAGGTAGAGAAAAAAAAGAGAGTCTATACCTTTATTAAAGTATAGACTCAAACTGTGTGCCAACCATCCACAACTGACACTTCGACAGAGATAGGGTGACAATATGACAATTTTAAGTTTTACTCCACCCCAAACATCTCCACAAACCACTCGGGAGCACGACACGGGCGACGACTCTCGGCATCCATAAATGCAAGTTCGGCAGTGCCTGTATGAATCAAATCACCACTCTGGTTAAAGATTTCGTGATAGAAGACCACACGCACACCACCCATCTTCTGTACCGAGATGCGGATAGTAAGCAGGTCGTCGTAAAAGGCGGGACGCAAGAACTTGGACTGAATCTCTCTGACGGGCATCATCACACCCCTCTCCTCCAACTCGCGGTATGTATAGCCCTTCGAGCGAAGCCACTCGGTACGGGCTATCTCATAGAAAACCACATAGTTGGAGTGGTGCACAACACCCATCTTATCGGTATCTTTATAGCCCACTCTAATCTGGACATCGTAGAATTCGCGATTGCTCATATATTAGTATTGGTATTTATCAATAAACAAAACGTGCGCCTGTTTTTCGTGCAGAGGCTGACTTATTTTTATTGTGCCATCCTCGCGCACAAGGCACTCACACTCATAACCATTGGCCACGACTTGATAGATATCGGGCGGAGGGAGCAACTTTGCGGGGTGGTCACTATGCCAAATACCGCCGATCTCTTTATCGAGAATAGCCATATAGGGGTCACCCAACAACTTGGCAGCCAACTTCATATCACCCTCGGCAATCACCCTGCGCACCTCAGAACTACTTACAGCCATACCATCTACCAGGTGTTGGCCAAAAACCTCAGCCTCAAAGCCATACTTCTTGGCCAGGCGACCGATATTGTGCGCCCCACCCTTACCTCCTCGGCCAAAGCGGTGGTTATATCCTATGAGCAGATACTCCATATCGAAGGCCATCTGCAACCACTTCACAAAACGACCATAGGTCTTACGGTTATAATATGGGTCGTCAAAGGGGATATATGCACTATAGTCAATGCCCAACTTTGAAAAAATTGCCTGTTTCTCGCGGGTAGTAGTCAGCAGACGGAAGTCGCTATCGGGAGCAAGAACCAAACGGGGATGTGGGTCAAAAGTAACCACAAGGCTTGCTGTATCTCGTTCGGCAGCAATCTCTTTCAGCCTATTAATCAGTGCACGGTGTCCCAAGTGCAGGCCATCAAATGAGCCCACAGCAACCGACGAAGGAGAGATAATCCTTAATTCGTCAGCCACATGCCGTATAACCGTGCAGAAACTCATAATAGGTGGTTAAAGTTCGTTCTCCTCGCGTTCCTTAACAAAATAGGCCACCTTCTCCAAGAGAGTGGTAATATCGTAGTTCTCCACCACAATACCTGCTGGGAAATTCAGAGGCGACGAAGTGAAGTTCAGCACGCCCTTGATACCCGCATTGACAATTGGCACAACACAATCTGCCGCCGCACGAGCAGGACACGAGAGAATAACCATATTGATATCCAGCTCGGCAACCGCCTGTTCAAAGTCCGACATAGCAATACAAGGAACATCGTCGATAACAGTGCCAACCTTCTCGGGGTTGGTATCAAACGAGGCCACAATCTTGAGTTTCAGGCCTTTGCCATTGAAATATTTAGTAATAGCCTGGCCCAAGTGACCCATACCTATCACACCGATATTCTGATCGGTCGATGCGTCGAGAATTGTGCTGATAAAGTCGATCAGCACCTGCACATCATACCCCTTTTTGGTATCACTCGAGAATCCAATCAACATCAAGTCCCTGCGTACCTGAACAGCAGTGATGCCGTGAAGAGCAGCCAAGACATGGGAAAAGACGTGGGTAATGCCCTGACGACGCAAGCGAATCAACGTACGACGATACTCGCTCAGTCGCTCGACAGTCTTCTCGGGGATATTGGTTGGAACAGTTGCCATATCTGAGGGTTATTTAAAAGGTATTAGAAAACAAGTTTAACGATAAAGGAGTTCTTGCCACCTACCTCACCGATGACATAGAAGATACGCTCCTCTGCTGCACCATTCTCGGTATCCTCCCACACCTTCAGAACTACCTCGTCGCCAAGTTTCACCTCTGCATTGTAGTTCACAAACAACTCCTTCAATGGGAGTTTGGAGGTAACATCGAAGCCGATAGAGTCCATAGCCCACTCCACATAGTTCACATTATTAACGTGGCCGTTCATATCAAGGTCGGAGTAACGAGCGATATGGCTACCCGCCTGCTGCAGCTCTGCGCCAGCGGGGAGAGCAATCTTAGGTGCCTGCTCTGCAATTACATCCTCGCAGATGCAGCGCTCCTGATCCTCGGCAAGTTCGGTATATTTGGTCAGGCGTCGCGAGTCCATATCAATCACCAGCCACGAAGTGGTAGCCTCGATAGCCGCACGGCCTGCACTATCGGTAACCACGAAATCACGGAAATAGAGATAACCGTTCGCCCCTTTATGCCACGATTGAAGGTTTACCTTATCTCGCCATTGGGGAGTGTGGTTGAAACGCACGTGCATACGCGAGAGCACCCACGCCTTGCGGGTGATGTGCATAACATCGTAGCCTACGCCAAGATAGTTTGCGTGCTGGTTTGCAGCCTCTTGTGCCAAATTCAGAAATGCGGTGGGGAGCATACGGGAGTTGATATCACTCTCGTAGCAAGCAACCTCTAAGTCCTGATTATATTTCTCAATCATCTCTATTCTGTTTATTAATTACTCTTCGTACGGCTCTCGGGTTGAGATAAACTCCCTTGCGCGATCGGTTATCTCATCCTCTCTATCCACCCAACTACCACGCTGCGTCATCAATTCGCGGAAGGCGTTTATCGACTTGGTAATAGGGAACTTGGGCTTTTCCATAGCCTCATACTCTGCTCGCTGCGACTCATTAATCGTACGGTCGAAGACATCCTCGAGCGCAGGTCTGAGCTCGGGATTCCACGAGTAGTGGTCGAAGAACTGAGGCTGAGTAGCGGGTGTCTTGGTGATGGGATAGATCGTATATTCGGGATTCTGTCGCCAAACAATAGTCTCAACAGTATTGTCCTTAATATTAAAGGTAATATCTGCACACTCAGCAACAAGGAAGCCTTGCACTGCCCCATCCTTATCATCTACCACATAGTAGTAGGTTTGAGCATTACCAACGATATCGGCCTTATACATCTTGCCGTCACGGAAGTAGTTCTCAATGGTCTTACCCGTCACCTGATTATAGCGTGTGGTATCCACCTCGGCAACCATCATCGGGAACGGCTCACCGGTAAAGACAGCACGCTCAATCTTCTGCTCCTTGGTATAGATATCTACCCTCTTACTATTAATCTGATTCTGCTCATTCCACATAATAGGGTCAATATGGAGCTGGGCAGTTGAGTCGACAGTAAACGCAATCAGCGAGTCGCAAACCACCTGTGCATCGGCAGAATACATCTTAACGTGCGGGAACGCTACAATAACCCTGTCCGTCCGTTCCTCTTCGGACTCATCGGACTCATCGGATTCCTCCGAATCTCCTCCTTCGTCGGGCTCATCGGGGCTATCTTCTTCCGCTCCCTCCTCTGCTATCTCCTCAACTTCCACCTCGGTTTCGGTTGCGACATACGTTTCACTCTCCATAGGGGATTCATCGACAGGCACATCTGCAGGCTCACCCACCTCTGTAACCTCTGTAGCCTCACTCTCCTCGGCAGCCTCGGCAGCCTCACCGGTCTGCTCCTCGCTTGCGTCTGCAACTTCCGGAGCACTCTCCGACATTAGCATCTCCTCTTCTGCCGCCTCCTGCACAATATTATCAATCTCTGCCAGAGCAGTAGAGTCGGGACGGTTGAGCTTAAAATATCCAAGCGAATCGACCGTATAGATAAATATTGAGTCGGAACGCATATAGACGGTATCGGCATTTTCGGTCTGGTAACTCAATAGCGACGGGCGGTCGGTAAGCAACGCCTCGCCCTCAGCACCAATATAGCGACCATAGTCACCAAAAACTATAGTCTTCTCCTCGTCGCTGCGCACCTGAATATTGTTCCACATCTCCGCATCCTCGCTCGCCATATTATAGTCAAGGCTATCTGCCCATATCTCATAGTCGGCAGAGAGAATATAGGCTCCTCCACGGAAGTTGTATCGCTCCTGCTGGTAGAGATACTCACCACTGTCGGCACTCAGAATCTCACCTTTGCGATTCCATATCACACTGCGATCGTAGAACTTAGCCACCTCCGTATCGAAATTATAGCCAACCGAGTCGGAACGCAGCATATACTCATCATTGCGCAGCTCCACATTACCAACACCCACAATCTCGTGATTGTCGGCATAGTAGTAACCCTTGTCGGCCTCCATCTGGTTGCCATCTTGCTCCATGGTCGCACCACCCCAGAACTCGCCAATATTATCCTTGGTGTTGTAGAGGAAGTTGTAGGTATATACGGTAGCATTACCATCGATAAGCTTAATCAGCGGAGAGAAAATCTCGGCCGTGTTTGTCTCGCCATCATACAGAGCACGGTCACCATAGACATAGATAGAATCCTTGTTGATTACCACATTATCAAAGCACTCCACACGATTTGCCGAATAGCGCACAAGGCTGTCGCAAGTGATTAGCGTGCCATTATGGAAGAGCATAACCTCGCCCACCATAGCCATTACCGAACTATCACCCACCTGAACGGGTCGGAGCAGACGCGAGGAGATATCGACAGGTTTCCTGTCGCCTTTCTCGTTACTCTGCGCCATCAGTGGTTGTGCCGAGAGGGTCAGTGCCATAAGCACCGACAGCAGTGTGGGAATAAAGGTATTTTTCAGCAACTTCATCTAAGCCTATATTTGTAGCATACCCCACCCTACAAATGGGCGGGGTATCTTTTTCTTCAAAACTAATTTACTTAACCCAATTGGGATTATTCCAATCTCCCTCGCGGAACTCGGGGTCGATACGAACGTAGGTCGAAGCGATCTTCTTGTCCAGCCATTTTCCGAACTCATCGTCCTGCTTCTGTTGCAGAGCAAGCTTCTCGATATCGAGATAGTCCTCGCCAAGGTCTGCTTCGTGAGCGGGGATAATACGGATAATCTTCACAATCTTGCTCAAAGGATTACCCTTCATATCCTGAGTCTGGAACGAGGGAGAAACCTCACCCACCGCCAATACTCGCAGAGCATTGTAGTCGTTGCCCAAATCCTCACGATTGAAACGGGTAGTCGAGAAACTTGTATCGTTAGCACCGTAGTATGCCATAAGTTCGTGATTGGTAACAATACCGCCATTCTCGCGCGAATACTTATCATCCGAGAACTCACGCGCCGCATCCTCGAAGGTCATCGAGTCGGTACGAATCAACATTGCCACGCTATCGAGCAACTTATCACTCTCACCCAGCTCTTCGGGAGTAAAGGTAGGTTTGATAAGGATGTGGCGGCTATTGTACTGGTTTCCGCGCTTATCAATCAACTGCACAAGGTGGAAACCATACTCAGTCTCAACCACGCCCGAAATCTGACCAATCTCCAACTTGCCGAGAGCCTCCGAGAAGGCAGGCACAAAGCGGTTGAGCTCCTGATAACCCATCTCACCTCCCTGCATACTGTTACTTGCATCTGCCGAGTAGAGGCGTGCCATCATATCGAAACGCTCGCCATTGATAATTCGCTCACGGATATCGAGCAGACGCTCCTTGGCTCTCTGCTTAGCCTCATCAGCCCCCGAAGGGAACTTGGTAATCTGTGCGTAGATATACTGCTCGGGGATGATGGGAAGCTTATCCTTATCCATACTGTTGTAGAACTTCTCCACCTCACCCGGTGTGATGGTTACCTTGCTGGTCACCTCGTACTGCATCTGTTGTGCATACTGCTGCTCCTCAACAGTGCTACTCAGATTTTTACGGATATCATAGACAGCAATGCCCTCGCGCTCCTCCAATGCAGCAATCGAGCCAGCCTCGCTAACCATAGCCTGTACCTGCTCTTCAACTGCCTGAGCAATCATATCGTTATTAATCATCACCGAGTCAATCTGTGCCTGGTTGTAGAGCAACTTCTGCAACATCAGATTCTCAAGGGCCTCGTTGATAGGGTCACGGTCTGTTGTATAGCCCTGCTGGCGACGCTGCTCAACCAAAGCCTTCGCCTGCTCCGCCACCTCCGAATAGGTGATAGCCGAGCCACCAACCACCGCAATAATCTTATCAACCACAAAACGCTCCTGAGCGGCAACATTGGTCGCCAACACAAGAGCAGCACTCACTGTAAACAGTTTTACAAAACGTCTGAACATTTTTTAATATATTATTTATTCTTTCTCTTCTTCCGAACTTTCACCGTCGGCCACCTCTGCCGTAGGCTCTACAGCCACGCTATCTGCCTTAACCTCGGCAGGCTCCTCAACAACACTCTCCTCAGCAGCACCCTCAGGCGCAACCTCTTCGGGAGTCACAACCGCCTCTTCCTCCTTGTCGAGCATCAATTGCACTCTGCCCTCAGTGAGAGAAGCATTATAGAGGCTATCCTCATACTCCTTAATCACCTGATTGCGACGACGATTGAAGATGATTCGCTTTACCGCATCGCCAACTCTGTCAAATGGGGCATCCGAGCCGGCACGCAGACAGTCGGTAATCTGCACAAAGTAGTGGTTATCCGCATCTGCCATCTCACGCACCTCCTTACTATCGAGCATATAGTCGTAACTACGGTCGCGACGCACGGGAAGATAGGAGAGGAACTCCGAGAAATCGACCCACTCCTCCTCAAAGAAATGAGTCTCAAAATTATTCTTCTCGCAAGTGGATATAAAATCCTTCTGTCTGTCCTCCGAGGTAGAGCGCATCAGCGAGAGAAGCTTCACCGCCTGACGATAACTATTGGGCACACGCACAATACGACCCTTAACCACCGTACGGTCGAGAGCAAAATCGGCCTTGTGCTGCTCCCAATACTCCGTTACGACACTATCCGAAAGGAGAGTATCAACCTTCATATCGAGGTAGTTCTGATCCAATCGGTAGCCAAGCAGCGAATAGCGATACTCCTCGACCATACGATTGACTTCAGCAACCGCACTACTGCCGATAACTCGCTCGGCTTCCTGCAACTTCAGCTCCCTACGCGCCCACTGCTCGATATAATCCTCGAGCATACGGAGACTATCCTCTGCGGGCAGACCGGCAGGGATATTGGTAACAGCCTCAGAGGTGCGCAACTTCTTCTTACCCACCTTGGCTATCACCTTATCTCGCAAGCCTCCCTCCAAAGGAGAACAGCCCGAGAGCATTGCCACTCCCAAGGCCACACAGAGCAATATTGCAAAAAACCTTCTCATCAATCGACAAAAATAGTGTTTTTCCTCTAATTAATCGCTATCTTAACGTAAGAATTATTAAATTTATTATTTAATAACCTCTTCCGAGCCGCCATCAACTATCTCATTGGCACGCAGAGTGCGCCAAACATTGACCATAGCAAGCAGGAAAACCACCACACAACCACCATAGACAATCCAATAGATAGTGTCCGAGGAGATCATCTGGCGCAGAGTCATATCGGCGGTATCCGAGGAGAGCTCCATCGACACAAACGCAATACCGTTGTTGATAGCGTGAATGATAATCACAGCCAGCAACGAGCCTGTGCGAACATAGATATAGCCCAGGATAAGACCAACCACAAAAGCATTCACAAGTTGCTGAGGCACAGAGAAGTGAGCCAATGCAAAGAAGATGGCCGAGATAATCACTGCCCAGAACTTTCCGAACCTCTCACGGCACGAGCCGAGAATCTGGCCACGGAAGAGAATCTCCTCCAGAATCGGAGCGCAGAGAGTGGTTGTCACAAGTGCCCATCCGCCACTTCCAATGGCACCCTCAAGTGCATCAAGGCTATCCTCAGGCATAGTGGCAAGCAGGGGCTCGATAACCACACCTGCAATCAGCACCAAAAGCAGACCCCACAACACCAAAGGGGGATTTACCTTGCCTGCACCCAACTTCATACCGCAACCCAAGCCGAGCGAACGACGACGCACTGCAATAAAGATAATCACCGGCAACATCTGCACCAGGTAGGTGATAAAAGTATACTGTGCGGGGATACCATCGGCCAAATTTCCGCCCAGCAAAACCACCAGCAAAAGACTGCCGATAATCACCGAAAATGCGAAGACTCCGAGTGCCACAAAGAGGTCATTCCACCCGGGAAATTTCTTCTTCTCGGGAGCACTTGCAGGCTCCTCCGAGGAGTTAATGTTTTCGTTTAGAGGTCTGCTCTCAATAACCTCAGCCTCAACCACCTGAGGCTCTTTCAACTGCTCTTCCATATCTCTAATTTTTACTCGTTAATACAACTCATCGGCAAGGGTAGCAACCATCACCGCCTTGATGGTGTGCATACGGTTTTCTGCCTCGTCAAAGACTATCGATGCATCACTCTCAAAGACCTCGTTTGTCACCTCCAATTCGTTCACTCCAAACCTCTCGGCAACCCAACGACCAACCTCCGTTCCGAGGTCGTGAAAAGCGGGCAGACAGTGGAGGAATTTCACCTCCGGATTACCCGTCTTTTTCATCAACTCACTATTGACCTGATAGGGCATCATCTGCTCCAATCGCTCACTCCAAGCCTCCTCAGGCTCACCCATCGACACCCACACATCGGTATAGATAAAGTCGCAGTCGCGCACAGCCTCCGCCACATCTGTAGTGATGGTGATTTTCGCACCACTTTCGGCCGCAATCCTGCAACACTCCTCCACAAGCTCCGCATCGGGAGCATAGGCGGCAGGCGAGGCTGCTCGGTAGTCAATACCCATCTTGGCGCAGACTACCATCAGCGAGTTGGCCATATTGTATCGTGCATCACCCAAGTAGCAGAATTTCATCTCGTTAAAGGGTTTGTTGCAGTGTTCGCGCATAGTGAGCAGGTCGGCAATAACCTGTGTGGGATGGGCCTCATTGGTAAGACCGTTCCAGACGGGAACACCACTCTTGGCAGCCAACTCCTCGACCACCACCTGACCGAAGCCACGATACTCGATACCGTCATAGAGTCTGCCCAATACTCGTGCCGTATCGGCAATGCTCTCCTTCTTGCCCATCTGCGAACCTGTCGGACCGAGATAGGTGGTGTGGGCTCCCTGGTCTGCGGCGCCAACCTCAAAAGAGCAGCGAGTACGAGTGGAGTCCTTAGCAAACAGCAACACTATATTCTTACCGCTCAGCATTTTACGCTCAGTTCCCGACCTCTTGTCAGCTTTGAGTCTTGCTGCCAAATCGACAAGATACAAAATCTCCTCTGCCGAGAAGTCAAGAATCTTCAGAAAACTTTTTCCTCTTAAATCAACCATATAATCAGGGTATTCTATTTCTTAATAAAAGTAAAAACGTCGTCAAATGTACGCATTTTTCGCGAAGTTTGGGAAAATCTCAGAGATTTTATCTATTTTTGTCAGATTGAAATAACCTTTTTAGTGAGTATGGGAAAAATTGTGGCTCTTGCCAACCAAAAAGGTGGAGTAGGAAAGACAACCACCGCCATAAACCTTGCAGCGAATGTTGCAATTTTGGGACATAAAGTATTGCTGGTCGATGCCGATCCGCAGGCTAATGCCACCTCTGGTCTTGGACACAACATCAAGAACAAGGGTATCTACGAGTGTATCGTTGGCGAGTGCAAGGCCGAGGAGGTGATTGTGGCTTGCGAGGAGGTTAAGGGGCTTGACCTTCTTCCCTCGAGTATCAATCTGGTAGGTGCCGATGCAGAGCTCGCAACCGAGGGTGGCGGACACTACAAAATGAAAGAGGTGCTCGACCCCATCAAGGAAAAGTACGACTTCGTCTTTATCGATTGCTCCCCCTCGCTCGGTTTTACCACTGTCAATGCTCTCGTAGCATCGGACTCGGTGCTTGTTCCCGTGCAGTGTGGCTATTTCGCACTCGAAGGCTTGGGCAAACTCCTCAGCACTATCAAGATGGTGAAGAGCAAACTCAACCCGTCGCTCGACATTGAGGGCTTCCTGATGACTATGTATTCGCGCTCGAAACTTGCCAATCAGGTGATTTTGGAGGTACGCGACCACTTCAAGCATTTGGTTTATGACGCTGTAATCCAGCGCAATGTAAGGCTTGACGAGGCTCCGAGTCACGGCATTCCCGTTATCCTCTACGATGCAGCAAGTACCGGTAGCCGTTGTTATATGGAGTGCGCAACCGAGTTCCTGCGCAGAAACAACAAGGGTCCCAAAAAGGCAGAATAACTTAAAGAGATATAGATATGAAGAACAAAGGCTTAGGTCGCGGTTTAGGCGCGATTCTCGATATTGAGTCCCTCTCGGAGGAGGCTAAGAGTGTAGCCCGTTTGGAGGAGATTGCCGTTGGCGATATTATCCCCAACCACAATCAGCCCCGCACAAATTTTGACGAGGAGGCACTTGCCGAGTTGGCAGATTCGATTCGCACACTCGGTCTGATTCAGCCTATCACCGTCAAGAAGGATGTTGCCGGCAAATATATGATTATCAGTGGTGAGCGTCGTTGGCGTGCATCGCAGGCAGCAGGTCTGGAGAAGGTACCTGCCTATATCCGCGAGGTGGATGAGGTGGAGTTGCACGAGATGGCTCTGGTTGAGAACATCCAGCGTCAGGACCTCAATGCTATGGAGATTGCAATCAGCCTTGGTCGTCTGATTGACGAGTGTGGCGTAACTCAGGAGAACGTAGCACAGCGCGTAGGCAAGAAACGCTCTACCGTTGCCAACTACCTCCGTCTGTTGCAGATGTCGCCCGAGATTCAGGCAGCTCTGAAAGAGGACTCTATCTCTATGGGACACGCCAAGGCTATCGCATCTGCTCCCGAGGAGATGCAGAGCACGCTGTTGCGCAAGTGTGTGCGTAAGGGTCTGTCGGTAAGAGCAACCGAGCAACTCGCCAAGAAGGCAAATATCGTAAAGCCCAACACCGAAGCCGAAGAGGAGTTCCCTGAGAGTTATACCCGTCTGGTAGAGCGTCTGTCGCTGCTGCTCACCGAGGATATCAAGATTAAGCGCACCGAGGGTGGCAAGGGTAAAATCGTCATCGGTTTCTCGTCTGATGAGGAGGTAGAGGCGATGATTTCGAAGTTGAATAAGTTGTAAAACAACACAGAAGGGTGAAGAGAGGGAGATTTCTGATTACCGTTTTGACACTGATTCTTTGTGGAGTGCTTGCTCCACAGAGCCTTAGTGCGCAAAACCGCAAGGAGCGTGAGGCGAGAGAGCGTGCCGTGGAGCGCGCCGATTCGTTGCGTCGTGCCTTCATTGTCAGTGGCGGTATGCGCTCACAGGAGGAGGTGCCGGAGATTATCGACTCGGCAAAACTTACCGAGATGCGCCTTCCCAGACTCGACTCGCTCGGCAATCTTATCTTCACCGACTCGCTCGGCACCCCCTACCGTGCAGCCTCTATCAAGGCCGACACTACGGGCACTCTGCTTGTGGTTGATTCGTTAGGTTCGGAGAGCCTTATCGACTCGCTCTCGCTTGCCCGACTACACGCCCTCCTGCCAAACCTATCTATCAATCACGACTCAATCAGCGAGGAGATAGCCATTCCCCTCGACTCGATAACAGTCGCCTCACTTCGAGGAGTGCAAACAGAGGGTGAGAAGAGCGACTCGACAACAACGCCGCTTGTGCGCCACAATCGTATCTTCCGCGACACCCTGCCGCTCGGCAAGCTGACCGCCTTCTCGGCACTGCTGCCCGGAACCGCGCAGGTTTACAACAATCAGGCGTGGAAGATACCCATCGGTTATGCAGCAATCGGCACACCACTTGTCTTTGGTCTGCAACAGAACAAGAAATATCAATCCTTCAAGGCTGAGTACGACGCCCTGATTCGCACAGGTGCTTCGCGCGAGGAGATAGACCCCGTACAGACCGAGATGATTCGCCACAACACCTATCGTCAGGTGCTCTTTGCGGGAACCATAATCTCCTATGTGGCACTGCTCACCGATGGTGTTATCAACTACCCCTCCGAGACAAGCAGGATTCAGAAGGCCACCACCCTGTCGATGGTATGCCCCGGTGCCGGTCAGGTATATAACGGTAGTTTCTGGAAGACCCCTATTTTCGTGGGTGGTATGGTGACTATGGGCTATATTATCGATTGGAACAATCGTGGTTATCAGCGTTTCAAACTTGCCTACGATTTGGTGACCGATGGCGATGATTCGACAGTCGATGAGTTCAATGGTCGCTACGACGATAGTTTCCTGCAAAACCTTAAAAACCAATATCGCCGTAACCGCGACCTCTCTATAATCGGTATGGTCGGAGTCTATCTGCTCAACATTATGGATGCCCACATCGACGCTCATATGCAGGACTACGACATCAGCGACGACCTGACGATGAACATTTCGCCCGTGACAGGTAGTATAGGCACCACAGGTCTTGGCGCACAAACCACACTTGGCGTAGGTTTGTCATTTACATTTTAATTGAATAATAAATACTGAAAATAACAGACAACAGCGATGCACACATTTTCGACAATTGTCCTCACACTGCTTGCCACCTCATCCCCCATCCTCAGACATCTTCCCACCCCGCAGGACCCACCCGCAGGCGTAGAGGAGATAGTAAATCAGATAGCCACACAAGCCCTCGAAGAGGCTCAGGCAGCACGACAGGATAGTTTGTCGGCAGATTCGCTGCTCATGGCGGGTGATACCATATCACCACTCGACACAATGACCTTTACCGACCCTTCGGTCTATGACTCACTCCTCACCCAGTGGCAGGAGCAGAGCAGCGTAGCGGCCTTTGAGACTTTTATCAGCGATTTCATCAATATCGACACTACATATCAGGCAGTTACCAACATTCCCGATTCGGTATATGCGGAGCGACTTTCGAAGATTCTCTCCCCAATCCCGATGAAATTCAATGCTGTGGTGAAACGTCATATCGTGTCGTACACCACCACCAACAAAGCACTTATCAGCAAGGTGCTCGGTCTGTCGCAGTACTACTTCCCGATGATTGAAGAGGAACTGGACAAGGCAGGTATGCCACTGGAGTTGAGGATGTTGCCCGTCATAGAGTCGGCACTCTCGCCCGTGGCTCGCTCACGTGCCGGTGCTGTTGGTCTGTGGCAGTTTATGCTCTCGACAGGTCGTAGTTATGGGTTGGAGATTACCTCCTTTATCGACCAGCGTCAAGACCCCCTGCTGGCTACACGTGCCGCTTGTAAGTTCCTCAAAGACCTCTACAATATGTATGGCGACTGGACACTTGCGCTTGCCGCCTACAACTGCGGTCCGGGCAACGTGAATAAGGCTATGCGACGTGCGGGAGAGGGTGCAACAGACTTCTGGAGCATCTACCCCTACCTGCCCAAGGAGACACGCAACTATGTACCTGCTTTTATCGGTGCGACATATGCCTATAACTACCACCGTCAGCACGATATCGAAGCAACCCCCTCACCCCTGCCTCTGGCTACCGATACCATTCACCTCAACCGCATTATGCACTTTGAACAGGTGAGTTCGACCATCAAGACCCCGATTGATGTTATCCGCTCGCTCAATCCCCAATATCGACTTGATATTGTGCCTGCGGTGAACAAGACATATACACTCACTCTGCCACGCACCGATTTATCGAATTACCTTGTATTGCAAGATACGATTATGGCGAAAGATACTATGTATCTGGCACAGTATCTGAAGCCCACCAAGGCCGACCCCTCGAAGCAGGAGTTCTCCATCGACTCCTACACCTACACGGTTAAGAAAGGCGATGTGCTTGGCGCCATCGCTCGACGTGAGGGAGTGACAGTGAAGCAGCTGATGCAGTGGAACAACATCAAGGATGCATCGAAACTGCGTATAGGTCAGAAACTTGAGATTTACAGATAACCCATCTTTCGGCAATGATTACCGACGATACCATAGTGGCTCTTAGTAGCGGTACGGGTGGCGCAATAGCCGTTATCCGTATGAGTGGCGAGCAATGCGCGGAGATTTGCGACCGCGTGGTACGCTCTGCCAAGGGGCGCACTGTGGCCACCTCTAAGGGCTATACGATGCTCTATGGCGAGGTGATAGAGGCTGACGGGGCCGTAATCGATGATGCAGTGGTAGCCATCTATAAGGCGCCACACAGCTATACGGGCGAGGATATGGTGGAGATAACGGTCCACGCCTCGCGATATATAATCCGCAGGACTATTGCACGCCTTGTCGAGGCAGGAGCACGAGCCGCCACTGCAGGCGAATTCACCGCAAGGGCCTTCTTGGCTGGAAGGATGGACCTCTCGCAGGCAGAGGCAGTGGCCGACATCATCGCCTCACACGACAGGGCTACACACCACCTGGCAAGCCAGCAGATGCGTGGTGGCTACTCTGAGGAGCTGCAAAGGCTCAGAGGAAGACTACTGCACCTTGCCGCGATGTTGGAACTTGAACTCGACTTTGGTGAGGAGGATGTGGAGTTTGCCGACCGCACAGAGCTGATGCGACTGATGGAGGAGATAAGTGCCAAGATTGCGTCACTCACTGAGTCGTTTGCCATTGGCCGAGCCATCAAGGAGGGCGTGGGAGTCGCTATCGTGGGACGTCCCAACGCTGGTAAGTCAACACTACTCAACACACTGCTGGGCGACCAGCGAGCGATAGTGTCGGAGGTGGCAGGCACCACACGCGACGTAATCGAAGAGCACCTGGATATAGACGGAGTAGATTTCCGCTTTATTGATACGGCAGGTCTGCACCAGAGCGACGACCGCTTGGAACAAATGGGCATGGAGCGTAGCCGCAATGCTATTAATAAGGCTCATATCATCCTTGCGCTCGTGGATGGCACACAACTCCCGCCCAGCACAGAGGAGGCGCAGAATGGACTCTTAGAGGCATTGAACGAGATTGGTTGTAGGGAAGATGACAGATGCCTGGTGGTGATTAATAAGTGCGATGTGGCGATTAGCGATTGTGCGACAGTGGCCGCAGGGCTGGCTGGCAGCCTCCCCCACCCTGTTGTTACCATCTCGGCCAAGAACGGATTGGGCATTGAGACATTGAAGAGAAGTATCTCCGCTATGATTGATAGCCAAAGGATATATACAGACGCTGTTACGGTAAGCGGTGCCCGCCACTACGAGGCACTTGTCAGAGCCGATAAGGCCCTCGCGCGCGCGCGCCAAGGCATCACCCTCGCATCACCCGAAATGACCGCAAGAGATATCCGCGAAGTCCTCGACTACCTCGGCACCATTACCGGCGAAGTAACCTCCGACCAAATCCTCTCCGAAATATTTTCTAAATTCTGCATCGGAAAGTAACCCACGATTAGCAACAATTACGAAATATTACTATTGATTATAAAGGCGTTGATTATCAGCGCCTTTTCTTTTTGCTATATGACTAATATAGGTCTAATATAGTCGTTTTTCAGCTCATTTTTGTA